>JADZAF010000192.1 GCA_020852755.1 Bryobacterales bacterium
AGATTCCAGCGCTGAAAATCTGAGAATTTGTCCCTCAGATTTCGCGTTCCGCCGTAACCGTAACGGCCGCAAGCTGTCAGCGATCAGCGTTCAGCGGTCAGCCTGCAAGCCCGGGGGATTGTCCGGTGCTGTGGCTGTTGAGCGCCCAGAGCCAGAGGCCAAGCCGCGCGAGGTGGGGGAAGAAAGGGTTTCCAAAGGGAAGGAAACCCTAGGTTTGGTTCCCTTTGGGCTACGGCGCGCAGACGACCGGGAGGCCGCGGTAACGATCGCTTCTGGTGCAGGTGGGTGGCGGCACTCCGCCTCAAGCGGCAAGCAGATGGATCAGCTTCTCGATGGCATCATCAGCCTTGTGGTATGCCGCTTCACTCTTGGCGGGCGGCCGAGCCGCCCTCTGGGACGATGGTGGAATAACGAGTCGGCCAAGGGACCGCAGATGCGCTTGTGGAAGAGGACGAACATGGCGGCCACGCGCTGCCCTTTGACGGTGAGCCGATAGCAGTATCGCCGGCCATCACGGTCCAGTAAGCCGTGGCCTTGCAGCTTGCGCAGGTCATGGCGGAGTTGGGTCAAGGAGTCGGCGTCGGCGGAAAGGCGGTCCGAATGGCCTCGTAGATCTGCGCCGTCCGCCAGCCGCCGAGTTGGGAGCCTCCATGAAGGAACACCTCCATCCAGCCCTTGATTCAGACCCAGGTCCTTCAGCCGGTTGACACCGCGCTGCTTCAAACGCTGACCGCTGATCGCTGAAAGCTCCCGCCCTCAGAGATTTCAAGTTCCTTGGCTATTCTTAGTTGATGCCCGGCTGGCTCTGCCGCACAGCCGTCGCTCTGCGGCGTCTTTCGACCAGCAGAAGCTCGCGCCGCCGGCGCAGCTTGACCCGGTCGTCGATCTTGCGCCAGAACTTCCGGAAGTAGTTGATGGCGGAAGCAACCGAGAAGAAAACCACCACCCACATCGACCAGTAGGCCAGGGCGGCAAGACGCGGATAGTGCATGGCCAGGAGCAACAAAGCCACGGCCGCTACCTGCGACACCATCTTGGTCTTGCCAAGGTCGCTGGCGTGAATCGTGTAGCCTTCGGCCGCCGCTATGGCCCGGAGGCCCGATACCGCGAACTCGCGTCCCACCACCAGGATCACCATCCAGCCGGCCACGGCTCCCACCTGCACGAGCGCGATCAGCGCGGCCGAGATCAGCAGCTTGTCGGCGATGGGATCGAGCAGGGTTCCGATAGTCGTGACCTGGCCCCAGCGGCGGGCCAGGTAGCCGTCGAGCAGGTCGGTCACCGCGGCGGCCAGGAAAACGGCCAGCGCCAGCCACTCGTTCTCCACGGTGATGGTTCCCAGGTGGAGTTTCATCTCCTCCTGCACGAGGGCGCCGACCAGAACCGGCACGAAGAAGATCCGCAGCAGAGTGAGAATGTTCGGAATATTCATCGTCCGGGCCTCGCCGCGCCCGGCGCGCGTCCTGAAACCGTCACTGTCCGATTTGCGTGCAGCGCCATGCCGCTACGATACTAACGCCTCCCTCCACAGTATGGCAAAGGAGCGGTAGACCTTGTCCGGATTCTCCTCCGCGGCTTCACGACCGGCTTCCGCTTACGAACTTCAGAAGGCGGTTGCGGAGGGACGCCGGCACGTCGGCTTCGATTTCGCAGGCCGTCTCCGAATAGCGCGCGTCCAGGACGTTGCCGCACTGGTGCAGCAGGCTGATTTCGGAACCGCGCTCGAGCGGCAGCCGGAAGCTGGCGCGCACGATGGGGTCCAGGGGCAGCCGCTGATCGATGGCCTTGAGCAGTTCCTGGACGCCGGCGCCGGTCAGGGCCGAGATCCGGACGGCGCCCTCGCTTGCGTTTCGTTCCAAACCCTCCAGGACGGGGTCGTCCGGGGCCAGGCGGTCGATCTTGTTGAGCACCAGGAGCCGGGGGATGGCCGCCGCCCCGATCTCGGCCAGCACCTCGGCCACATGAGTAGCTTGCAGCGAAGCGTGCGGGGAGGCGGCGTCCACCAGGTGCAGCACCAGGCCCGCTTCGGTGATCTCCTCCAGGGTGGCCCGAAACGCTTTCACCAGCGTGGTCGGCAGGTTGCGGATGAAGCCCACCGTGTCGCTCAGCAGCACCCGGCGGCGGGACGGCAGCGTCAAGGCCCGGACGGTGGGGTCGAGCGTAGCGAACACTTTGGCGTCCGCAAGCACTCCGGCCGCGGTCAAACGGTTGAACAGCGTGGACTTGCCGGCATTGGTGTAGCCGACCAGCGCTACCGTGGCCAAGGGTATGGCTGAGCGCCGCCGGCGGTGCACCGCACGTGAAGTGCGGACGTGCTCCAACTCCTCCTCCAGCCGCCGTATGCGGCGGGCGATCCTCCGCCGGTCGGTTTCGAGCTGCGTTTCGCCAGGCCCGCGGGTGCCGATACCGCCGCCCAGCCGGGACATGGAGATGCCGCGTCCCGTAAGGCGGGGCAGCAGGTACTGCAACTGCGCGAGTTCCACCTGCAGCCGTCCCTCCCGGGTCCGGGCCCGCCGCGCGAAGATATCCAGGATCAACTGGGTCCGGTCGATCACCTTGGCGGCGAGGGTTTTCTCCAGGTTGCGCTGCTGGGTGGGTGTCAGCTCGTGATCGAAGACGACCACGTCCGCCTTGAGCGCTCCCACCCGGGATGCCAGCTCCGCTACTTTGCCGGAACCGAGCAGGGTGGCGGCTTCGGGAGCCTCGCGAACCTGCCGGGTGGTTTCGACAACCTCGGCGCCCGCGCTTGCGGCCAGTTCGGCCAGCTCTTCGAGAGATGCTTCGGTGGTGGGGCCAGCCGGCTGCGCCGCGGCAGTCTTCCGTCTGGCCAGTTCCAAACCCGCCAGGATCGCGCGCTCGGTGCCGATCTATCCCTCCGAGGCTTCCGGGCCGCCTCCGCCACCGGCCTGAGCAACGGCATTGGAGGCATGGCCCGCGGCGTGGGGCGCGGCGGCGTAAGCGTGGCTCGGCTTCTGGGTGACCACGGTGGAAATGGCGTGCTTGAAGATGAGCTGTTCCTGATTGTTGGTCTCCAGTACCATGGAGTACTTGTCGAAGCTCTTGATGCGGCCGGAAAGCTTGACGCCGCTCATCAGATAAATCGTGACGACTACTTTGTCCTTCCGGGCGTTGTTTAGAAAACCATCTTGTATATTTTGCGCCGGTTTATCCATCAGCTCCCTCCAGCCGGACCGGTAGCGCCGGTCCACAAAAAGGCAACTAAGATTCTACACCGATTCTTCACGGTCTTCGGCGCCGGCAACACCGGCCCCGCCTGCCATTCGCGACAGGTCCTCGCGGCTGACGGTTCGGGCTCCGGCCTTGCCCTTGCCTTCAGGCCAGGCCGGTTCCAGTAAGAACTCACCCACATTGGGCAGCTCACGCTCCAGGTCGAACTCAGGCACTGAGTTCAGCCCCTCAACCTCGGCAACGCCATGCTGGTTGACCGCGCAAGGAAATCCGTTCGCCAGGCGAAAACGAATCCGTACTCCCCGGCGGACAGCTACCCTGCGCAGGTCCGACAGTCTCATCAGCGTAATTTAGCAGAAAAGCCGCGGTGTTTGCCTGTCAGGCACGTCACGCCCGGGAGGCGGTCGGGTGGCCAGCGCACCAATCGGCTTGATTCTCCGCCGGAATTTCCTTCCAAACGGCGCGCAAACGCGTGCTAAAATCCCTCCAGCCGGGAGAGGTGTTCCGTCATGAAGATCCGCATCGCTGCCTGGGCGGCCGCGGCATGCGCCGTTTGCGCGGCCGCTTCCGCCGAGACTCTGGTCCTGAGTAACTTCACTCTGATCGACGGCTCGGGCGGTCCTCCGCTGCCGCGCGCTGCCATGGTCGTGGTGGACGGCCGGATCCAGTGGGCCGGACCGGCCGCCCAACTGAAGGCGCCGGCCGGGGCGCAGGGAAACGATCTGGCCGGGCGTTTTGTGATGCCGGGCATCATCAACCTGCACTGCCACCTGGGCAACACCATCGACCTGGTGCAGTCGCCCGCCAATTTCACCCGCGCGAACCTGGAGAAGCATCTCCGGACCTACGCTTCGTACGGAGTGACTTCGGTGCTGAGCATGGGCAGCGACCAGGAACTGGTCTACCAGGTGAGGGCCGAACAGCGGGCCGGGCGTCCTCGCATGGCGCGCATCTTCACCGCGGGCCGGGGATTCACCGGACCCGGCGGCTATCCAACCACCGCCCCGGGCATGAAAGGCGTTCCCTTCGAGGTCAACAGCGAGGCCGAAGTCCGCAAAGCCATCGCGCAACTGGCCGGCCGCCGGGTGGACGTCGTGAAGATCTGGGTGGACGACCACCTCGGGCGGGAGCGCAAGATCCCGCTGGAGGTATCCCGGGCCATCGTGCAGCAGGCTCACCGGAGCAATCTCAAAGTCGCGGCTCACATCTACTACCTGGAAGATGCCAGGGCGCTGGTCCGCGCCGGCATCGACGCGCTGGCGCACAGCGTCCGCGACCAGTTGGTGGATGAGAGCCTGATCACCGCCATGAAGGAACGCGGCGCCTGGCAGATACCCACCCTGACCCGCGAGGCCTCGACGTTCATCTACGCCAGGCCGCATCCCATGCTGTCGGATCCGTTCTTCACCCGCTCGGTCCCGAGGGCGTTGCTGGCCAGTCTCCGCAGCCCGGAGTATCAGAAGAAAATCGCCGGCGATCCCGATTTTTCCAGGTACCCTTCCTTCCTCGAGTTCGCGCAGAAGAACCTTAAGAGGCTGTCCGACGCGGGAGTCAGAATCGGGTTCGGCACCGACACCGGACCGCCCGCGCGGTTTGCAGGCTACTTCGAGCACTGGGAGATGGAACTGATGGCGCAGGCGGGGCTCACCCCCGCCCGGATTCTGGCCGCCGCTACCCGGGAGGCAGCCGAGTTTCTGGGCGCCTCGCGGGACCTGGGAACCCTCCAGCCCGGCAAGTGGGCCGATCTGCTGGTGCTCGCAAAGAATCCGCTTGAGGACATTCGGAATTCCCGCAGCCTCGAAGCAGTCTATATCGCGGGCCATAGAGTCCGGGATTGAGGGAGGTGAGCAAGTGATTCGACGGCAATTCCTGGCGGCTCTGACAGCCCCGCTGCTTCCGGCGGCCGGGGCGCGATATCGCGTGGGCATTACTCCCAACACCCGCGGCGGATGGGAGAAGGACCAGTTCCAGGCCTTCCGGGAGGCCCGCGAGGTGGGCTATCGCTACGTGGAGGCTTTCATCCACTCGTTCACCGCCTACTGGGACCGGCCTCGGGACCTCAAGGCGAAGATGGACGAGTTGGGTCTTGGCTTCGTCACGATCTCCAACGGCGGGCCCCTGGAGATGCGCTTCGAGGATCCTTCGAGGCGGGCGAAGCTGATCGAGGACCACATGCGCCTGGTGCGCTTCATCCGGCATTTCGGCTGTACGCATCTCAAGATCAACCTGGGCGGCCGCCGTCCGGAAGGAACCACGGACGAGGACCTGGTCAACATCGCGGCGACGCTCAACGAACTGGGCAAGCGCGCCGCCGGCGAGGGAGTCAAACTGGCCCCCCACGCTCACATGTGGAGCCAGTTTGAGAACGGCCGTGAGATCGACGCCGTGCTGAACCGCACCGATCCCCGCTACGTATGGTTCGTGCTGGACACCGGGCACGTGACCCTGGCCGGAGTCGATCCGGTCGCCCTGGCCCGCAAACTGGGGCGCCGCATCGTCGAGTTTCACCTCAAAGACGTGAAGCCCGAGCACCGCGGCGGCGCCAGGGAGCGTCTGGACCGTCCGGACATGATGAACGATCCGCCCTTCTTTCCCCTGGGGAAGGGCGGAGTGGATTTTCCGGCGATCAAGGCCCACCTGGACGGCACGGGCTGGCGCGGCTGGCTCACAGTGGAGCTGGACTCTTCGCCTTTCCAGCCTCCCAGGGAAGCGGCGCGGATCAGCAAGGATTACATCGAGCGTGTGCTGAAGATCCCGGTATAAGCTCAGGCGCCGGCCGCGCGCGCCATCTTGCACTCTTCGTGCACGGCCCGGACAGCTTTCTCGAGCCCGTCCCGGCGCACCACGATGGCGATGGTCAACTCGCTGGAGCCCTGGGCGATGGCGATGATGTTGACGTTCTCCCGCGAGATGGCGGTAAAGATTCGCCCGGCCAGGCCGGGCGTGCCCCGCATGCCTTCGCCGACCACCGCCAGCAGCCCCACGTTCTCGTCGACCTCCAGCGGCTTCATGTAGCCGTGGGCCAGTTCCAGGGCCAGCGCCGTCTCAAGGTTTTCGATCGCCTTGGCCTGTTCCTCGCTGCGGACCAGGAAACAGAAGTTCTGCTGGTAGCTGGAACTGGAGAGTACGAGCACTTCGACGTCGACGCGCGCCAGGGCGTCCAGCGCCTTGGCCATCAGGTGCGTGCCGCTCAGCAGGGCGCTGGCGGGCTCTATCGAAATTAAGGTCACCCGGGCCAGCGAGGTCACCGCGCGGCCGCCCGAACTGGCGTGGGCGTGGGGGACGATCTTGGTGCCCGGGTTGGAGGGATCGAAGCTGTTTTTGCTCCAGATGGGGATGCGTTTGGCGGTCAGCGGCGCCAGCGTGCGGGGATGCAGAACCTTGGCGCCGTTGTAGGCCAGTTCGGCGGCTTCGGCGTAGGTTACTTCAGAGAGCACGGCGGCGTCGGGAACCAGCCTGGGATCGGCCGTCATGATGCCGTCCACGTCGGTCCAGATCCACAGTTCCGAAGCGTCCAGCGCGGCCGCCAGGATGGACGCCGAGAAGTCCGAGCCGCCGCGGCCCAGGGTAGTCGGGCGCCCGTCCGCGGCGGCGCCGTTGAAGCCGGTGACCACCGGGATGACGCCGGTTCGCAGGCGCGGCAGCAGATGCTTGCGGGCCTTCTCCCGGGTCGGTTCCAACAGCGGTGAGGCGTTGCCGAACACCGCGTCGGTGACCACGATCTCGGCCGCGTTCACGGCTATGGCCCGGGCGCCCTCCGCCTCCAGGTGATTGGCGACCAGCAGGGCCGAGAGCCGCTCGCCGATGGCCACCGCCTCGTCGACCGAGCGCGGCGGGCGCTCGTTCAGAATCAGCATCCCGTTGGTGATGCGCTCGAATTCGCCGATCAGCGAATGGATCGTGCGGAGAACGGAGGCCCGGTAGGAGGGCGGCAGCAATTCTTCGCAAGCCTGCACGTGGCGCTCGCGGAGCAGGCGCAGGTTGGCTTCCAGTCCCGTGCGATCTCCAGCCTCGGCGCGGCGCATGGAGTCCAGCAGCAGGTCGGTGATCTTGGACATGGCCGAGACCACAATCAGGACCGGGCGGTTCTTTTTCTGTTCCAGCGTAATGCGGCCCACCGCCTGCATGCGGCCGGCGGATCCCACGCTGGTTCCGCCGAATTTCATCACCAGCAAGTCGTTCAACTGTGTTCCCTTCCGTTTGAGAGGCGCTGCCGCACGATACGAAGCACGGATTCTTCCACCTGCTCGGCGGAGAGCCCGCTGGAGTCCACGTAGATCGCGTCGGGAGCCTGCACCAGGGGCGCCTCGCTGCGCGTCCGGTCGCGCGTGTCGCGTTCCTTGATCTGGACGGCCACGGCCTTTTCGGCTTCCGGCGGCAGGGCCTGCCGCTGCCCGAGTTCGGCGACCCGCCGTCGCACCCGTTCTTCCTGGCCGGCGTCCAGGAAGACTTTCACGTCCGCATCGGGGAAGACCACCGAGCCGATGTCCCGGCCCTCCATGACGACCGAGGCGGAGACCGCCATCGCCCGTTGCTGCTCGACCAGGGCCTGGCGCAGCCCGGCGCCGGTGGCCGCCACCGAGGCTGCGGCGGAGACGTCGGGGTCCCGAATGGCCTCCGTGACATCCTCGCCGTTGAGCCACACCCGGGAACTGCCCGGTTCGAAGCGAATCGAGGCGGCCCGCGCCAGTTGCTGCATGCGGTAGCGATCCGAGGGATCGATGTTCCGGCGCAGGGCCCAGAGGGCCACGGCACGGTACATCGCGCCGCTGTCGATATAGGTGAACCCGAGGCGCGCAGCGAGCCGGCGGGCCAGGGTGCTCTTGCCCGCGCCGGCTGGGCCGTCAATGGCGATGACGATCCGCCGGCCGGTGCTGTGGCTCATTCGGGCTTGCGCTGCTCCTTCCCACGTTTACTTCATGATACGGCAATCGGAGGGGCAGACGCTGCGGATCGGGGCCGGTCCGGGCCGGCCCCAGGTGAGGCTGCCAGGGGGTTGGAAATGTTCTACTGCGGTTCAGCCGTACCGGCGCCCATGGTGTCCGCGTCAGTGAAGACGAAGTGGAGCGAGCGGTCGCGGTCGCCGAGAATGAAACGCACGTTCCGCGTCTCCGCCTGAGCCGTTCCGCCTTGAGACGGCGGCAGCGAGGCCCCGGGCGGAATCATGAATCTCGCCGTTCCGGTGCAGTCCGAACTCACACTGTAGGTCCCCGTGATCTGGTGCTGCGGAAACATGGCTCCCGTGGCGTCGAGGACGAAGCTCCCGGCGCCGTCGGCGTAGAAGCGCCCCGCATGGGTGAACGGGGCCAGCGAGGCGCCCGCGTCTCCTCCCGCGGCGGGGGCGGCCAGCGACGACAGTCCGCTGATGGCCATGCCGTACGCTCCGTTGAGGCTGCCGTTGTTGCAGGCGTTGTTGGCCGCCATTCGCCGCAGGGTCACCAGAGTGGTCGGAACCGGCGTCGGCAGCATGGCTCCGGTGGTCCCGGGAGGCGCGGCCGCCGCCGCACCCGTCTGGATCAGTTTGACCTGATCGCCTACCAGGACTCCGAACAGGTCGGGCCCCGCGCCGTCATTGTCCCGCAGGCGCACGCTGACCGTGCAGTCGGCATTCACCGTGTAAGTTCCCACCGGGGCGAGGTTCGCGGAGCTGTCCGTCAGTTGCGCCAGAAGATTCCCGGCTCCATCGGCCAGCACCACGCCAATGGCCGCGAAGGGACCGGGCGAGATGCTGCCTCGGAAGAAGTCGCCGACCGCGGTTCCGCCGATGAGCGAGTCGGGATTGAGCATGTTCCCCGGCGCGGCCGCGCCCGTGGTTCCGGGAGGCGCGATGGTGACGCCGGGCGTCAGGAGTCTCGAACCGATCAGGCCGTAATAGCCGTTCAGGTCGCCGGAAGTGCACCAGTTCCTGGCATACCCCGGCGTAGCCAGGGATACCCCGGCAACAAGAACACCAAAGGCCACTCTGGATCGAATCAACTTCGTCATTTTTCCCTCTCTGTATCGATTGCGGCTGCAGTGTCAGGCTGCACCTGCCAGCCGAAGCTTCAGGAGTCGCCGGAACCGCGCTGCCCCGCCGGAAGTACTGTACAGCGAGGGAGCGGGCGCCGGTCACTCGCCATACCCTAAAGGCTTTGTCTCCTCTGGGAAGTGTACGGTTGCGATTCCCGGCGTTTCAACATCCGCACGAGCCGGGACAGTGTGGGAAGTAACACCGGAAGCCGGAAGTGTTATGCCGCTTGCTGCCTAAAAATACAGAGTGCCGGGCGTTCCAGTAAGTGAGCGGGAATTCGACTTATAGAAAGCGCGGAACGCTACGAACCGGGAGTAAGTGGATTTACCGCGAATGCGTATTCCATCACAGGGCGGCCTCCGGCGAGATGTTCCTGAATGATCCTCTCCAGCACCTCCGGAGTGGCTGAGTGATACCACACGCCTTCCGGGTAGACCACGGCGATGGGCCCCTGCTCGCACACCCGCAGGCAGTTCGCCTTGGTTCGATACACGCAGTTCCCGCCGCGGTGGAGTCCGAGCTCCGTCAAGCGCCTCTTCAGGTACTCCCAGGAGACCAGGCTGGCCTCGTACGTGGAACACTTCGGCTCGCTCTGCCCCGCGCAGAGGAAGATGTGGCGCCGGATGTTGGGGATATTGAGCCTGGACGCGATCCGGACCAGCTGTTCGGAGTCCATAGTTCAGTAGAATAGCAGCAAGGGATGAGCCCGCAGGACTTCGACCGCCTGGTGGAGAGCGCGTGCGCCAGGATTCCAGCCCGCTTCCGCAAGCGCCTGGAGAACGTGGCCTTCGTGGTGGAACAGGAGCCGTCCGCCCGGCACCTGGCTTCCGCCGGAGTCGTTTCCGGCTCGCTGCTGGGCCTGTATCAAGGCCGTCCGCTGCCGCAGCGCAGCGTGCAGGACGGCTTCGTCATGCCCGACCAGATCATTATCTTCCAGGGCCCCCACGAGCGGCTGGCCCGAAGCCCGGCGCACTTGCGCACGCTGGTGGAGCAGACCGTCTGGCACGAGGTGGCGCATTACTTCGGCATGAACGAGCGCCAGGTCCGGACGGCCGAGCGCCGGCGCCGCAAGCTTTCGAGCCCGCGCCGGGAATCCCCGGGCGGCCGGTTTTGATAACCTAACAGTTTCAAAAAAGGAACCCCTATGCTTCATCCACATTCCGCCCGCAAGGGGCGGCCGCTCTTTCTGCTTGCGCTGGCCGGCGTAGCTCTGGTGGTGCTCTACTGCGCGCCCGCCTCGAACCAGTCCAAAGGCCGGACCTCGCCTGTGGGCTACGACGACACGCCCGTGCTGCCCGGCCAGAAATGGCGGGTGCACGACATCCACCGGCCGCGGCCCAAGGTCGTCACACCCGCTGCGCAGCCCGGCGCCCCGCCGTCGGATGCGATAGTTCTGTTCGACGGCAAAGACCTGTCACGCTGGGTGAACCGCGGCAAGGGCCCGGACCGCGGAAAACTGCTGGACGCCAGATGGACCGTGCGGGACGGGTACGTGGAGGCCGCCGGCGGCGCGGGCGACCTGGTGACCAAAGAGAAGTTCGGAGACTGCCAGCTGCACATCGAGTGGGCCTCACCCTCGCTGGTCGACGGAACCAGCCAGTGGCGGGGCAACAGCGGCGTGCTGCTGATGAGCCGCTACGAGATCCAGGTGCTGGATTCCTTCGAGAATCCGACCTACGCCGATGGACAGGCGGGAGCCATTTACGGCCAGTGGCCGCCCCTGGTGAACGCTTCCCGGAAACCGGGCGAGTGGCAGAGCTACGACATCGTCTTTGAAGCTCCGCGTTTCGAGGGAGACAAGGTGGTAAAGCCGGCCTACTTCACGGTGTTCCACAACGGTGTCCTGGTGCACAACCGCCAGGCCGCCGTAGGCCGCATGGCCCACCGGGTGGTTGGGACTTACGCGCCGCATGACGCCGAAGAACCGCTGGCGCTGCAGGACCACGACGTGCCGGTTCGCTACCGCAATATCTGGATCCGGCGGCTGGCGGGCTACGATCAGCCATAAGAGACGGCGCCGCGCGAATGCCCGGCGGCGGGCCGGAAGGCCTGGCCCCACAGGCGTTTTCATGAATTTCGGCGGCGGCAGGGCGCCGTGCAGCGGCAGGCGCCTGGGCGAGCTTCAGGCCCGGGGCTGCGGCACTTCCGCGGTGACCCGGTCCCGGAGCGCCTTCATGTAGCCCAAGGTGTAGGCGGTGGTGGACTGGGGATAGCCTCCGCCGGGAACGTGATCCGGGATCGCAATACCGGTGAAGTTCACTTCGCGCATGGCACGCATCACCTGGTACATGTCCACATAGCCGTTGTCCACGAAGGTCTCGCGGAAACGGGGCAGCGGCTGATCGACGTTGCGGAAGTGGATCTTGAAAAGGCGCTTCCTGTTCCCGTAATAGCGAATGGCATCGGCGGGGCTTTTGCCCATCAGCTTGCCGCCCTCGGCCCAGGTTCCCACGCACAGGCAAACGCCGAAGTAATCGCTATCGGCGATCTGGATGGCCCGCTCAAAGCCTTCAAAGTTGCGAAACACGCGGGCCACGCCGCCCAGTGTGTCCACGGGCGGGTCGTCGGGGTGCAGGCCGATACGGACCCTGGCCTTCTCGGCCGCCGGCATCACGCCGCGGATGAAGCGGGTGAAGGTCTTCCAGATATGGTCTTCGCTATACTCGCGCCCATGCGAGTTGGGCAGCTTGCGGGCGGTTTCCAGGTCGAACTCGCGGGTCTCGGCGCCGCGGTTCTTCACCCGGGCCGTCTGGTAGTAGCCGGGCACCATCTGCACCTTGATGTTGGCCATGTGCGCGTACGTGGTGTAGTGAATCCCGGCCCGGCCCAGGTTGGCAAGGTGCCGGCGAAACTGTTCGATCTTGCCGTCCACGCCGTCCAGGCCCAGGACGATGGTGGGGTCGCAATGCAGGTCGATGCAGCCTATGTTGTAGACTTCGACGCCGATGGCGTCCAGGCGCCGGCGCGTCTCCAGCATCCAGTCCAGGGTGGCCTGTTCGGTGGTGCTCCAGATGGACACCGCGTCCAGCCCGGAATTCTGCAGCATGGCCAGGTCCTGCTCCCGGGGGTTGGGCGTGAAGGTCATGCCGATCTTGATGCCGCCGGCCGCGCTGCCCCGTCCGGCGAAGGTCAGCAAGCCCGCCATGGCGCCTCCCGCCGCGGTGCGTACAAAAGTTCTGCGATCGAAGCGCGAAGACAACGGCACGGGCCCCTCCTTCTTCGCTACAGTCTCAGTCTTCACACACGGCTTTGTCAAGGCAAGACCGCGGCTTCCGGGGGCGGTGACGGGGCGCACATACCGGCCGGCCTGCCGGTTCCTCCAGTGTGGTTTGATACCCGGTCCTGCCGCGCGCCGGCTTTACCATTTTCGTTATGGCCTCCGAGAAAGTGCTGCAGGCGATCGAGCGCCAGGACTGGTTTCAGCCTCTGGAGGAGGGGCTGAGCCGGGCGGTGGACCGCGTGTACGATTCCATGGGGCCGCGCGGCAGGGCGGTCAGGAACTTCCTGCACGGCGTCTGGCTGGGACACCCGCTCCACGCCGTCCTGACGGACATTCCCGTGGGCGCCTGGACGGCGGGTTTTGTCCTGGACGTCATCGATGAACTGCGCGGCGACCGGCGGTCCGGCCGGCCGGCCGATGCCGCCATCGCCACCGGTCTGGTGACGGCGGCGGCCGCGGCGGCGGCAGGCGTGACGGACTGGCGCCACACGGATGGCGGAGCCCGGCGGGTGGGCCTGGCGCACGGAGTGCTCAACCTGGCCGCGGCTGGATTGTATGCCGCCTCTCTTGTCGCCCGCGGCCGGGGAGAAAGGCGGACCGGCCGTAGCCTGGCCTTCGCCGGTTTCGGCCTGGCGTTCGCTTCGGCCTACCTGGGCGGGGGCCTGACTTACTCGCGGCGCATCGGGGTCAGCCACGCGGCGGCCGGAGGCGAGCCGCGCGATTTCGTCGCCGTGCTTGCGGAAGAGGAGCTGCACGAAGGGGCGCCGCGCCGGGTCGATGCGGCGGGCGTGCCGGTGCTCCTGGTGCGGCGCGGGGGCCGTGTGGAGGCCATCGGCGAGGTCTGCTCCCACCTCGGCGGACCGTTGTCGGAAGGCAGACTGGAGGACGGCGTCATTCGTTGTCCCTGGCACGGCTCGCGCTTCTCGATCCACGACGGCTCGGTGGTCGACGGGCCGGCCAGCCACCGCCAGCCCTGTTTCGAGACCCGGCGGCGCAACGGGCATATCGAGGTCCGTGCGGCTTCCGCGGCGAGCGGCCGGGCCGGCAAGTCCCCGGCATACTGAGCCGCGACTGCAAGGAGCGGTTTAGCAGCTCCCTCTGGCCGCGAACTCCGCTCCGGCCGGAGGATCCCGGGATCTTCCGCTATATTCGATAAGTATGGCCCTGTTGTCGGTCCTGGTGCCCCTGTACAACGAGGAGGAGTTCATCGGACCGCTGCTCGAGCGTGTGCTGCGGGCGCCTCTGCCGGACGGAATGACGCGCGAAGTGATCGTGGTGGACGACGGCTCCACCGACGGCTCGGCCGAAATCGTCGAGCAGATGGCCGCCTGCCGGCCCGCCGAGTTGCGCCTGCTCCGGCACCCCCGCAACACCGGCAAGGGCGCCGCCATCTCGACGGCCCTGCAACGGGCGCGCGGGGAATTCACCATCATCCAGGACGCCGACCTGGAGTACGATCCGAACGAGTACCGCTATCTCCTCAAGCCGCTGCTGGACGGCAGGGCCGATGTGGTCTACGGCTCGCGCTTCATGATTGTCGGCGAGCGCCGCGTTCTGTACTTCTGGCACTCGGTGGCCAACCGCTTCCTTAGCGAGTTCGTCAACCTGGTGGCCGACCTGAACCTGACCGATGTCGAAACCTGCTACAAGGCCTTCCGCACGTCCCTGCTGCGCAGCGTTCCCATCCGCAGCAGACGCTTCGGCATCGAGCCCGAAATCACCATCAAGCTGGCGCGCCGGCGGGTCCGCATCTACGAGACTCCCATCAGCTACCATGGCAGGACTTACGAGGAAGGCAAGAAGATCGGCCTGAGAGACGCCATCGAAGCGGTGTTCGTCGTTCTGCGCTACGCCTTGACCAACGACATCTACCGCGACTCGGGCCCCGACATTCTGCATGCGCTGTCGGCGGCGCCGCGCTTCAACCGCTGGATGGCGGATACGATCCGGCCCTATGTGGGCGACGCCGTTCTGGAGATCGGCGCCGGCATCGGAAACCTGACCCGGGCGCTGATCCCGCGGCGCCGGTGGTACGTGGCCAGCGACATCGATCCGGAGCATCTGGCGCGGCTCGCCACCCGCTTCCATCACCGTCCGAACCTCGAGGTGCGCCATTGCGACCTCACCCGGCCCGAAGATTTCGAGCCGTTGCGCGGACGCATGGATTCGGTGGTCTGTTTGAACGTGCTGGAGCACATCGAGGACGACCTGGCCGGCCTGCGCAACCTGTATGCGGCGCTCAAACCGGGCGGCCGTGCGATCGTGCTGGTGCCGCATGGCCAGGAAATCTACGGAACGCTCGACAAGGCGCTCGGCCATTACCGCCGCTACTCGCGCGAAGAGCTGGCCGGAAGGCTGCGCGACGCAGGTTTCCGGGTAGAACGGATACTGGAGTTTAACCGGATTTCGCGGCCGGGCTGGTACGTGAGCGGGCGCATTTTGAAGCGAACCACGCTGGGTTACTTCCAGATGAAGGTCTTCGACCGCTTCGTCTGGCTGTGGCGCCGCATCGATTCGGCGCTTCCCTGGCCGCCGACCTCCATCATCGCCATTGCCGCGAAGGAATAGTACCGTGCGCTACTTTTTCAGAAAACGGCTGCCCGAAGCGACCCGCATCCTGCTGGTGGAAAGCGGTTCCCGCTACCTGTTCGAGGAACTGATCAGCGGGATCCGCAGTTCCTGGGGGGAGGACATTTTCGTCGATCTGGTCACTTGCTACGCGGGCCTCCCCAAGGGCTTTGTCCCGGAAACCACCCGGGTGTACCGGGTCACGGATTACCGGGGCCCGGCCGGACGCCGGAGGCTGTTCCAGGAGCTGCTCAGGAACCGCTACTCCATCCTGGGAATCATCTGCTCGGCTGAACCGATCATGACCAAGTGGAAATGGGCGCTGGCCCTGCGCCTGCCCGCCAAAGTCTTCGTCCTGAACGAAAACGGCGACTACTTCTGGCTGGACTACGGGCACTGGAAGGCCATGCGCCAGTTCGTGCTCTACCGGGCAGGCCTGGCCGGGGCCGGCGCGGTGCGAACCCTGGCGCGGCTGATCTTCTTCCCGTTTACTCTGTGCTATCTGCTGATTTATGCAGGGACGGTGCACCTGGCGCGGTCCCAGCGGAAAGGTGAATTGTGAAAGCCATTCAAGTTCGAGAGACCGGGGGGCCGGAGCGTTTGGATTACGGGGAAGCGCCCGTGCCCTCCCCGGCGGCGGATCAGGCCCTGGTCCGGGTCATGGCGGCGGGCGTCAACTACATTGACACCTACCAGCGCACCGGATTCTACAAGCTGGACCTGCCCTTCGTGCCCGGGATGGAAGGAGCCGGGGTGGTGGAAACGGTGGGGGCCGAAGTGAGCGAGGTGGCGCCGGGCGACCGGGTCGCCTGGGCCATGGCTCGCGGCGCCTACGCCGACTATGCGGCCGTGCCTGCCTGGCAACTGATCAAGCTGCCCCCGGAAGTCGATTTCGAGACCGGGGCGGCCCTCCCGCTGCAAGGCATGACGGCGCACTACCTGACCCGCTCGACCTTCCCGCTCAAGCCCGGCGACACCGCCCTGGTCCACGCGGCTGCGGGCGGCACCGGGCTGCTGGTGGTGCAGATGGCGAAGATCGCGGGGGCGCGCGTTTTCGGGACGGTCTCTACCGAGGAAAAGGCGCGGCTGGCGCGGGAGGCCGGCGCCGACGAGGTCATCCGCTACACCGAGGAGGACTTCGAGGCCGAGGTGAAGCGCCTCACGAAGGGACGGGGCGTCGAGGTGGTCTACGACTCGGTGGGCGCCAACACGTTCGACAAGAGCCTCAACTGCCTGCGGCCGCGGGGCATGCTGGTGTCCTTCGGCCAGTCGAGCGGGCCGGTGCCGCCTTTTGCGGTGACCCTTCTGGCTCAGAAGGGGTCCCTGTTCCTGACCCGTCCCAGCCTCGCTCATTACACCGCAACCCGCGAGGAACTGCTCGGGCGGGCCGCCAACCTGTTCGAGTGGGTCGCGGCCGGCAAGCTGAAAGTCCGGATCGGACGGCAATACTCTCTGGCCGAGGCTTCCCAGGCTCACAGGGACCTGGAGGGACGCCGGACTACCGGCAAGCTGCTGCTCATCCCATGAGCGAATTCAAAAGCCGGCGCGCTGCGCTGGCAGCCGAACTGGATGAACGCAAGCTGGATGCGCTGCTGGTTACCGCGCTTCCCAACGTCCGCTATCTGACCGGCTTCAGCGGCAGCAACGCCGTCACACTGCTGCTGCGGGAGGGAGCGCTGCTGTTCACCGATCCGCGCTACGCTCTGCACGCGAAACAGGCTTCCGGGCGGGTGAAAGTGTGCCGCGGGCCCCTGCTGAAAGACGTGGTGGAAACGGTCCGGCGCCGTCGCATCCGCCGCCTGGGGTTCGAGAAGTCGCGTCTGGGATTCGAGGCCTACGATTTTCTCCGGGCCGGCTTGCCCGCCCGCACTGCACTGGAGCCGGTGGCAGCCCTGGTTGAGCGCCAGCGCATGATCAAGTCGGATGAAGAGACGGCCCTGGTTCGCGAATCCGTGCGGCTGAACTCGCTGGCTTTCCGGCAATCTCTACGGCATGTACGAGAGGGGATGAGGGAAACCGACCTGGCCGCCGAGATCGAGTACCGCATGCGGCGGCTGGGGGCGGAGCGCGCGGCCTTCGAGACCATTGTGGCTTTCGGGCGGCACAGCGCGCTGCCGCACGCGCAGCCCGGGGCGCGGGTCCTGGGCCGCGCCGACTGGGTGCTGATCGACATGGGGGCGCAGTACCAGGGATATGCGAGCGACATGACCCGGGTGCTGTTCCACGGCCGGGTCTCGCGCCGGGCCCGGCAGCTGTACCGGGCGGTTCTGGAGGCCCAGCTGGCGGCTATCGCCGCCGTGCGGCCGGGCGTCGCCGCCGGGCGGGTGGACCGGGAGGCCCGCCGGGTGCTGAAGGCAGCCGGGCTGGACCGCTTCTTCACCCATTCCACCGGGCACGGCCTCGGTCTGGAGATCCACGAGGCGCCCCGGCTGGGAAGAAACGAGAAGCTGAGGCTCGAGGCCGGGATGACCCTGACGGTGGAGCCGGGCATTTACCTGGAGGAACTGGGCGGCATCCGCATTGAAGACACGGTCCTGGTGACCGGCCGGGGGTGCGAAGTGCTCACTCCGACGCCCAAGGAGATTCTCGAAATCTGAGCCCGGCCCGGCGGGCGGCGCCCGGGTTTGAGACCTGGACGTCGGGAAAGCCCGGGCAGCCCTGCGATACACTAAGAAATTTGCGATGACACTTGAAGAAATCCGCGAACTGATCAAAGTGGTTACGGAGACGGCCATTGCTGAGCTGGAGGTGCAACGCGGAGACAACCGTGTCCGCATCCGGCGGGTGGCTGAAAACCGCACTCCGGAGGTGATCTACGCCGCCCCGGCCGGGGTCGCGCCAGCCTCCATCCCCACCCCTCCACCCACCGCTCCCGCTCCGGCCTCCAGTCCTGCCTCCCGCGCCGGGGAAGCGACCCCGGAGAAGGCCGCCGAGGGACTCCTCGATCCCAACCTGACCCTGGTCAAATCCCCGATCGTGGGCACCTTCTACGAAGCCCCCGCGCCGGGCGCTCAGCCTTTCGTGCAGGTGGGCGACACGGTACAGCCGGGCAAGGTGTTGTGCATCATCGAATCCATGAAGCTGATGAACGAGATCGAGGCCGAAGTGGCCGGTCTCATCGTCAGCAAGCTGGTCGTGAACGGACAGGCTGTGGAATACGGGGAGGCCTTGTTTGCGATCAAGCCCCTTTAAGAAGGTGTTGGTCGCGAACCGGGGTGAGATCGCTCTGCGCGTCATTTGCGCGTGCAAGGAGTTGGGCATCCGCACGGTTGCCGTCTACTCGGAAGCGGACCGCTATAGCCTGCATGTCCGCTTCGCCGACGAGGCGATCTGCATCGGCCCGGCCAAGAGCACGCGCAGCTACCTGGATATTCCGGCTGTCATCAGCGCCGCCGAGATCACCGACGCCGACGCCCTGCATCCCGGCTACGGATTCCTCAGCGAGAATGCCCGGTTCGCGGACGTTTGTGAAGTGTCCGGCATTCGTTTCATCGGCCCCTCGCCGGAAGTCATCCGCCTCATGGGAGTCAAGGAGCGCGCCCGGGCGGCCATGAAAGCGGCCGGCGTCCCCATCCTGCCGGGCTCCGACGGCGTGCTGGAGACCTGCGACGAGGCCCTGGAAGTGGCCGAGAGGATCGGTTATCCGCTGATCATCAAGGCTTCGGCCGGAGGCGGCGGCCGGGGCATGCGAATCGTCAACGGCGCCGCCGACATGCCCGCCCAGTTCGCCCAGGCCCGGCAGGAGGCGCAGGCCGCGTTCGGCTGTCCGGACGTCTATCTGGAGAAATATATCCAGGCGCCGAGACATATCGAGTTTCAGGTGCTGGCGGACGGGCAGGGACACGTCGAAGTGCTGGGAGAACGCGAATGCACCATTCAGAGGCGGCACCAGAAACTGATCGAGGAATCGCCCTCGCCCTCGCTGCGGCCGGAACTTCGCTCCCGCGTTTCGGCTACTTTGCGGGAGGCGGTCAAGGCTGTCGGCTACACCAACGCGGGAACCGTCGAGTTCCTCATGGATGAAGCCGGCGACCTGTACTTCATTGAAGTGAATGCCCGCATTCAGGTGGAGCACCCGGTGACCGAGATGGTAACCGGGCTCGACCTGGTCAAGGCCCAGATACTGATTGCGGCCGGATGCCCGCTGAGCGAGGTCCTGGACGGGCCGGTCACCTTCAGCGGGCATTCCATCGAGTGCCGTATCAACGCCGAGCACCCGGAGACTTTCGCGCCCTCCCCGGGCCGCATCACGGCGCTGAACCTGCCCGGAGGTATCGGCGTGCGGGTGGATACGGCGGCCTACGTGGACGGGGTGATCTCGCCCTTCTACGATTCCCTGGTCGCCAAACTGGTCACCAAGGGGCGCGACCGTCTGGAGGCCGTCCGGCGCATGCAGCGCGCACTGGAAATGTTCGTCGTGGAAGGGATTCACACCTCGATTCCGCTGCAGCGCCGGATCCTGGCGGATCCCGACTTCCTGTCGGGCGACTTCGACACCAACTTCATCAAGCGCTTCGGTCCGGCTGCCGGAGGGAATGCGGCGCGATCATAGAGGCTCCGCGCCGGGGCGGGGGTGGGTCGTGACGGGGTTAAAAACGGGGGGCTGCGCGCGCAGGTAGGCGTAGATGGCTCTCAAATCCTCGGGCGGCAGTTGCGACAGGGCAAGCCAGGGCATCAGGGTGAAGCTCTGGGGGCCGGCCTGGGGCGAACCTTTCTGGGCATAGTCCCGGTAGGCGTAGAAGCGCGCCAGAAACGCCCGTTCGCTCCAGCGGCCGATTCCGGTCTTCTCGTCCGGAGTGATGTTGGAGCTCACCACCGTGGCGAAACCGAAGTGGAACCGTTCGCCGCCGGCGAAGCGCATGCCGGGCTTGGGGCTGCCCCGTTCGCGCTGGGTGTGGCAGTCGGCGCACACGCCGACCGTCGCCAGGTATTCGCCATAGCGGACAGGGTCGCTCCGATCGGGCTGCGGCACGTTCCGGACAGGACGCGGCAGGTCCTTCATCAGCAGCGAGGCGGGCAGTTTCACTTCGCTCTTCGGCAGGCGGTGACGGATGGGCGGCAGCGTGTTCAGATAGGCCACCAGGCTGAATACGTCCTCGTCGCTCATATGCCGGTAGTTTTCGTACGGCATGAGCGGAAACAGGGCCCTTCCGTCCCGGCTGATCCCCTCGCGGACGGCCCGGATCTTCTCCCCGTCGGTCCAGGCGCCCAGCCCGGTCTCCCGGTCAGTGGTGATGTTGGAGGCGACAATCCTGCCCGGCAGGCCGAGTTCCGGCGGGAAGACAACTCCTTTGCCGCGGCCCGATTCCATCACCGGCCCGGCCAGGCGCGAAAAGTCGCGCTCCGAATGGCAGCCATCGCAATCCGCCAGTGCGTAAACGTACTTTCCCCGGGCGATGCGCTCCGGAGTCATCTCGACCCGGATGGATAGAGGCGGAGCCATTTCGGGTTTGCGCAGGTACAGGTAACTCAGAGTAGCGCCGCTCACGGTCACAACCGCCGCGGCGGCGAATCCCAGTCCTCGAATCAGCATTTTCTGCATGGCTGTTGTGTCCTCTGGATAACTACGCGGGGGAAAGCGTCCGCCGGGGCTCAAGGTCCGGTATAATTTCAAACTAGTTGTCCGTCTTCAGCCGTCCGCTGCCGCTCCGGGGCGGTTGTCCCCGGATCACGAATCAGGGATGTGCGAGCGGCGAACCGCCGCCGCTGGGTGCAATTTGAGAGGGAAACGGAAGCAGTGAGCGCTTTACAGCCTGATGTTACACAACTGCTGGTGAACTGGAGCAAGGGCGACCGCCAGGCTCTGGAGCAGTTGACCCCACTGGTCTACGGCGAATTGCGGCGGCTGGCTTCGCGTTATCTTCGCCGGGAGCGCCCCGGTCACACGCTGCAGAGCACGGCCCTGGTGCACGAAGCCTACCTGCGCCTGATCGACCAGCGCTACGTGCAATGGCAGAACCGCGCGCATTTCTTCGGCATCGCCGCACAGATCATCCGCAGAATCCTGGTGGACCATGCCCGCGCTCACCAGGCGCAGAAGCGCGGCGCCGACGCCTGTGTTCTCAGTTTGGACGAGGCGGTGGCCGCGCCGGTGAAGCGCGACCTGAACCTGGTGGCTCTGGACGACGCGCTGGAGGACCTCGCCAGGCTCGACCCTCAGCAGAGCCGGATTGTCGAACTGCGTTTCTTCACCGGTCTCTCCATAGAGGAGACCGCCGAAGTGCTGGGCATTTCGCCGGCCACCGTAAAGCGCGATTGGGTGGTCGCCAAGGCCTGGCTGCACCGGCAGCTCAGCCGGAGTGCCGCGCATGGAGCCTGAGAGGTGGCAGCGGATCAAAGAGGTCGTGGGCGCGGCGCTGGAAATGGACCCGAGCCGGTTGGCCGCCTACCTGGAGGAGGCCTGCGCGGGCGATCCCGAGATGCGTGCCGAGGTGGAATCGCTGATCGGTTCGCACGAGGACGCCGGAGACCTCTACGAATCCCCGGCTCTGCAGGATAACGCCTCGGCGGTAGCCCGCGCGGCCGGACGCCTGTTATACGGCGACCGCGCGGGTCCTTACCGGCTCCTGGAACAGGTGGGCGAGGGCGGCATGGGTACGGTCTTCCGCGCCTGCCGGGAGGGCGATGCCGAACGCCGCATGGTGGCTGTCAAGGTGGTGAAGCCCGGCCTGGACAGCGAGCATATCCTGCGCCGCTTCCACCAGGAGCGGCAGATCCTGAGCGCCCTGGACCACCCCAACATCGCCCGGCTGCTCGACCTTGGCGTGACCGAGGCGGGCCTGCCGTACTTCGTCATGGAGTACATCGCAGGGCAGCGCATCGACCAGTACTGCGACCATCACCGCCTGAGCCCGGAACAGAGGCTGCGTCTCTTCCAGGTGGTTTGCCGAGCGGTTCACTATGCCCATCAGAAGCGGATCATCCACCGGGACATCAAGCCCGGAAACATTCTGATCACGCCCCGGGGCGTCCCTAAACTGCTGGATTTCGGGATCGGGAAGATTCTCGACCCGGCGCTCGTCTCGCGGACCTACGATCCTACCGTGACGATGTGGCGCATGATGACTCCGGAGTACGCCAGCCCGGAGCAGGTGCAGGGAGAGACAGTCACTCAGGCCACCGACGTCTACTCCCTGGGGGTGCTGCTCTACGAGTTGCTCACGGGCCACCGGCCTTACCGGCTCGACCGGCGCGGGCCCCACGAGGTGGCGCGGGCCATCTGCGAGCAGGAACCGGAACGCCCCAGCACCGCCATCAGCCGCACCGAAACGGTAACCGACCCGCGCAGCAGCGGGCCCCTCACCATCACCCTGGAATCGATCAGCGAGAGGCGCTCCTGCGAGCCGGGCGAGCTCAAGCGCCTGATCGCCGGAGACCTGGACGCCATCGTGCTGATGGCCATGGGCAAGAGACCGGGCGACCGCTACGCGACGGCGGAAGCTCTGGCTGCCGACATCGACCGCTACCTCTCCGGCCTGCCCGCAGCCGCGCGCCGCAAGCGCCCCGGCCGGGCCGTTCGCGCGCTGCTGCTGCGCCACCGGAGCGCGCTGCGGCTGGCGGCCGTGCTTGTGGTGATCGCCGCCGCCGCGGTGCTCGCGGTTCTTGCCTGGTTTCGGATGGCCGGCCCGCTTTCCACCGCACCCCGGCCTCCGGTCGGCATCCTCCCCTTCACGACCTTTCCGGGATTTGAGTCCCAGCCCTATTTCTCGCCCGACGGCAGCCAGGTGGTCTTCACGTGGTACGGGGAAAACAACCAGAATGCGGACGTCTATGTTCAGAAACTGAGCGGCGGCGGGTTGTTCCGGCTGACCACCAATCCGGCGGAGGACGTCAGCCCGACCTGGGCGCCCGACGGACAGAGGATTGCCTTCCTGCGCCTCTCGCAAAAGGAAACCGCGGTTTTTGTTTCGCCCGCCGGGGGCGGCATTCACGGCATGATCACGGAAGTATTCCCAACCCGGATCGAGACCACGGGCCGCCACCTGGACTGGTCCAGCGACGGGCGCTTCCTGGCCGTCGCGGACAAGCGCGCGGCGGAAGAGCCTTTCGCCATTTTCCTGGTGGAGGCCGCCACGGGGCGCAAGCAGCGGCTCACCCGGCCTCCGGCAAACATGGTGGGCGACAGCGGCCCGGTTTTCTCTCCGGACGGACGGCGTGTGGCTTTCATCCGCGCCCTCAGTCCCGGCGTGACCGATATCTACGTCGCGCCGGCCGCCGGCAGGGAGGGGGAATGGCAAGCGCGCCGGCTGACCTCGGACAACCGCTCCGTGTTCAGCCTGACCTGGACCCCCGACGGACACTGGATTGTCTTTTCGTCGAACCGCACGGGGAGCCAGAACCTCTGGCGGGTGCGGGTGGAAGGAGAAACCGGCTCCACGCCCCCGGTCCGTTTGCCTGGGATCGCGGACAATGCGTCCGAACCGGCTTTCTCCCGCGACGGCCGCTGGCTGGCCTGGTCCCAGGTCTTCCGGGACACCAATATCTGGCGCATCGCCCTGGCCGGGCGCCGGCCTTCCGGTGCGCCCCGCGAGGCGATCGCCTCCACCCTGTACGATTCCAGCCCGCAGGTTTCGCCGGACGGCAAGCGGGTGGCCTTCCGTTCCACCCGTTCGGGAACCAACGAAATCTGGGTCTGCGACAGCGAAGGGCAGAACTGCGCGCAGGTGACGCGGTTCAACGGTCCGCTGACCGGCTCCCCGCGATGGTCGCCGGACGGCCGCTGGATCGCGTTTGACAGCCGGCCCGAGGGGCAGGCCGACATCTACGTAGTGGGAGCGGACGGCGGCTTTCCCCGCCGCCTCACGCAGAATCCGTCGCCGGACGTGGTGCCGAGCTGGTCCCGGGACGGCAAATGGGTGTATTTTTCATCCAATCGCGACGGAACCTGGCAGGTTTGGAAGGCGCCGGCCGGAGGCGGCGGCGCGGTCCGGGTGACGAGCGGCGGAGGCTTCGCGCCGCTGGAGTCTCCGGATGGAAGGTACGTCTACTATGCCAAAAGTCCCACTCTGCCGGGATTGTACCGGCAGGCGCTCCCAAGCGGCGCCGAGGCCCTGGTCCTGCCTGCCTTGAAGCCCGGTTTCTGGGGATGCTGGGCGGTGGCCAGGGATGGGATCTACTACATCGACCGGGTGCCGGACGCCAGGGACAACGCCCTCTACTTCCTCGATCCGTCCTCGGGCCAGTCTCACCGGGTCATGGTTCTCGAGAAGCCGCCCGCGGTGGCCGACGGGGTCCTGGCCCTGGCGCCTGACGGCAGCTACGCGCTGTACACGCAGATCGACCAGGCCGGCGGGGACATCATGCTGGCCCAATACGAGCCCTGATCGCGCCTACGCCGGAGAGCTGCCCGCAAACAGGCGCGAGATTCCCGCCTGCAGTTCCAGGAAGATCCGGTCGGGAGGACGGCCGGCGTCGATCACCTGGAAGCCGTACTGCTTCGCCATGCGGTCCAGCGCCCGGAGGATCCGCCCCTGGTAGTGCACGAAACTCTCGTACATGTCCTTGCCGAACCGCATGTCCATCCCGCTCTCCCAGTAATCGAACGCGCCCCGCCCGATCAGCACCCGGGACACCAGGTCCGGCACTTCCGCGCGCAGGTAGTAAACGGCGTGCGGGACCAGCGCGATGTTCGCCACCACCTGCTCGATCCACTTCGGGTCCGCGCCGCGCGCGGTTCCACGGGCCATGATGGAGAAGAAGTAGCGGTCGGTGAGGACCACGAAGCCGGCACGCAGCGCCGGGATGATCTGGTTCTCCAACTGGTCGGCGAAATCGGTGGTGTAGAACAGCGTCATGGTAAGCGGGCCCAGCGTGTTGCCCTGCTTGGCCTGGCGGATGCCCTTGGCGGCCAGCGCGGAGCGGGCCATGCCGGTATCCATCACCGCGTGGCCTTTCTGCTGCAGCCAGCCGCGCAGCCTGGCGATCTGGGTGCTGCGGCCGACTGCGTCGGGCCCCTCGATGACAATCAGCTTGCCCTGCAGTTCGGAGGGATCGACGCCGGGCAGCGGCTCGCTGTAGAACTCAAGCGGTCGCGCCATTGGCGTCCTCCGTGCGCAGGCGCAGAACCTGGTTCTTCAGGCTGCCGCCCAGCTTCTCGATCACCACCCGGCGCATCTCGGCCTGCTGCTCTTCAATGGTGCCCGTGGCGTCGATCACCTGGAAGCCCATCTCGCTCACCATGGCTTCGTACTCCTCGATGATGCGGCCCTGGAAGATGCGGAAACTCTCCTCGACGTTGCGGCTGAGTTCAAGGTCCATGCCGGCCTCGTAGTATTTCAAGGCGTCGCGTCCGCCCAGGATGCGGCCCAGGGCGACGTCGATCGGCACGCGGAAGTAGAAACACAGGTTCGGACGCACCGCGAAGCTGTAGAGATTGCGCACCCAGCGCCGGCTCACCCCGCGGGCCACGTCGCGCGCGAAGGCCGTGTAGGCGTAGCGGTCGGCGCAGACCACGGCGCCGGCCTTCAGGGGCGGCAGGATATTACGCTCCATGCGATCGGCGAAATCGGTGGCGTGGATCAGGCTGAAGGTCGTGGGAGTGAACATCTCCTTCTTCTTTCCGCGCCGGGTGGTTTCCCTGACCAAATCCGAGGAGTTCCACTCGCTGAAGACCACTCCCAGCCCCTGCGCCCTCAGCCACTGGCTCAAAACGGAAATCTGGGTGGATTTGCCGGAACCGTCGATCCCCTCCACCACGATGAGTTTGCCCCTATGACGGTTCGGGGCCAAGGCAGGCATACTGGAACCATTATACGGAGCCGGTATGAGGAGGTGTTTTGCCGGCCGACTTATGATGGGGTATATATGCCGCGCTATGCCGCTGTGGACATCGGCAGCAACTCGCTGCGCCTCCTGGTGGCCGAAGCGTCGCCCGGCGTCCCTCTGCAAACCGTGGCGGTGGACCGGCAGGTGACCCGGTTGGGCGAGAGCGTCTTTCGCACCGGGCGTATCGGCGGAGAGGCCATGCAGCTGGCTTGCGACGTGCTCGAGCGCATGGCCCGCACCTACCTGAAGCTGGACGTGCTCGGCGTTCGGGCCGTGGCCACCAGCGCGGTGCGGGATGCAGGCAACCAGGCCGAGTTCCTGGCCCGGGCTTCGCAGGCCATCGGAGCCCCGGTGGAAATCATCTCGGGCGCCGAGGAAGCGCGCCTGATCCACCTGGGCGTGCAGGCGCGCTGGCCCCATCCGGACAAGCGGATCGTCGTGTTGGACGTGGGCGGGGGAAGCGCCGAAGTGATTTTGAGCGAGAACGGGCGGCTGGCCGGTTCGGTTTCCAAACCGCTGGGTGCGGTCCGTTTGAAAGAGCTGTTCCTGAAGTCCGATCCGCCCACCCCGCAAGAGCTGCGCCGCATGGACGAATACATCGAGGAGAAGCTCTCGGCAGCCGTGGGGCGGATTGGCAGGGACAAGGTGGACCGGACCATCGCCACTTCGGCTACCGCCTCCGCCGTCGTCTGCGCCATCAACGGGATCCCGCGCGAGGAGCGGGACACGGCCGACCGGCTGCGCGCCGGCGCGGCGCAGGTGCGCAGGCTTTACGAACGGCTGGCCGCGACCGGTTTGGCGGGTCGCCGAAAGATCGCGGGCATCGGACCGCGGCGCGCCGAAATCATCGTGCCGGGAGCCGCCCTGCTGCATCGCGCCCTGCAGGACTTCGGATTCCCCTCCCTGTACTATTCCGCGGCGGGTGTCCGGGATGGAATCGTGGCGGACCTGCTGGCGCGCGGCGTGGGGAAGGAACTGAGCATGCTCAGCCGCGAGCAGCGCCGGGTGGTCGAAGAGCTGGCCGCGCACTACGGCGTCGCCCGGGCGCATGCTCGCAAGGTGGCGGAGATAGCCCGGGTGCTGTTCCACGAGATGATCGACACCCACCGTCTGGCGCCCGAATTCGGCAAGCTCCTGGAAGCGGCCGGGTATTTGCACGATGCCGGCCACTACGTGAGCGACACGGGCCACCACAGGCATTCCTTCTACCTGATCGCGCACTCCGATCTGCCGGGCTTCACGGAAAGGGAGCGAAGCCTGATCGCGCACCTGTGCCGCTATCACCGCAAGTCGCTGCCCGGGGCGGCCCATTCCGGCTTTCAGTCTTTGCCGGCCGGCGACCGCCAATCCCTGTTGCGTCTCATTCCGCTGCTGCGCCTTGCCGACGCGCTCGACCGCAGCCACCGCCAGGTGGTCGAACGCCTGGAGTGCCGCTCCGCGGGCGGCGACCTGGTGGTGCGCCTGAAAGCCAGAAGCGATCCCGGCCTGGAGATCTGGGCCGCGGAGCGCCTGGGCGGCTTGTTCCACAAAACCTATTCCCGGAGGCTGGTGCTGGCAAAGGAATAAGCGATGACGCGATCCATCACCATCGAGCAGCACGCCGTATCTCTGGCCGGGACTCTCGGGCGCCGCCTTGTTTTTCAAGCCCGGCGGGCCGGCAGGCGCGGTGACGAGGAATCCATTCACGACCTGCGAGTGGCCATACGGCGCCTCTCGCAGTGCCTCCGGGTCTTCGAGCAGTTCCTTCCCTCCGGGCGGACCCGGAAGACGCGGCGGCGCATGAAAAGGATCATGGAACTGGCTGGGGAAGTGCGGAATCGCGATATCGCCCTGCAGCTGTTGCGGGAGGCCAAGGTCGAGGATGGCGAACTGGCCGTCCGGCTGGTCCAGGAACGCAGGCAGGCACAGCGGGAGCTGTCGTCCGAACTGAAGGCCTGGCGGCTGAAGGTGAGGTGAACGTTGGCGCGCAAGCGGATCCGGTGGGACGCGCGGGACAGCGTGGCGGACAATGCGGCACGCTTCCTTCCTGCAATGGCCGCCGACTTCTTTCAAGCGGGGCGGAAAGCGGTCGCGGCCCGGTCGGCCGCGCGGCTGCACGAGTTCCGCCTGGATGCCAAGCGCTTCCGCTATACCCTGGAGCTGTTCCGGGGGTGCTACGGCCCCGGTTTGGCGCGGCGCCTGGAATCGTTGCGCGAGATCCAGCAGCGGCTGGGGGATATGAACGATTGCGCCACGGTGCGAACGCTGCTGGACGGCGCCCCCCGGTTGGAAGATTTTTTCCGCTACCTGGAGGAGAGGGCTTCAGGCACGGCGGCGGGGTTCCGCGCGTACTGGCGGGAGACCTTCGACCGGCCCGGCGAGGAGAAGCGCTGGACGGCGTACCTGCGACGTTACGCCGGGCGGGCGGGCGGAAAGTAGTATTCCCAAGCCCGCCGCCCCGGCTTTCGCCTACCGCGCGGAAGAGCGGCGGCGTTTACAGGCCTGCTTCGCCCTCCAGGCTGCGCCACAGGTACCAGCTCGCCGTGCTGCAATATGGCCGCCAGCGTTCGCCAACGGCGGTCACCTCCGCGGGCTTGGGCAGTTCCTCGAGGCCGTACGCCCTGCGGATCGCCGCCCGGATGCCCAGGTCTCCGACAGGCAGCACATCTGGCCGCCGCAGCGCGAAGATCAGGAACATGTGGGCGGTCCACACACCGATCCCTTTCACGGCAGTCAGGGTTCGGATGACTTCGTCGTCATCCATTTCCCCCAGCGCCTCAAAAATAACCACGCCCCGGCGGGTCTTGGCGGCCAGGTCGCGGATGTAGGCCGTCTTCTGCGCCGAAAGCCCCGCCCGGCGCATCTTCTCCGGACGCAGGCGCAGAATCGCCTCGGGGGTCAGCCGCCCATTGGCTGCCGCTTCGGCCAGGCGCGCGTAAATGACCCGGGCGACTTTCCCGCTCAACTGCTGGAACACGATGGAGCGGACCAGGGTGTCGAAGCAGGGCTCCAGAAACTCGATGCGGCAAGGCCCCACGCGGTCTATGATGCCGCCAAGCACAGGATCGCTGGACTTTAAATGCCGGATTGCGTTACGCATGCTGAAACAGCTTTGGCCCCCGGTGCGTCAGAGTTAATGTCATTCTACTACTATGCAGTGGCGTCTCCCGGCTGCGTTGATTCTGGCGGCGGCCGGTCTCTGGCCGCAGGCGGCCCGGCAGCCCGCCCAGAAGCCCGATGAGGAGCTTCCCGCCCCGATCCAGGTGGACGTGGAACTGGTCAACATTCTGTGCTCGGTTCGGGACCGCCGCGGCGGCCTGGTGGCGAATCTGGAGAAGGACGACTTCACCGTCGTCGAGGACGGCAAGGCGCAGACCGTCAAGTACTTCAGCCGGGAGAGCGACCTGCCGCTCACCATCGGGCTGCTGGTGGATGTCAGCGTCAGCCAGGCCAACCTGATCGACATCGAACGCCGCGCGGCAAGCCAGTTCTTTTCCCAGGTGCTGCGAAAGAAGGACCTGGCCTTCCTCATGAGCTTCGGCGAAGAGGCCGAACTGTTGCAGGATTACACCAATTCGGCCGCCTTGCTGGAACGCGGTTTGGACAAGCTGCGGGTAAGTTCGTCGCCCTCCGGTATGCACCCCGGGCCGGTCCCCACCATCAGCCGGCCCCGCGGCACTGTTTTGTTCGATGCCGTCTACCTGGCCGCCAGGGAACAGTTGAAGAACCAGGTCGGACGCAAAGCCCTGGTGCTCATCACCGACGGCGTGGACCAGGGCAGCCGCGTGCGGCTCGAGGAGGCCATAGAAGCGGCCCACAGAGCCGATGCCATCGTCTACAGCATCTACTATTACGACCCGAGCGCGTACTACGGCCACGGAGGAATGACGTTCGGGGGCGTCAGCGATTCCGACATCAAGCGCATGTCCGAACAGACCGGCGGCCGGCTGCTCAAGGTAAGCAGGAAGAACACTCTCGAAAAGGTCTTCGAGGACATCCAGCAGGAGATGCGCAGCCAGTACTCGATCGGGTACACCTCGAGCAACGACAGGAAGGACGGCGGCTTCCGCCGCCTTGAAGTCCGGACGCGCAACAAGGACCTCAAGGTGCAGGCCCGCAAAGGCTACTACGCCCCGAAGGCGGGAAGCTAAGCACCCGGACGGCCCGCGCGCGCCCTGCAAGCCGGAACAGTTACCCTGGATCTATGAGACTGTTTGCCGTCCTGATTCTGGGGTGTGGTTTCGCATCCGCCCAGCCGAGGTACGATCTGCTGCTGACCGGCGGCCGCCTGATGGATCCCCGGAACGGTATCGACGCCCGCATGGACGTCGGGGTGAAAGACGGAAAAATAGCGGCGGTGGCTGCCCGCCTGGATCCCTCCGCGGCAGCCAAAGTCATTGACGTAGCCGGGCTGACCGTGACTCCCGGGCTGGTGGACATCCACACGCATGTGTTCAGCACCACCGGAATTCACGGCGCCTGGGCCGGCGATCTGAGCGTGCGCCCCGACGACTGCAGTTTCCGCAACGGGGTCACCACCATGGTGGACGCGGGCTCCTCCGGCTGGCGCAACTTCGAGGAATTGCGTTTCACGGTCATCGACCGGGCCAGGACGCGCGTGCTGGCCATGATCAACATCGCCGGGCTGGGGATGATCACGGACATCACCGAGCAGGACGACTTCGGTCCGGAAGAAGTTGCCCGGCTGGCCCGCAAGCACCGCGACGTGGTCGTGGGGGTGAAATCGGCGCACTACCAGAAGCCCGACTGGACTTCAGTCGACCGCGCGATTGAAGCGGGCAAGGCGGCCGGTCTGCCCGTCATGGTGGACGTCGGGTACTTCATGCCCCAGCGTCCCTACTGGCAACTGGTCACGGAGCGCCTGCGGCCGGGCGACATCAGCACCCACTGCTTTCGCGGTCCGGTCCCCATCGCGGACGAGAACGGCAAGCTCTACGACTACCTGCGGCAAGCGCGCGCCCGGGGGGTGAAGTTCGACGTGGGACACGGCGGCGGCAGCCTGGTTCTGCGCAACGCCGTCCCGGCCATCGTCCAGGGGTTCTACCCGGACTCCATCTCGACAGACCTGCATATCGCCAGCTGGAACGGCCCCATGATGGACTTGCCCACCACGCTCTCGAAATTCATGGCTATGGGCATGCCGCTGGGTGAAGCGCTCGGCAGAGCCACCTGGGGCTCCGCTCAGGTCATCCGCAGGCCGGATCTGGGCCATCTCGGCGTGGGCGCGGAAGCCGACGTGGCGGTCTGGCGGGTGCTCGAAGGCGATTTCGGCTATGCGGACGCGAGCGGCGGCGGCATTCGCGGCAAGCAGCGCCTGCTGTGCGAACTTACCCTGCGCGCCGGCGAAGTCGTTTGGGACTGGAACGGCCGTACCGCGGTGGATTACCGGAAACTGGGATCCAGTTACGGCGTCCGGCCTGGTATCGACACCATAACGATGCCTCCCAGGGCCCGGTGAGCTACCCCAGCCAGCGCTGCCGGCTTTCCAGGTAGCTGCGGATAGCCGCTTCCAGCGGCGGCATCGGCTGCAGCCCGAACTTCTCCATCTTGGCGTTGGAGAGCGCCGAGAACCGGGGTCTGCGCGCAGCGGTGCGGTACTCGCGCTCGTTGGTCGGCCGCAGTTCCGGCTTGAGGCCTGCCACGTCGAAAATCATTCGCGCAAAATTGAACCAGGAGACGGGAGTACCGCCGCCGATGTGGAAGACGCCCCCCGCTTTGCGCTCCACCAGGTCGGCCGTCCGGCCGGCCAGCGCGGGGGCGTAGGTAGGCGAGGCCACATGGTCCTCGACGACCCGGATCGGGTTGGACGAGGCGGCCAAGCGAAGCATCAGCTCGATGAAGTTCCCGCGGGCCGTCTTCAGGCCGCCGGGTCCGAAAACACCGGAAGTGCGGATGATCAACGGGTTGTCGAGGTACGCCTGCGCGTACAGTTCGCCGGCCAGCTTGGACACTGCGTAGGCGCCCAGCGGGTGCGGCCGGTCTTCTTCGGTATACGGCCGTCCGGCCTCACCGTCAAACACGTAGTCCGTGGAGTAGTGCACCAGCATGGCGTCCAACTGGCGGCACGCCAGGGCCAGGTTGCGCACTCCCAGGGCATTGGCCTCGTAGGCGGCGTGCGGCTCGGTCTCCGCCACGTCCACCTGGTTGTGCGCGGCGGCATTCACGACGGCGTCGGGATTGAATTCCGCCAGGCGCTGCTCCACCAGGCCGCGGTCGGTGATATCGCCGTCGGCGCGGTCCCACTCCCGCAATTCCCAGCCGCGCGATTCGAACTCGCGCACCAGTTCGACTCCCAGTTGGCCCAGACTGCCGAAGATAGCGACTTTGCGAGGCATAGAGTAAGTATTTCAGCATAACTCACCCAAAACGCTGCAAAACAGCCAGAGTTGGGGAACATGGGGGAGCCCAGGTTCAAGCCGCCATCGACGGAGCCGTCGGATTCCCTTTCACGCTGGTCCCGAAACCCCGCTGGCCATGGGCGCCCGGGTTCCAGCCGCTTCCTCCGGCCGCGGCCCGGCAGCGGTGTTCCCCGGCCCAGGGGCGCATTTCGGCCGCGCTAGAATCGGTAAATGCGCATCTTCGCGGTGTTCCTGTTCGCACTCGCCCTGGCCGTTCCGGCTCGTACCGCCGGTCCGAAACCGTTGTTCAACGGCCGGGATCTGGCCGGCTGGAAAATGACCGGCCCTGGCCGTTTCGCGGTCGAAAACGGAATGCTGAAGACGGAGGGCGGCATGGGCCTCCTTTGGTACACGGGCCGGAAATTCGGGAACTGCACGATACGCGTGGTGTTCAAGACCGCCTCGCCGAACGCCAATTCGGGCGTCTTTATCCGGCTGCCGGAACCGCCCCCGGACCCCTGGTACGGCGTGCACAACGGCTACGAAGTCCAGATCGACGCCGGCGGCGACGAGTGGCACTCCACCGGCGCGATCTACTCGCTCGCCAAGGTTTCGCGGCGCGCGCAGAAACCGGCCGGCGAGTGGAACACGATGGAGATCTCCCTGCGCGGGCAGAAGACCGTGATATCGCTGAACGGGCAGGTGGTCAACGAGTTCGACGGCGGCCAGCCGGTTCCCGAACGCAAGGCCTGGTACGAACCGGTGCGCGGTCCCCGGCCCGACGAAGGCTATATCGGGCTGCAAAACCACGACGCGAAGTCCATCGTGTATTTCCGCGAAGTGAGCGTGCTCGAGTAGCCGGCGGGCTGAAGTTCCTCCTCAGAACCGCGACTCCAGGGTCAGGAAGACGCTCCGGCCGGGCTCCGGCACCCGCGAGCCCGTCCGGAACGGGTCCCTCTGATAAGAGAAGTGCTCGTCGTAGTAGCGGTTCAGCAGGTTGTCAAAGCCCGCCGCGAGGTTGATGCGGCGCGAGTGTATGCCGGCTCTGCAATTCAGCAGGGCGTAGCCCGGCGAGCGCTCCTCCCGCAGCACGGGTTCCACCCTGTCCTGCCGCCAGGAACCCAGGGTCTCCACCTCGGCGAAGAACCGCCGCACTCCGTAACGCAGCGCCGCACGCGACTTCAACGGAGGCATTTCGGGCAGGTATCCGCCGGACCGCTTCTCGCCCTGTGTGTAGGAGGCGCCGCCGGAGAGAAGCAGCGACCGGTGCAGGGCGAGGCTCCAGCTCAACTCGGCGCCGCGCATGCCGGCATCTATGTTTTGGAACGACCGCGCCGCCGTGTTCATGACTCCGGGCGCCATGTGGATGCGCGGCTGCATGCTCACCACGATGAAATCGCGCAGCCGGCTGAAGAAAACCGTGGGACGCAGGGTGAACCGCCCAGCCCGGTAGTTGATCCCAAAATCAACTTCGGTGTTTTGCGTAGGGGCGAGGCCGGGATTCCCCACCCAGTCGGATCCCATGCGCTTCAGCCCGAAGTAGCGCTCCTGCGGGTCCGGAATCCTCACCGCGTGGCCCGCTCCGGCGAAGACCTCAACGGCGCGTGGCAGCCTCCAGGAAATCAGCACATGGCCCGAGGGATTGGTATCCCGCTGCGCGTAGCCACCCGAGCCGTGGTAGGCCCGGTAGAGATCGAGGTTAAGGGCCGATGGCCGGGCCTCAGTGCGGGCGGTATCCAGACGCGCGGCGCCGGTCACGAGCAAAGACGGCAGCAGATCCCGGCGATACTGCGCGTACACGCCGGCGGCGGTGGCGCTGACCTTCGGAATGGAGCTTTGATCGGCGTACTGCCCCGCCAGGCGCAGCGTGGTGGTGGTATTCCAGTTGCGGCGATAGCCCTCCACCCCGGCCACCCAGCCTCCCCGGGCTGCTTCCAGCCGGCCGCCCAGCGCCCTGGTGGCGGCGAACGTTCCCATGCCATAGGGCCGGGCTGCGCCGAGCGAACTGGTGCGGAACTCGTCGGTCATCCAGTGTTTTACGCGGGTGAAATAACTCTCGGCACGCAGCCAGCCGGCCTGGTAGCTGGCGGAGAGGCGGTCGGCATTATCGTAGAGCGCATCCATCTGGAGGTACGGATAGAGGACCTCGCCGCCATTCTGCCGCGTGTAGGAGATCTGCCCGCGGTGTCCGTCCGCCGGGGCGAAGCCGAACCGGAACCACCCGGTGCCCACGGCGAACGCTTCCCGGTCCATCTCCGAAGCCCGGTAGTTCGCGTAGTGAGTGAAGCGCCGTCCGGCGCCGTCGCGGTACGCCAGCGAGCGGCGGTAGGAGTAGCCTGCCGCGAGATCCACCGGCCCCCGCATGAACGAGCCGGCCAGCGAGGGGTTCAGGAATCCGAACGACCCGGCAGAGAAACCGGGCTTGATGATCAGACCCGGCTCGGTCTGCTTGCTGGTGATCTGAATGGCGCCGCCCAGGCTGCCCTGGTTGCGAATGTCGAACACTCCCTTGGTCACCTCCACGCGTTCAACCTCGGCGAAGTCCACATGGAAGGCGGGCGGGTCCATATTGTTGGGGCAGGCGCCGTAGATGCGCGCCCCGTCGATGAGCACGTTGATGTTGTCCTGCTGGAAGCCGCGCAGCGCCACGTCGTTGGCGATGCCGCCCTTGCGGATCTTCCAGAGACCCTCCACGCGCGCCAGGGCCTCCCCGGCGTCCTTGGCGGAGCTTTCGCGGACCTCGTGGATCTCGAGCACTTCGCGCCAGTTCCGGGCCTCGCTTTCGTGCAAGCCTTCCAGCGGAGGCGCCTTGGCCGTAACCGTGAGCTGCTGGGCCGCTGCGAGGATCTCCAGCGTAATATCGAGCGGCAGGGTTTCGCCCGGCTGCAAGGACAGGGGGCCCCGCGATGACTTTTGGAATCCCTCCGCGCTCACCGTCATGGTGTGGGAGCCGGGGGGCACCCGCAGCGCGTAGTCTCCCCGCGCGCCGGTTACCGTTCTCAGTGCGGGTGTAATCTCGACCGCGGCTCCCGGGATCACGGCTCCCGAAGCATCCAGCACGCGGCCCGTGATGATGGCGGACGGCTGTGCCTGCGCGGAGACAGCGATCGCGCAGGCCAATAACATGGTTCGCATACACTCCTCCCTCTGTTTCCGAATGAATCGAAAAGACCGGCCGGACCTCAATGCCGGAAAGCGGCCGGGAGGGGGGGAGGACGTTCAAACAGGCGGTAGTAGAAGAGCCGGGGCGCGCGTTGGAACGAAGCCGCAAGCGCCGCGGCTCCGAGCGCGCGGGCCTTGCCGGCCAAGCCGGGCCGGCCCGCGGGGATGAACGCACCCACCCGGTACGAGAAGAACGCGGAGTGGCGGCAGCAGCCGCCCGCGCAATCCTGCTTGGACCGCCATCGCGGCTCCCCGGAATGGCTGCCGGCCGCGCGCCGGCAGCAGCACGGGCCCTGGGAATGATCGCAGCCGCATTCGCAGCCGGGCTCGGGCAGAAACGCGGCCGCCGCCGGGGCGGAGAGCACCGCGCCCCACAGCGCCAGCAGACAGACCGCGATGAGCCTCCGGGTCATACCAGTTGTTCGTATTCGTAAACCGCCGCGGGCTGCTTCTTCTTCAGCTCAAAATGCCACTTCCACACTTCGTAGATGGCCGGATACACCAGCAGTTCCAGCAGGAAAGACGTGAAAACGCCACCGATCAAAGGGGCGGCGATACGCTTCATCACGTCCGACCCCGCGCCGGTGGCCCAGAGAATCGGCGCCAGGCCGATGAAGTCGGTGGCCACCGTCATGAACTTCGGCCGGATGCGCCGGGCCGCGCCTTCCCGGATGGCCTCCCTCAACCCCGCCAGGGAGTTGAGACGGCCCTCCCGCTTCGCCTGCTCGTACGCGAGATCGAGATAGAGCAGCATGAAGACGCCGGTCTCGGCATCCACTCCAAGTAGTGCGATGAGGCCAACCCAAACCCCAACGCTCATATTGTAGTCGAGCAGATACAGGAACCAGACGGCTCCGATGGCCGAGAACGGAACGGCCAGCAGAACAATGGTGGTCTTTATAACAGAACGGGTGTTGAGGTACAGGAGCAGGAAGATCAGGAACAAGGTCAGCGGCACCACCACGATCAACCGCTGGTGCACGCGTTCCATGGCCTCCCACTGCCCGCTCCAGGTGGCTGCGTAGCCCGCGGGCAGCTTCAGTTTCCGGCGCAGCAGGTCGCGGGCTTCCCTGACGTAGCCGTTGGGATCGCGCCCGGCCACGTCCACATACACGTAGCCGGTCAGCAGGCCGTCCTCGTCGCGCAGCATGGCGGGGCCCGAGACTGCCTTGATCTCCGCCAGTTCGCCGAGCGGAATCTGGCGCCGGCCGTCCAGGGCGGGCACCAGCACGCTCTCCAGGCTGTTCCAGTCCGTCCGGAAATCGCGCATGTAGCGCACGTTGACCGGGTAGCGTGCCCGGCCCTCGACCGTGGTGGTGACGTTCTCTCCGCCGATGGCGTTTTCCACCGCGGACTGGGCTTCCTCGATGCTCAGGCCGTAGCGGGCGAGACGCTCGCGGTTCCACTCGAAGTCCAGGAAGTAGCCGCTGCCGGCGCGTTCCGCGAAGACGCTGCGGGTTCCACGGACCGAGGGCAGCAGCCGTTCGATCTCCGTCCCGATGCGCTCGATTTCATCCGTGGAGGCGCCCGATACCTTCAATCCCACCGGGGTTCGAATGCCGGTGCTCAGCATGTCGATGCGCGCTTTGATCGGCATGGTCCACGCATTGGAGACGCCGGGAATTCGCAAGGCGTCGTTCAACTGGTTGACCAGCTCCGCCGGCGGGATGTGGTCGGGCGTGATATGGCGGAACAGCGGCTTCAGCCACTCCGGCGACCACCCGGAGTACCAGGTGCGCACCCGCCGCCACTGCGACTTGGGCTTGAGCGTGATGACGGTCTCGAGCATGGAAAGCGGCGCCGGGTCGGTGGGCGTTTCCGCGCGTCCCGCCTTCCCCAGTACGCGATCTACCTCGGGGAACTGCTTGATCATGCGGTCGGTGGCCTGCAAAAGCCGCTGCGCCTCTCCGATGGAGATGCCTGGCATGGTGGAGGGCATGTAGAAGAGCGCTTCCTCGTCCAGCGGCGGCATGAACTCGGAGCCGAGTTTCTGATACACCGGCACGGTGATCGCCAGGAGCGCAGCGGCGCCCCCGATGACCGCCCACTTCCAGCGCAGCGACCACGCCACCAACGGTTCATACAGCCGGATCAACAGGCGGCTGACCGGGTGCCGGCTTTCCTGGTGGATGCGGCCCGCCAGCACGGCGTTCGCGGCCCGCGCCATCCAGCGCGGCCGGAAATCGAAGTTGCGCAGGTGGGTGAAGGTGACCCGCAGTGCCGGGTCGAGCGTGATGGCCAGCACCGCCGCCACCAGAATGGCAAGATTCTTGGTGTAAGCGAGCGGTTTGAACAGCCGGCCTTCCTGCGCTTCCAGAGCCAGCACCGGCAGAAAGGAAACCGCGATCACCAGCAGGGCGAAGAAGCTGGGGCTGCCGACCTCCTTGATGGCCTCGATCACCACCTCGCGGTAGCTGCCGCGGCGTCCGTTCCGCTCCCACATCTCCAGCTTCTTGTGGGTCTGCTCGACCACCACGATGGAAGCGTCCACCAGCGCGCCGATGGCGATGGCGATGCCTCCCAAGGACATGATGTTGGCGGTGATCCCCATCATGCGGAAGGGAATGAAGGAAACCAGCACGGCCACCGGGATGGTGATCGCGGGAATCAGGGCGCTGGGGACATGCCAGAGGAAGATCAGGATGATGATCATGACCGTGGCCATGATCTCGACGAGGGTGAGACGGGTGGTGTCGATGGAGCGGCGGATCAGCTCGGAGCGGTCGTAGATGGGGACCACACGGACTCCCGCCGGCAGGCCCGGCGCGATTTCCTCCAGCCTGGCCTTCACGCGGTCGATCACGTGGAGCGCGTTGCTGCCCTGGCGCATCACGATGATGCCGGAAACCGTCTCGCCCTCTCCGTCGAGGTCCGCGACCCCGCGGCGCAGGTCGGGACCCATCACCACCTGGCCTACGTCCCGGATGCGAATGGGTGTGCCCGTCTCGCCCGCCTGCAGAACGATGCTGCCGATATCCTCCGCCGAGCGGGCATAGCCGCGGCCGCGCACCATGTATTCGGCGCCGCCGAACTCCACCAGGCGCCCGGCCGATTCCCGGTTCCCTCCGCGCACGGCCTCCACCACGCGGGTGATCGGGATGCCGTACTGGCGCAGGCGGTTGGGGTCCAGGTTCACCTGGTATTGCCTTCCGAAGCCGCCCACCGGCGCCACCTCGGCGACCCCGGGTACCGATTTCAGGTAATAGCGCAGGTACCAGTCCTGCACGGAGCGCAGGTCGGCCAGGCTGTGCTCGCCGGAATCGTCAACCAGTACATACTGGAAAACCCAGCCCAGGCCCGTGGCGTCAGGCCCGATCTCCGTCTTTACGCCCTCCGGCAAGCGCGGCTGCACCGCCGAAAGGTACTCCAGGGTGCGGGAGCGCGCCCAGTAGATGTCGGCATCGTCGTCGAAGATGACGTACACGAAGGAGTAGCCGAAATCGGAGAAGCCGCGCACGGCCTTTACGCGCGGCGCCCCCAGCATGGCGGTCACGATCGGGTAGGTCACCTGGTCGTCGATCAGGTCCGGACTGCGATCCCATCGCGAGTAAACGATCACCTGGGTGTCGCTCAGATCCGGAATGGCGTCCAGGGGGACGTTCCGGAGCGACCACCAGCCTCCCAGCACGGCGGCGGCGGTTATCAGGAAGACGGCCAGGCGGTTCCGCGCCGAGAGGCCGATGACGCGGTCAATCATGCGCGTCCGCCCTGGCAGCTTCGAACTGGCGCTTGCAGTGCTCCGAACAGAAGTAGTAGGTCTTGCCCCCGCGCTCGACCCGGAGCCTGGTAGAGGTGTCGACCTCCATGCCGCAAACCGGGTCCCGCGCGGCGGCGGCCTTCTTTCCGGCGGGCTTCGCGGCCTCGAACTGCCGCTTGCAGGACTCGGAACAGAAGTAGTACGTCTTGCCTCCGCGCTCCACCTTGAGGCTGGTGGAAGTGTCGACGTCCATGCCGCAGACGGGATCCCTGGCCGTTCCGGCGTTGTTTCCGGCCGGGGCCACGGCCTGCTCCCCGGAGGCGGTGAGCCTCATGCGGCTTTCGGAATCGAGAAGGAAGTTGCCGGCCGTGACGACACGCTCTCCCGCCTCAAGACCCTTGAGGACCTGGACGCGGCCGCCAAAACGCCAACCGGTCTCGATTTCGCGGGGCTGGAATACGCCGGCGCCGCTCTCCACGTACACGATGCGGCGGTTCCCGGACTCGAGCAGCGCCTCGGCGGGCACGGTTGTTGCCGCGGGCATGTTCACCGGAAGCTCCACGTCCACGAACATGTCCGGACGGAAGAGATAGCGGCTGTTGTCGAGTTCGAAGCGGGTCTTGAAGGTCCGGGACTGCGCGTCGAATTGCGGCAGTGTCCGGCTCATCCCGGCCTCGTAAGCGCGGCCCTGGTAGCGGATGGTGGCGGTCTGGGCCAGTGTGACGAACTCGCGATCCTTCTCGTAGACGTCGGTGAGCACCCAGACCCGGCTGATGTCGGCGATACGGTACAGTTCGGCGCCCTTGTCGAACCTTTGACCGGGTGAGACGTTCCGGGCGATCACGAAACCGGTGGCGGGAGAGTAGATGTTGATGTGGGCCGCGAACTGGCGGGACCGCCGCAGCTCTTCGATCTGAAGGTCGCTCATTCCCAGCCCCCGCAGCCTCTCGACCGCAATCTGCAGGTTCAACGCCCCCGGTTGGCGTTGAGACGCCGCGGGGATTTCCGCCCGGCTTGCCGGGTCGGTGTTCAGGAACAGGAGGGCCTGTTGCGCCGTCTGGAAGTTCAGCGTGTGGTAAGAGGCAAGGACCTGGTCCTTCTTGACGAATTCACCGGCTGCATTCCGCCCCAGTTCCTCGATCCAGCCGTCGCTCGCGGCGATGAGCCGGTACAGCCGCTGCTCATCGACCGCAATGCGGCCGGGAACCCGCAGCAGGTACGATGCGGCTGCGCGCTTTACCTCGGCGGTCTGAATCCCGATCCACTGCTGCTGGCTGGCGCTTACCTCGACCGCGCCCTTCGGCAGCGCAGTTCTGCCGGCGGGTTGCGAACCGGCATGGACCGGCTCGAGCCGCATGCCGCAGCAAGGCGCGCCGCCGGGGCCCTCCGACTTGTATTGGGGGTGCATCGGGCAGTGCCAGTACAGGATCCGCTCCGCGGGGGATGCGGAGGAAGCGGAGGCCGGCGGGCGGTTCGCCAGGCTTCCGGCGAAGTAGGCCCCCAGCATCAGGCACGAAATGAGAACCACCTTTGAGGATGCCGACATGATCTGTCTCACTCCCGTTCTCTCGTCTTCGCACGGCAGGGAAGGCCGTTTCCCGACGGGTGCGCGCTCCTCACGGAGTCTCCTTGATGGATATCAGCTCGATCTCGAAAACCAGCGCGGAGTTCGGCCCGAAGCGATTGCCGGCCGCACGCTCGGAATAGGCCAGGCTGGAGGGAATAAAGAGCTGCCACCTGGAGCCGGCGGGCATGAGCTGCAGGGCCTCTCGCAGACCGGCGATGACTCCCTTGACCGCGAAGGTCGCCGGCTGGTTGCGCTGGTAGGAGCTGTCGAATTCGCGCCCGTCAATCAGAGTGCCCCTGTAGTGGCAGAGCACCGTGTCGGCTTCCCCCGGCCTCCTGCCATCGCCCGCCTTGAGAATCTTGTACTGCAGCCCGCTCGGCAGGCTTACCACGCCTTCCTTCTTTCCGTTTTCCGCCAGGAATGCTTCTCCGGCTCTCTTGTTTTCCTCGGCCGCCGCCTTCGCAGCCTGTGCCAGCTTGTCCTTCATCGCAGCCTGTAGGACGGCGATGGCAGCCCGGGCCTCTTCCTCGCTCAGCCGCGTCTGGTTGCCGGCAAGTGCGTGCGCCAGCCCCTCTGCGAATCGCGCCGGGTCTATATCCACCGCCTGCTTTCGGAGCTGCCTTCCAAGGTCCATGCCCAGCGCGTAGCTGAGCCTGTCTTTCGGGTCATTCAGCGCCGGGGTCTCCTGTCCCGCGGCTGCCGAAATGAATAGCCCGGTGAGCAGTATGTTTATGAATCGATTCATGATGATTCCGTCTCCCAAGTCCGGAGAGGGAGGGTTCTCCCTCTCCGCTTCAGTGTCTTTTGGGGAGGAAGGGATCGATTCCTCCCTCCCCGAAGGAACCGTCGAGGCCCGGTTCGCGCTATGGCGCCGTTCCGACCCGCACGGGGAATGGTGTTGCATTCACGCACGGAGAGGCGCCGTTGGCGTTCACCGACTGCACGCAGTAATACAGCGTGGAGCCGGGCGTCACCGACTGCGAGAACGTCTGAGCGTTAACGCCGGCCGAGGCTGTCACCACGTTCGCGGTGAAGGCGACGTCGGTGGCCCTCTTGATGGTGAAGCCGGTCTCGTTGGTGGCGTTGTCCTTCCAGGTCACCGTGACCGTGGCGCTGTTCTTCTTCAGGTTCGAAACGACTGCCGCCACATTGGTAGGAGCCGCGGGAAGAGCGCCGAGCGTTACTCCCGAGATGTTGGAGGGAGCCGACTGTCCCGCGCCGTTGATCGCGATCACCCGGTAGGCGTAGCTGTTCGGCGAGGCCACCGCGGTATCCGCATAGCTGGTGGTGTTGACCGGCAGCGTGACCAGGTTGGCATAGGCGCCCCCGTTGACCGAGCGCTGAACCACGAATCCGGTCTCGTCCTTGGAATTGTCCTTCCAGGTCAGCTGAACCTTGGGTCCCGCCTGCGCCGTCGCCACCAGGTTGCTCGGGGCGGCCGGCGGGAGGGCCGGGGCGGTGCCGACCGTGGCTACGTTGGAAGCGGCCGACATCACGTCCCTGGTCGGGAAACTGGCGCCCTCGTTGATCGCGGGGTTGCTGTAATCCCAGGTGTCGCCGATCAGGTTGTTGGCGATGACCTTGTAGTAGTACGCGGTGTTGCTCTTGATGGTGTTGTCTACATAGGTCACGGGATTGGGTTGAGAGTTCGCCGCCACCTTGAAGGTTGCCAGCCCGGTCACGAATCCGGCGTCATTGGCCCTCATGATGGTGAAACCGGTCTCATTGGCGGAGTTGTCGTTCCACGTCAGAGTGGCCGTTGTCCCCTGAACGGCCGCGGCCAGGTTGCTGGGCGCTCTCGGCGGCACCCCGGCGACCTGCGCGCGCATCATGTCCATTTCCTCGTGGCCGAGGATATGGCAATGCCAGACGTACTCGTAGCCGAAGTTGACGGGGTGGTTGTAGAGATCGATCGGTTCCCCAAGAGGATCCATGGGGATGTTGCCGGTCAGGAAGGCGTCCGCCAGCGTAGCGCTGGCCAGCAGGGCGCCGTCAGGCATGGCTGGATTCAGCAGGCGAACGCTGTTGGGCAGATCGAAGGGTACGACCGGGACGACCGGGCGGAGGGCCACGAACGTGTCCTCCAGAGGGCTGATCCTGACCGTCTCCTTCCAGCCGAGCTCCGTCGGGTGGGGTGGCCGGATGAAGCCGTCCCAGCCGGTGCGGTTCAGCAGCTGAACATCGTAGAGGTGGAAATGGATCGGGTGCGTGTCCACCCCGTTGTGCGTGATCTTCCAGATCTGCGACCCGTCCGACGCCGAGCTGATCGGCGTCACCTGCACGTCGGTGCCCTTCGGCAGCAGGGTGGTGTCGAAGATTTCTGTCGGAGGGCTGGTGTACGGGAAGTTGACGAACTGCTGCAGGAACGCCTTGGCGTTCGGCACTTCCACACCCAGGGTGCCGGTCATGCGCCCGTAGTCCGGGTCGAAGGTGCCGCCCATCTCATCGTGGATGGCCTTGTTAGCAAGCGGCATCGTCAGCGGGCTGCCGGAGAGCGTGTCGAAGGTCAGCGAGAAATCGTAGATTCTCGCAAACCCGTCCCTCGTGCCGCCGGCGTTGAATCGCTTCGGATCGGCCAGGTTGAAGTAGGCCGGATTGTAAGCCTCCTGCCCGACGATGACCGGGTGCTGCGACGATTCAAACACACCGGCCGGCTGTTGGGTGACCGGGTCGATCTGGTGCTTGAAGGCGTTCTGGAGCGCGGTCAGCGTGGCCGGATTGACGTAGTCGGGCGGCGCAGCTCCGGACGAGCCGTTCACTTTGATCTGCATGACGGTCCGGGTATTGGGGCCAAAGCCCGGCAAGGTTGCCGGAGCTCCGCCCGTGTCCGTCATATCGGGATGGCCGGTGTAGTAATCGTAGGTGGCTACCCGGGCCGGGAAGGCCGCCGGTCCGTCGTTGTACAGGATCAGCGTCTTGCCGGCGAATGGCGCCAGATCGACAACTACATCCGCTCGCTCCGCCGGACCCAGGAGCAGAGAGTGCTGGTCCACGTTGCCGACGTTGAACAGCGTCGGGTCCGTCACCCAGGTGATTGGCTGATTGGGAACCACCACCGGCGCCGGCAGGAATCCGCCCTCGGTGCCGATCTGGATCCAGGCCGGGCCCTTGGGGCTGATCGTGGTGTCCGGCGTCGGCACCACAACCGGATCGTTCTGGGCGGCCGCAACCTCCGCGGCGTTCAACGCGACTTCCGTCGGGCCGATGGTCGGGTCCGTCATAGACGCCGGGTCCGCGACATAGAGTTGCAGGTTGAAGAAGCGGTCGTTGGCCGCATTCAGGATCCGGAACCGGTACTGGTTCGGGTCCAACGTGAGCGTCGGGTATGCCATGCCGTTCACGACCGGGGTGTCGTTGAATGCTTCCATGCCCGAGGAGAGGTACGGTGTGGCTGGCATCAGGGGCGGCTCGCACCAGCCGGTGACGCCGGGGTTGCAGTTCGGATCGTAATAGGGGTTCGGTATCGGCAGGTTCGTGATGTCGTTTGTCGGGGGCCAGAACCAGGGGCCGTACATCCAACGCCCGAAGGCATTCACTCCCGAGCTGTCGCCGGGATTCTGGGCGGGCATGTAGACGTGCGGCTGCCAGAGGCTGCCCAGACCGCCCCACCGGCTTTTGTCCCACAGCGGGTCCCATAGCTGGAGTTCCTTGTCGGTCGGCACGAAGGTTTTGTCCTGAATCACCAGCGGTATGCCCACGCCGAGGCCTGCCAGAGGACCTCCCGCCGCCGTCAACGCCTTCTCGGTGTCGTCCTGAATCAGGTAGCCGGCCGCTTCGCCGGCGTAAACGTTGAGGCGGGTAATTCCCCAGGCATGATCGTGGTAGAACATCAGGCGGGCGCTCTGCTGGTTGGTCCAGTAGTATGTCTGCGCCCCGGAACCGGGATCAGGCATGTCGGGGACGTTCATCACGCTGACGCCCCGATTGGGATTGTTGCCGCCGTCCGGATAGGGCCGTTCGGTTGCCGGGGTGATCCACTGGTGCGGCGTGCCGTCGCTGATCCAGGGCGAGATGCCGCCGTGCAGATGCAGGTTCGCGCGGTTCTCCGTGAAGCAGCCCGGAGGCTTGGGCAGCTTGCCGCAATCCGGGTCCTGCGGATTCCCGGGTATCCCGTTCATCGCCGGGCCGATACCCGCGCCCATGTAAGTGGTATCCACCGGCAGGAACAGGTTGCCGCCCTGGCCGGCGGGCAGTTTGTTGGTGAATTTCACCCGCACCGGGCGGTTCTTCTGGGCGACGATGAGCGGCCCCAGGTACTGAAATGGGGCGGCGTTGCCGAGTGGACCATTCGTCTGCCGGTAGCCGCGCAGCGTGGTCGCAGGCAGGTCTGTGTGCATCTTCTGCGTGTACTGCCCCAGCTCGATCTCGTAGTAGTCCGATCCCGGATAGGCCGTCGTGTCCGGGACCGCCACCGGGATGGACGGCAGCGTGTCGACGAACTTCCGGATGCCGCCGATCGGTTTCTGGGCGGAATCCAGCCGGACCGGCCCGTTGCAGACCGCGGGCTTCGTGGGATCCGTCTGGTCCGGAAGCGCCGCGCACTCCAGGTTGCCATAGCAGGCGGTGGCGTTCGCATCCGAGCAACTGCGCAGCGGCAGCGGGCTCACGGCGTAGTTGGCGCAACTGAAGTATGCGGGCGGATCTGTGGGCTTTGTTGGGTCGTAGCCGGGGCTCAACGGCCAATTGGCCTTTTGACCGGTTGCAGTAATGGTCGGAGGCACGCACTGGCTGAACGCGAGCGTGGCTAAAACGAACGGTGACGCGAACGCAAGAATTCTCCTCATGGCGCTATTTCCCCTTCCTCGCGGCCTTGATGCGAGCCGCTTGCTGCCGCTTAGCGACTGCCTTGCGCTGCGCGTCGGTAATGCGCGGGTTGCGCAAATGCACCCTGCCGGCGGCATCGGTGATGATGACCTGTCCGGGCAGCGGTCCTGGCGCCCTCGATGGTGGTTTCTGTTGCGCGCTGGCCAGGCCGGCGGCCCAGCAAAGGGCGGTGACGAGCACGGCCAAAGGCCAACGCATTCGAACAAACGCACTCCTCGTTCTCATCCCATGTCTCCTTGTTCTGAACAGGCGCCGCTAGTGGAAACAGTGAGGCCCTGACGAGCCGTCCCTCGTTTTGTGTCGCTTTCCCAGATTTCCGGGAGTCGCCGCCACTCCTTGCGCCCCTCCGGTATTTCAGACCTGAATCACCGGAAAAGTGATAATAGGGCAACTACGGGCCGGTTTCTACTGCATGAGATCAAGTTTCGGAGCGAATCTCCGGTCAATTGTAAACTTTCCAACAAACAGCCGTAAGCGCGCTTACTGCCGGCTTCCGGGCGGGTAGTTTGGAGCTGACTGTAAGATTTCTTTTTCTTAATGAGAAGGCGCGAGAAGGGGTGAAGTGGACTGACAGATCAAAGACGGGTACCGGGATAGAGGACGTTCCGGAGAGGTTCGCACGAGGGCATCCTCGTCACTTTCCAGAGTTCGGCGGAGTCAGGTGTTCCTGGCGGTTCTCCCTGACACCCTGTCTTATGGCCGCCAGGCTAATACTCGCCCGGCTTCAGGAGTCGTTTCAGCACAAAAACGTAACCGGGTTGCCGCTCCAGCACCCCTTCGGATCTCATCCCTTGCAGCATTCGAGAGAGGTGGGCGGGAGTGATGGCCAGGAGTTCCGCAAGCTCCCAGAGCTTCAGGGGAAGATGCACCTGAAGCGGAGTTTTCGGGAGGTCGGAGGCGCCTCGTCCCAGTTGAATCAGCAGTTCCGCAAATCGCCGGCGAGCCGACCAGCGGGGCCCGTGCGCCCAGCGCGGAATACTGATCAGAACCTCCTGGCACAGGGACTGCTGCATGCGGCGTGCGACAGCCCGGTCTTCCGCCATCACCCGCCACAAATCCGCGGCCCGGACATGCCACAGGGAGCAATCGGTCAGTGCTTTCGCGGTGAAGGGACACGGCGCGTCCAGGAGGGCCGCGCAGACCTCCAGCGCGGAGCCTGAGCGACGGACATCGGCGATCCGTTGCTGGCCTTCCTCGTCGGCCATGGAGATCGCAACCAGGCCGCGTTCGATGAGGATCGCATCGCGGGAGGGCGTACCCTGGCGCAGAATTTCGGCGCCGCGAGGCTGCGGCTTCCGAGACCCCAGGTGAGCGAGAAACCCCCAGCCGAGCCTCTCGTCGGAAGAGTCAGACCCTTTCATGACACCCCCCCGGGTACCCAGCCCCTCAAGCCTGATGGATAACAGAATCGTAGAGGGTGCCGGGCCGGGAGTCAATAGTCAAGGCAAGCCGGATAAGTACCTTCAGTTCTAGGCCATGTCACAGTCGTGCCTGGCGTGTCATGCTCAGTAACAGAGAATCTGGAGTCTGGCCCCCTGAAGAATGGTGATGTTGCAGATCGATTTCAGGGAGTACCCTGGGTGCCGAGCGTTGCTTTATGTCGTGATTGCGCGTGTTGACCGGGCGCTAACGATGAGCGTTTGGCCTGGGTCTGCTCCGCGAGCTCCGCCTGCCCCGCCGGTTTCAGCGCAGGACGGGCACGAAATCACCCCGTCCGGTGGTTACGCCGCCGATTTCCGCTACCACTTCCACGTCGCCGTCCGGCACATCCGGGACCACTACGTTGAGTTGATACAGACCCGGGCCGCTGAGACCGGCCCATTTCACTTCAGCCGCCATCCCGCCGAAATGCACGATTACGGGTTCGGCCAGCGCGGCCGGACTGGTCAGGACTTCTGCCGCGGGCAGCGCGGGACTCGTGGCGCCGAAGCCGGTCCCATAGAGCGAAATCACCTCGCCGGGCGCGGCCGGGCGGGCGGATGCCCCTTCGAGAAGATCCGGCGCTCCCACCTGGGCATTGTCCGCGTGCAGTGCGGCAATATACCTTCGGCCGCGGGAGTCGAACTTGAAGAATCCGGGAGCGAACCGCTGCAACATTGCACTGGCGGACGCTGCTCCGCGGGCTGTGTTTACCCGCACCTCCACCGGGCCAAGGGCGTCATCGGCCGGCGCCTGCGCGTTGATCTGGGTCGGGCTGATATAGTACACCGCCGCGGGCTTGTTGTTCACCGTCACGCTGACGTCATCGAGTTGCATCGGCAGCCGGCCGTTCACGATTTCATCACCGCGCCACGTCCGCGTGGAACCGGAGAGGTTGGCGCCGAAGATCGTTATCCAGGCGGAGGCGGCGATCCCGGGCTGGAAACTGGCGCCATTCACGACAGGCTTCTGCTCCGCCAGCACCGGCGGCCCGGCCGGCGGGGCGGCAGCGTACGCGAGGTCGTAGCGGGCGAGGTAGAGATCGTCGCCGTTCGGCTCGCGATTACCATCGCCAACGACACCGGCGACATACACGGATACCGTTCCGGCATTGGCAGCCGGCGGGACCCAGATGACGCGCCAGGTACTGGTCGCGGTCCCGGCGGTGTGCTCGATGAACTGCACGGACTCCCCCCCGGGGCAACCCAGAGCCCCGCGAAGGGTATTGCCCGGAAGGTCGCAGCGGACCGCGGTGGTCTGGTCCGCGGGCTGGAAATCGCCGGCCTGAGCCTGCTCCGGGTCCCGCACCAGCCGCGCTGTCATTTGAAAGCCGTACGTTGCCGCCCCGGCCGCGGGATCGGCAACCGTGACCAGCCACTCCTGCGCCACCCCGGGCGTGTAGGTCAGGCCCGCTGGAAAAGCGACACGCACATTGCCGCCGCGCGTGTTCGGAAACGCGAAGCGGTGGCACAATTCACAGGTTTCGCCGTCACCCGGCGCGCCCGTCTTCCGGGCGTCCGGCGGACGGTCGGAGTGGCCGTAGACCAGGACCGGCAGCACAGCCAGAGCGACGGCGCCCATGCCCCTCGAAATACGGCGCCTCATGCGTCTTCCCCCTATTCGGTGTGTCCGGTGAACTTCCCCAGCATAGATCGGATAAAGGAAACTGTTAATCCCAAAATGTGCGGCACTGCACACTCGCGCACGGCCGGAGTCCATGCGCGCAGGCAACTCCGCCGAACGGTTCCGCCGCCCGCCTGAGTTCTGTTGCGCCTCGCCGGCTACCTCTGGTTCCGGCCGAACCAGCCCCGCTCCCACGGGTGCGCCAGCGTGGGCGGATTCCTGTAACGGGTCATCTTGAAGACCATCTGCGAACCCGCGCCGGGTTCCAGCCGCACGGTCAGAAGCGGGCCGCCGACCGGTGTGGTCCGGCCTCCGGCGGTGACTGAATCGAACTGGTGCTCGCCGTAGCCGCCGGCCTGCACCACCACGGTTCGCGGCTCCACCGGGTTCACGTTCACCAGGGTGAGGGTGGCCGAATCCGGTCCCAGTCTTTCTACCAGCGCCCCCACGTCCTCGGGCAGCCCCGCACGGCGTTCTTCCGGGTTGAAGTAACGGAAACGGCTGTGCAGCGTCCAGATCCGGCCGCCGGCGAAGTAGCCGCCGAGCGTCAGGTTGACCAGGGCGTTGGTAGCCGGGGGATTGAGATCGAGCAGGTAATCCGCCAGGCGCGTGTCGGCGCTGGTGGCGTCTCCGCGGATCTGCGCCATCTGGCGGCGTACGCGCTGGAAGTCGGCCGCCAGGGCCTTCTCCGGATAGCCGGCCTCGCTGCCTTCCAGGAAGCCGATCCAGCCGCTCTTGGGAACCCGCTCCAGGTCCTTGGGGTCCATGGACCACAGATAGATCTCGGTCAGCCGGTCGATGTGCAGATTGGGCGTGTAGTTGTACCAGCTGGGCGGGCCGTTGTGCTTGTAGCCGCGCGGATCGCCGTAGTTCTGCGGCAGGAGGGTCCGGCCGTTGACCACCTTCTTCTGCGCGTAGAGGTTGTCCATCTGGCGCCGCAGTACGTTCACGTAGGCCTGATCGCCGGTGAGCAGCAGGGCGTTGCTGAAACCAGGCCACGTGCCGGCAGTGAAATAGTTACGGTGGGCGATCTGCTCGAGTTCGCCGTCGAAGATGGTGAAATTCCATCCGTAGGTGCCTTTCCACCACTGCCCGTTGTATTCGCTGCCCGGCTTGCCGTCCAGCCCGATGGTGCTGGGCACGTTGCCGCCGCAGGCCTCGGCGCGTTGCTTCCAGGCGTCCACGTACTCGACCGCCCACTTCCGGTACTTCTCGTCGTTGGTGAGCATGAAGGCGTTGAGCGCCAGGTTGGTGGCGGCCAGGTTGAGAAACCCGTCACCGACGCTGTCCAGGTACTCGGTGCAGTGGGCCAGCATCTTCGGGTAGTAGGTCTTCATGTCGAGCAGCTTGCCCCGCCCGGCCGGGTTGTGGAGCAGGTGGAAACTGCCCGGGACCGGATCGCCCACCCAGTCATACAGCGTGGCCTTGCGCATCATCGGACCTTTGCTGCCGTTCCAGAAGCTCCTGATGATCTTGTTCACCGGGTCGTAATTGGGCGCTTCGGGGTCTTCGTTCATGTAGAGGCCGGCAAAACGCTTCATGCGCTCGCGGTACAACTCGTTGTCCGGGTCTGAAAGGCCCAGGAACATGAAGGCGCGCATGCCCTCGCCGGTGTGGAACCAGTCGGACTGGGTGATGAACTCCTTGTAATAGGCGCCATTGGCGGCCAGGCCGGTGAGCCTGGTACGCAGTTCCCCGTATTGCTTCCAGTGGCCTTCCTGGGCTTTCTTATAGAGCTGGAGGACGGAATCCGAGCCGCCCAGGGCGTGCAGGAGGGTCCAGTTGTAGAAGGTCTCAATAGCGTCGTCCGGCCCGTCCAACGTGCCCCAGCGGGGTGTGTGCAGCAGGTATCCGCGCTCGTCCAGATACTTTGCCGCGAAGCGCTCGCAGGCCAGGGAGTTGTGGCGCAGCAGTTCCCGTTCCATCAGGGCCCAGGCGGGCGGCGGCATGGGCGTGCTCACTACCACCGTCTGGGCCGCGGCCCGGCCGCCGGCCACCAGCACCATGAGAAGGAGGAGAAAAGACTTGAAGACCTGATTCGGCATACGGACTAGATTACATCGCCGCAGCCGGAGCGCAAGGGGAGATCAGCTTTCGAGCGAGGGCCATTTGGGCGCGCGCTTCTCCGCAAAAGCTCGCAGCCCCTCCCGGAAATCCGCGCCTTCGAACAACTCCTTCCGGAGGCGCCGGGCCAGTTGCGCGGCCTCCACGTCGCTTTCCTCCCTGGACAGGCTGACGAACTCGAGGCCCCGGGAGACCGCGGCGGGACTGCGGGCGGCGATGCCGGCGGCAAGCTGGGCGGCCATGTGCAGGTACTCGCCGTCGCCGGCCACCTGGTGGACCAGGCCGTACCGCAGGGCCTCGGCGGCGCCGAAGGTGCGGCCGGTGAGGCTCAGTTCCACGGCCCTGCGCTCGCCCACGGCCCGGGCCACCGCGCGGAAAATCATGAATGGAAACAGGCCCACGCGAATCTCGGTGAGACCAAAGCCGGCGTCCTCGGAAGCCACCACCACATGAGCATTGGCCGCCAGCCCCGTGCCCCCCGCCAGCGCCGCGCCGTGGACCGCCGCCACCACCGGCTTGCGCAGCCAGGCGCCCAGGGAGAAGAGCCGCGCGTGGACCTCCGCCTGGCCGGCGTCCTCCGCCTCCAGGGCCTCGC
>JADZAF010000193.1 GCA_020852755.1 Bryobacterales bacterium
GGCGCTGCCGACCAGCTGGTGGCTGGGCAGAATCACGGGGGTGCAGCCGCGGTCGAGAAGGAGCTGGGCGGTTTCGACGCGCAGCATGTTGATGAGCATGGCGCCGGTGACGGTGGAGGCGGGGCCGGTGCGCCAGTCCAGGCCTTGGAGTTCGAGGACGCAATCGCCGATGGGGCACTGGTTGTCGAGTACGACGTCGGCCACGTCAATGAGCTTCTTGCCGGAACTGTGGGCGGGCGCGGAGGACTCGCAGTGGCGGCGGGAGAGCAGCGCGATGACGGGCATGCCGCGGCGTTTGGCGCCCAGGGCCATCTCGACGATGACGGGGCGTATGCCGCTGGTGGAGATGACGATGAAGGCGTCGTGGGGGCCGAAATGGAAGCTCTTGAGGATTTCCTCGGCGTAGCCCTCGTACTTCTCGAGGTGCAAGGCCGAGCGCAAGCCGTTGGTCCCGACGATGGAGGCGTGGGTGGAGAGGGCCAGTTCGACCAGGGCGAAGAAGCCGGCGAAGCAGCCCTGGCGGGGTGTCATCTCCTCGCACATCATGCGGGAATGGCCGGCGCCGAACAGAAAGACGAGGCCCTGGCTGGCGATGCTGCGGGCGCAGATGGCGGCGGCCTGCCGGACGGCCGGGAGCTGCGACTCGCGGAGCTGCTGGAGCAGTTCCAGGGTGCGGTCGAAGTAGGTAAGGGCTGCGCTCATCGTAACCCGTTATTATAGTGGCCCGGAAATGCCCACACTCGGTATTGACATCGGCGGCACGCGCATCAAGGCGGGCCTGGTGGCGGAGGACGGGGAACTGCTGCGGGGAGTGGCCGAGGAGACGCCGGGAGAGATGGACGGTCTGCGGCGGACGCTGGCGGGGCTGATCCGGAGGCTGGATCCGGAGGGCGGTTCGGCGGCGGCCGGGGTCGGCTGCAAGGGGATCATTCACCCGGCCACGACGCGCGTGGAGGTGCTGCCGGGCACGGTGCACTACCTGGAGGGGGAGTCGCTGGCGGACCTGGTGCACGAGACGCTGCCGGAGCGCGTGCCGGTGTTCGCGGACAACGACGCGCGGGCGGCCCTGGCGGGCGAAGTGGTCTGGGGCGCGGCGCGGGGGCGCTCGCACGTGGTGATGCTGACGCTGGGGACGGGGGTGGGCGGCGCGGTGCTGGCGGAGGGCAGGCTGCTGCGCGGGGCGGGCGGTGTGGCGGGGCACCTGGGCCACCTGACGGTGGATCCGGACGGGGCGGTGTGCATCTGCGGCAACCGGGGATGCCTGGAGACGGTGTTCTCGGCGCGGGCGATCGAGGCCGAGGCCATCAGCGCCATCCGGCGGGGGTGCGACTCCTCGCTGACGCGGGAGTACCGGGATTGCCCGGAGTCGGTGACCTGCCGGGCGGTGTTCGAACTGGCGGCGCAGGGGGATTTCGTGGCGCGGGTGATCCGGGACCGGGCCATGCAGTACCTGGCCGGGGCGGTGGCGGGTCTGGTGCACGCGTACAACCCGGAACTGGTGATCGTCGGGGGGCAGATTTCGGAGGCGGGAGAGGCGCTGTTCGGCCCGCTGCGCCGCGAGGTGGCGTGGCGGACGTACGGGCTGCTGCGGCGGGAGACGCCGCTGGCGGCGCCGCACCTGGCGGGCAACTCGGGGATCGCGGGAGCGGCCGCGCTGGCGCATGCGGCGCTGCGCGGGTAGCGTTAGGATGGTTACATGGCCAAAGGCATGTTCGAGGTCACCTGTCCCTGCTGCCAGGCGGCGTTGAAGGTGGACCCGCAAACCCGCGCGGTGATTTCGCACAAGGCGTTCGAGAAACCGCGGGCGGTGGAGGACCTGGCCGCGGCGGTGGCGAAGCTCAAAGGCGAGGAAGGCCGCCGGGAGGAGGTTTTCCGCAAGCAGGTGGAGGCGGAGCGCATGCACGGCCAGGTGCTACAGAAGAAGTTCGACGAACTGTTCAAGCAGGCCAAGGAAAATCCGGACGCGGCGCCGCCGGTACGGGATATCGACCTGGAGTAGGAGGGGGACGGGCAAGAGGCGGACCGGCAACGGCGAGAGGGCCTTCGCATCGACTGAGTCACCGGTTCACCGGGGCCGGATGCGGGCGCTTCAGTTACGAACGCCCGGCTCCGCTTACGTGCCGAAGGCCTGTCTGGTATCATGGAAGTAGATGTCAGAACAGCATGTTAGCGTTTCTTCGTATCACTTCAGGCGTTCCTGCGACGGCCTGGTCGAAGTCCTGAACGAGGGCTCGTACGTCATGGCGGTCTACAACGAGCGTACCGGCGGGGTGAGGTGGAAACGTGTCGTCCGGGCGTCGCAAATGCAGCAGATTGAGCAGTGGCTCGGAGAGCACTATCCCGCCCGGGCCAAAGCCTAGCCACTCGTCGCGAAGTACGGCTCCCCAGGTGCCGTCTTCCTTGGCGTAGTTCTCCAACCCCGCTGAACGAAGCGCCGGCTGATCGGGTTCATTCGAGCCGGCGGGGCCCACGCTTGTTTCCGGTGCACCCGGAAAAACTCCACTGCGCCCTGTTCGCACTGCAACTGCGGCACGTAAGCGTTCAGGTACATCCGGCCGGTTCTTTCAGAACCTCGTGCTCCGTAAAATCCCGGCTCCAGCCATTGAGGCTGTATACCAGACGTCGTCATGAACCGGCGAACGGAGCCGCTACGCGACGTACCTTGGCGGGCTGAGGCGAAGCTTCGTTAGAAGATCAACCTGGCCCCGCGTCCGGGGCGATCCCACTGCTCCCTTTGGCTCGGCAACGGCACGGGCGGCTCAGGTTTGCACGCTTTCGTCGGAGACGGAAGCGGTGATCAGATAGTTGTACGAGCCCACGCGGCCGTAGCCCTGCACGGTGAAGCCGCTATGTTCCAAGGTGTAGACGGCGTCCTCCATGCGGATGCGGTGTTCCAGAGGGGGGCCGGGCGGACGGTCGACGTCGTGACGCCAGTCGAGGATGACCAGGAGGCCGCCGGGACGCAGCAGGCGGGCGGCTTCACGGAGCACACCGGGGTGCTCGTCGAGTTCGTGCCACAGGTTGGCCATCAGGATGCGGTCGCAACTGTCCGAGGGCAGGTTGGTTTTGTGGGCGGAACCTTCCACCAGCTGGAGGTTGGCCGGCATGTCCGGGCGGGAGAGTTTCTCGCGCAGGCGGGCCAGCATTTCGGGCTGGAAATCCACGGCGAAGAGCGGACCGGGGGCGATGCGCAGGGCGATGGGGATGGCGAAGTAGCCGGCGCCCGCGCCGATATCGGCCACGCACATGCCGGGTTCGAGGCGCAAGTGATTCAGCACCTCGGCGGGCGGCAGCCAGACCAGCCGTTCCGGGTCTTCGAGCTTGTGGGCCCCGGCGGCATTGAAGGTCCTCTCGTTCATGCCCGTATTATCGCGTGTCGAATGGCCGGCAAGCGGCGGGAGCGCGGCTAAGCCAAGGCAGCTTGAGAACTTGCGCACAGTACGGGCGGGCGTGAAGCCGGGCTCGCCGGGAAATCGTGGGAGGAAGGGAGACCTGGAGTCAAAAGCAGGTGAGCGACGCGCTGGCGCCGCTCACCTGGCGCCGGCCGGCCCGTTCCTATCCCGCGGCGGCCGCACCGCTCAGTACGGAATCGACCTTCGAAAAGATGGTGCTGACACTGGTTGACACCTGGGGCATGATGGCGCCCGCCGCGACAGCCACGAAACCCGCCATCAGCGCGTACTCGATCAGGTCCTGGCCGCGAGTGTCTTTCCAGATATGGATTCTCCAAATGAATTCACTCAGGCGTTTCATTCTCTTCTCCTCTCGCTGCATGCATGGTGGTGTGCAACGGTAATTTGAACGTAACACCGGGCCGGAAGCGGACGAATCAGGGAAACGCCCGAGACGCGCCCGGAGAAAAGCCGTAACGCACAGACAGGGAACATGCCGGCGGCCAAGCGGCAGGGGAGAAGGCGAGCCGGGCGCCGCCGTCCGCGCCGCCGGCTGTCACTCCACCTGGTGAGCCGAACTCATGGATCAGCCCCGGGGACCCGATAAGAGTCTCCTGGATTCGCTTTTTCAGAGAACGGTACCCAACGGGATGTACCCCAGATGAGCTTTGGAACGTATAAGGACGGCCCAGACCTTTCGGCCGCGAGGGAGCAGGATGGGAACCGGCAAACGCACGGCCGGTCGCGAGGGCCGCGGCCTCCCGGCGCCCACCTTCAAGGGACGAGCGTGCTTCATTGCGCAACGCCGCGAGCCGGCAGCGGCGGGATGGCGCATCCGAGAAGGCTGAGATTGAGCTGGCAGCCGGGCGCCGGCGAGGATTTCAGCCCGGACGCGTTCCTGGGCGCCTGGATTCCGCGCGGCGACTTAGAGATCGATTTCGCACCCACTGGCCGGACACGCAGCATTGCCGCGTCAAACTGGTTCGCGGCCAGTCACATCTCGCCCTGCGAGGCGGAATCCCGGGGGTTAGTGCATGCCTTCGATTCGGACCCGGAGGCTCTGTGCGGGCTCGCATTCCGAGGATACCTGCTGACTCCGCCAATTCACATGTGGTGTGACAGCGCGGAAATCTGGAGATACTGGCGGCATCCGGACGCTACGCACAACGGCATCTTTGCCGCAGTGCGGATCTCGCGAGGGGGGCGCCGGGCCGAACTGATCAGCGACGCATTTGGAATCTCGCCTCTGTACTACCGGGTGTGGAACGGCGTCCTGTTGTTCGCGACCTCGGCCCGGCTGCTGGCGGCGCCCGGCGATCGCATGGACCGGCTGGCCGGCCGGGCGCTGATACAGATGGGCTATGTGTGCGGCAATCGCAGCCTGACAGCCGGGGTCCGGCGGGTGCCGCCGGGCTCGCGGCTTATCTTCGACAGCCTGAAGCCGGTTTCGCAGCAGTGGTTTGCCTATACGCAACTTCCAGGCGGCGAGCGTCCCATATGCCGCCGGGCGGTACGGGAGGTCGAAGAGTGCTTTCAGCAATCGATTGACCGCTGCCTGCGGCTGCGGGCGCGGGACTACGTCCTGCCCTTGAGCAGCGGATATGACAGCCGCCGCATTCTGGCCGCCCTCCACTCGCGAAAGGCCGCCTTCCAGGCTCTCACGGTGCGCGTTCTCCAGAAGGACAATCGCGATCTGGACGGCTACTGGGCGGCAGCGATGGCCAGGCATTTCAAGTTTTCCCACCGCGTGATTGAGCTCCCACCCCCGGAACAGTATCGGGAAGACGATCGCATCCGGCGGTTATGGACGGATTCGGAGGTCACCGAACACACTTGGGGAATGCAACTGAGCAGGAGGCTGCCGGGGCGGACGTCACTGATCTTTGACGGTTTGGGCGGCGATGTCCTTAACAACACCGGCTACGGCGTGGCGGAGTTCCACACCGCGCCGGAGCACGATAAGCTTCAGCTGATTGCCAGGCATATGGTCGACGACCGGCGTTCACGGGTGCTGACGCGGAGATACTGGCCGGAAGCGTCCGATCTGAGAGGCGACCTGATCGCATACCTGGCGGGCCTCCCGGCGGGCAGGAACCTGCCCGACCTGGCATTTCTGCTGGTGCGCACGCGGCGGGGCGCCGGCATGTGGTCGCAGGCGACCATGCCGGCCGGCCATGTGCCCGTGCATCCCTACTGCGACCTGGACTACATACGAGTGTCACTGCGATACGACCCCCTCCATAAGCTGGAGCGGCGCTTGCAGGACCGCTGCCTGGAGGAGTTCTGGCCGGCGTATTTCGCATTTCCGGGATCGCGCCGCCTGCCGCCGGATTCGAAGCCGGGGGATCCAGGCCTCATGCGCGGTCTGAACCTGGCTTGCCTCACACAACTGCAGAACGAAGCGGAAGAGGCTTCCTTCCGGGACTTGAAGGCGTGGCTGACGTGGCGCGGTTACGTGCTGCTGCGCGGGGCGACCCACCAGAAGTGGATCGCGCACCGGTGCCACTGGTGGATGTATCCGATTCTGAGTCTGCACTCCAGAAAGCGCTCGACGCCGCCGTGCTGGACTTCAGCAAACCAGGAGGGAATCTCGGAATGAACACGGTCGGGTTTGGGATCAGCCGGAAAGAGAACGAGCGGCGCAGGGCGCTCCTGCCTCAACACGTGACCCGGGTCGCGGAGCCCGGCGCGCTGTACTTCGAACAGGGCTGTGCGGAACACCTGGGCATCCCGGATGAGGAGTATGACAGCCGCGGCGCTCACGTCGCGTCGCGCCGGGAGGTTTACGGCTGCGACATCGTCTGCAATCCGAGGGCGCCGGAGCCGGCGGAAATGCAGAACTTCCGGAGCGGTCAAACCCTGTTCGGCTGGGTCCATGCCGTGCAGGGCCGGCCCGCCGTCGAATTTCTGCGGGATCGAAAGATGAGCGCCATCGCCTGGGAAGAGATGTTCGAGGCGGGGCGGCATTGTTTCTGGCGCAACAACGAACTGGCGGGAGAGGTGATCCGGCCCGCATGCGCCCGGGGTCGATCGTCATCGACATCAGCTGCGATGAGTACAGCCTGAACGGAATCCTGCACTACGCCGTGGACCACACTCCCGCGCTGTTGTACCGCAGCGCCAGGGAGGCGATCCGCGAGGTGGTGGCCCGCTATGGGAACGAGCTGGTTGCCGGCCGCCTGGGCGACTGCCTCCGCAAGGCCATGGGGATGGATCGCGGAATGGTGATGGATCCGCGCATCAGCCGGTTCCAGAACGGCGCCGCCCGGATCCGGGGGGAAGAATACCGCGCTCCGCGGCCGGCCCCAAGGCCGGGAGCACCGGACCTGCCGGCGGAAGGGCGGTGAGGCAATTCACCGGGCCGTGAAGCAGGCCGGACTCAGCCCACCGCCAGGATGCCGTGAAGCTCCAGGCGTTCAATCCGGCCGGTCCAGGTCCCCTCCCGCCACTCGCCCGGCAGCACGCGCCCCTCGGGCTCCAGGGTCACGCGGGCGGGCTTCCGGCCGAGGCGAAGGCGGACCTCGAGGGGGCCGACCGGCGGGATGAAATCGGTGACGGCGTAATCGCCCGCCACCTGCATGGCGCAGGCGTTCAGCAGGTGAACCAGCAGCTTGCCCTGCTTGCGGCGCAGCACCACCTCCAGCACCGGGGGTCCATCCACTTCCACCATGGGAGTGAACAGGCGCCGCACCACGCGGTTCAGGAACTGGCGCGCGGCGGGAGCGTGAGCGGCGGCGAAGACCGAGCCCAGCGGGCCGTAGATGGCCGCGATCTCACCCGCGCCGAGCCTGGCCAGCGTGGCGGCGCACTCCGCGTCGCGGGAGCCGTCAGAGGCCGGATAGCGCGATTCGATGACCTGCGCGCCCGCCGGCTCGACGCTTCGCCAGTTGCCGGTGACGTTGGCGAAGACCTCGTCGCCGGCGACGAAGGCGGCCTGGCGCGCCGCCGGCTTCCCGAGCTTCACGCCGAGAGAGCCGGCGAAGAGCGCCGCGTTTTCCGCGCCGGCAATCAGCAGTTTCCCTCCGGCGCGGGCGTAAGCGAGCAGGGAGCGCCCGACGGCTTCCCCGCTGTTGGGCCAGTCGGGCAGCACGATGCAGGGATATTGCCGGGCGGTTTCGTCCAGCTTCCACTCGGGAATCACGTCGACCGAGTAGCCGCTCTCCACCAGGGCGTCAATGATGCCGCGGGCGGGATCCACAGCCGCGCCCCAGCCGCCGAACAGCTTGTTCACCGTCGAGTAAAGGCTGGTTTTGGAGAAAACGACGCCGATCTGGGGGACGGTTTCGGACTTATGGCTGAGGGCCTGGCGGGCGCGGCAGAAGCGCGCGACTTTGGCCATCACGGCGATGTGGCGGTCGTCGATGCGGCCGGCGCGGGTGGGCTGGTAGTAGATCTGGAAGCCGCCGCCCTGAGCGACCACCACGGCCGCCTCCTGCTGCAACTGCACAGCGGGCTTGTGGCTCAGGCCGACGCGGGAGAGGGTGGCGCGCTGGAATCCCCAGGCCATCAGGTCCCACGGCTTGCCGGCGGCCGAGAGATAGCGGGCGTCCAGCCGCGCGGCCGAGATGCTGGCGTTGCCCAGGTAATCGCCCGAGAGGTAATCGACCGGCAGTTCGGGCCGCTCCGGGACGTAGGTGGTGTAGAGCCAGTTGCTGGCGATCTGGAAGCCGGGACGGGCGCGGTGCAGCACGTCGCAGTAGTGCCGCACGTACTTGCGGAACTGCTCGCGGTGGAATTCCAGGAACTGCTGCCAGCCTTTGTCGCCGGGGCCCCTGGGCAGCGCTTCGATGCCGGCGGCCTGACGGAAGGCGCGGGCGGCGGCGGGCGAGTAGTCCGGGCGCACGCCCCAGCACTCGCCGTCCACCCAGACGCCGTCCAGGCCGTACTTCTCCGAAGCTTCCAGGAGCTGGGGGATCATGCGCTCGTCCACGTAGGGACCGAAGGTGCTGGTGGCCTGGCTCTCCAGCATGCCGTCGGGACGAACGCAGGCCCACTCCGGGTGATCCCTGACGGCCACCTGGTCCAGGACGCCCGAAAAGTGAATGAACAGGCCGACGCCCCGCCTGCGAGTGACGCGGCGCCAAATCTCCAGGGAGTCTTTCACCGTGGGGGCGGAAGCCGACACCTTGGACGGATAGCCCAGGAAGCCGACGTGGCCCTTGCAGTCGTACTGTACGTAGTCCGGCTTCACCTCGGAGAGGAACTTTTCGATCATCTCCTCGCTGACATCGCGTCCCAGGGCCAAATCGCTGTTCCGGGGATGCAGGTCGAAGTGCATGCCGAGGAAGCAGTCCTTACGGGGAAGGCGGGGCGGATCCTCCGCCGCGCGCGAACCCGTCGCGCCCAGGATGGCCGCATTCTTCAGAAAACCGCGCCGCGTCGTTCTCATAGGTTCACCCCCTCGAAAGCCAGGATGCCGTGTATCTCCAGCCGGTCAATGACGCCCCTCCACTCCCCGTTGGACCAGTTCCCGTTGACCGGCCGCCCACCGGGTTCGAAGGTCACCCGGGAAGGAGGCCCCGCCAGCCGGGCGCGAATCTCCAGCGGGCCAACGGCGGGGACGAAGTCGCTGATGGCGTATTCGGCGGCCACCTGCATGGCCGAGCAGTTGACCAGGTGCAGGGCCAGCCGGCCGGATTTCTTCCGCAGCGCCACCTCAATTGACGGCGGGCCGGCTACCTCAACCAGCGGGGTGAACAACCGGCGCATGACTTTGTCCAGGAACTGGCGGGCGGGCGCGGCGTGGGTGGCCGTGAAGACTTTTCCGAAGGGCCCGTAAATCGCCGCGATTTTCCCGGAACCCAAGGCGCTCAAGGTGGCGGCGCACTTGCCGTCCCGGGTGGAATCGAAGGCCGGGTAGCGCTGTTCGATGGCCTGGGCATCCCGGGGTTCCACATCCTGCCACAAGCCGGTCAGGTTGCCGAAGACCTCCTCGGCGGGGACGAAGGCGGGCTGTGGGGAGGGCTGGCCCAGGAAGCGGACCGGCAATTCGCCGGAGAACAGCGCGGCGTTCTCCGCGCCCACCAGCAGGAGATTCCCGCCGTTTCTCACGTAGCGGACGAGGGCCGGCTTGAAGTGCAGGCCGATGTCCTGCCAGTCGGGGACGGCGATAACCGGATACAGTGCCGCAACTTCCTCCAGCCGCCATTCGGGAATCACGTCGACGGAATAGTGGCATTCCACCAGGGCGTCGATCAGGCCGCGGGCGGGGTCGACCGCGCTGCCCCAACTGCCGAAGAGCTTGTTGGCGGTCGTGTAGAGGCAGTGCTTGGAGAAGAGCACGCCGACCTGGGGCACGCCTGCGGTCTTGTGGCTAAGCGCTTGCCGCAGCCGGCAAAAGCGGGCCACCTTAGCCATTACGGCGATGTAGCGGTCGTCGATCTTACCCGCGCGCGTGGGCTGGTAGTAGATCTGAAATCCGCCGCCCTGGGCCAGCACGACGGAGGCCTCCTGCTGGAGCTGAGTGGAAGACTTGTGGCTGAAGCCGATGCCCCGGGAGCCGCTCTGAAAGCCCCAGGCCATGAGGTCCCAGGGGTTTCCCACTCCGGCGAGATAGCGGGCGTCCAGCCGGGCGGTGGAGATGCTGGCGTTGCCGAGGTAATCGCCCGAGAGGTAGTCCACCGGGATTTCGGGCCGTTCGGGAACCAGGGTGGTGTAGAGCCAGTTGCTGGCTACCTGGAATTTGGGCCGCTGCCGGTGTAGTTCGCCGATGTAATGAGCGACGTAGCGGCGGAACTGGGCGCGGTTGAATTCCAGGAACTCCTGCCAGCCGCGTTCGCCAGGGCCTCGCGGCAAGGGGGCAATGCCGGTGGCCCGGGTAAAGGCTTCGGCGGCGGCCTGGCCGTAGTCCGGGCGCACGGCCCAGCACTCGCCGTCCACCCAGGCGCCGTCCAGGTCGTACTTCCCGGAGACCTCGAGGAGCTGAGGGATCATGAGCTTGTCCACGTAGGGCCCCCAGGTGCTGGTGGCGTTGGGGTCGGGGGCGCCGTCCGGGCGGACGCAGGCCCACTCCGGGTGCTGCCGGATGGCGAGCGAGTCCCACAGACCCGAGAAATGGATAAACAGGGCCACGCCGTGCCGGGCAGTAGCGGCGCGCCAGATGGCGAGCGAGTCCTTGACGATGTGAGGCGCCGGGGTCCCCACCCGGGAGGGGTAGCCGAGATACCCGACGTGGCCCTTGCAGTCGTACTGAACGAAGTCGGGCTTCACCTGGGTGAGGAGGCGCTCGACCATTTCGTCGCTGACATCGCGCCCGAGGGCCGGATCGCCGGGATTGGGGTGCAGGTCGAAGTGCAGGCCGAAGAAGCAGTCCCGGCGGGGGAGGCGGGCGGGCTGGGCCGCCAGGCGCAGGGGCGCAAGGATTGGAGCGGCGGCAGCGGTTTTCAGAAAAACGCGTCGGTTTAGCGGCATGGCAGACTACCGATTCTAATGCAAGCCGCCGGGCGGTCATGTCCCACCCCCACCCGAGGGTGCGCGTGCCAGCAGCGGGGAGGATCTCAGGAACACTCCCTTGAAAACCCTCACTGCGGGGAAGGCCTGGCGTGCCGTAACCGCGACCGGCGGGGCGGCTTTGGAAACACGTCGAGAGAAAGCCAACCGCGGTCTCATCAGCCTGGCCACCCCCTCCGGTTCTCATGATGTTAACGATTCTTAAGATGGGTCGCTACCTTAACAGATTTTTTAGTCTTGACTTCTGACATCAACGGTAGGAGAATCGCCATGAGGTACCGTTGCTGAACGGGGTGAAGGATTAACGTGTCTTAAGAATGTAGGGAGAAAGGGAAAGGTCTATGACACGAGTTTCATGGGTCGTGGCGGCATTCGTAATTCTGAGTTTGATCCCTGCGAATCTTCCGGCCCAGGCTATCTACGCGACCCTCACGGGGGTCGTTTCCGATCAGTCGGAAGCCCTTGTCACGCAGGCCACAGTCAGGCTGCGGGACGAGAGATCCAACTCGATGCGCGAGACGGTCACCAATAACCAGGGGTATTACACATTCGCTTCCGTTCCGGTCGGCACGTATGAGCTGACGGTGGAGGCGGCAGGCTTCGCGGTGTATAGAGAGACCGGGGTAGCTCTCGGCGGCGGCGAGCGGCGCAATATCAACGTCAGCCTGAAGATCGGCGCCACCACGGAGAGCGTCGTGGTCCAGGGCACGCCGGAGTTGCTGGTTCCGGTCGATTCCGGCGAGAAATCGACCACGCTGAATGTCAAACAACTCCAGAACTTCGTCCAGGTGGGAAGCAACGCCGCTGAGTTCATCAAGATCATGCCCGGCTTCGGCATCCAGAACGGCATCACCAACGCGGCGAACTACAGCGGGCAGACCATCGGGATCAACGCCAACGGCAACGCGGGCAGCCAGAGCCCGCTGAACAACGCTTACTCCTACAACGGGCTACCCGGCAACACACTGGACATCACGGCCGACGGAGCGCACGTTTCCGATCCCGGCTGCAACTGTGACACGCCGGTCAATCCCAACTCCGAAATGATCGCCGAGTTCAAGATCACGATGTCGAATTTCAGCGCCGAGACGCAGAAGGGTCCGGCGGTGATCAGCTCGGTGGCCAAATCCGGCGGCACGGAATTCCACGGATCGGGCTTCATGTACGGCCGGGACTACCGGTTGAACTCGAACGACTGGATCTCCAATGCCAGCTCCAAGCCGAGGCCGGAGAACAAGTATTACTATCCGGGCTTCACCTTGGGCGGGCCGCTGGTGATCCCCAAGACCGGCCTCGACCGCAACAGCAACAAGCTGTTCTTCTATACCGGGTATCAGTATTTCTACCAGGTGCTGGATACCGGCCTGCTGCGCGCGGCGGTGCCGACAGAAGGGATGCGGAACGGCAACTTCTCGCCCGCGGAACTCGAGAAGATGGGAGCCATCACGGCTTCCGGAGGGCCTCCCAGCCAGATCAACGCCCGCAACCTGGCCCTGTACCCGAACGGGATCATCCCGGCGACGGCGATCGACAAGAACATGCAGGCGCTAATGAACCTGTACCCCAAGCCGAATGCGGATCCCAATGCCACGGGCGGATACAACTGGACCGACGACCTGACCTTCAACCAGAACAACCACCAGTGGCTGACCCGGGTGGATTACAACATCAGCGACAACACCAAGCTGTTCGTCCGCTACAACCTGCAGCGCGAACTGCAGCGCTTCCCCATCCAGGTCTGGTCGAACAACACCACCCAGCAGCTTCCCTACCCGAGCAGCGTGCTGGGCAAGAACCGCTCGGACTCGGTGACCGCGTCCCTGACCCACGTGTTCAGCCCCAGCATGACGAACGAAGTTGTTTTCGGTTATACGTTCATCGGTTTTCCGAACGTGTTCGAGGATCCGGACAAAGTGGATCCGGCCAAAGTGGGCTTTAACTACAAGCTGGTCTACAAGAACAACGTTGCCCAGATTCCGAACTTCAGCGGCAGCTCGGAGATGGCCCGCATCAACAACTACGGCGGCTTTGAAGTGGGGGGGCCCTCGGCCGGGCTGTACGCCAACAAGTGGCTGCCCAGCTTCAGCGATACGCTCACCAAGGTATTGGGCAGGCACACGTTCAAGGCGGGCTTCTTCTTCGAATGGATCCGGAACGCCCAGCCGGCCAGCAACGCCTCGATGGGAGCAATGACGTTCAACCATAGCAGCAGCAACAGCCTGGGCAACGACTACGCCGACATGCTGATCGGGAACCTGAACTCGTTCCAGCAGTACTCCTTCAACCGGGTGAACGACATTTCGTATAAGACCTACGAGGGATTCCTCCAGGACTCCTGGAAGATTCACAAGCGCTTCACGCTGGAACTGGGAATGCGCATTACGCACTTCACGCCCTGGATCGACCGGCTGGGATACGGGTTTTCGATCTTCGATTACTCCAAGTACAACGCCAGCTGCACGCCGACGCAGTACTGCGGGTTCCTGTGGAACAAGCGGGATCCCAGCGTTCCGCTGGGCGGGTTCCCCACCCGGAGCGCCTTCTACCAGCCACGCTTCGGCATCGCCTACGATCTGTTCGGCGACGGCAGGACCGTGATTCGCGGCGGATGGGGAATGTACTACTTCCACTCGGGACAGTTCACGACCGGACTGGACGTCGCCGCCGGGGTTCAGACGATCAACCTGAGCAACAACCAGGGCATCGGGCCGTCGCCTTACGTGGTGGGCAGTGCTGCAAACGCCACGCCGCTGATGGCGAGAGACCTGGACAACATGAACGTCGCGGCCCGGGCGCTTTCACCCGGCGCGGTCGACGCGGTTGACGACCGGCAGCCTCTGACCAAGAGCTACAGCTTTACCATCGCGCAGAGGATGCCCTGGTCGAGTCTGCTGGAAGTGGCCTACGTGGGCAACGAGAGTACGGACCTGGCCTACTCGGGCGGCCCGGACAGCAACATCAACCGCGTGCCGGTGGGGGCAATGCTCTCGTCCGCGAACGGGGGTGTGGATCCCAACACCCTGATCGCGGACAACTTCCGGCCGCTGAAGGGCTTTTCAAACCTCAACCTGGCGACTCACGGCGCCTACGCGAACTACAATTCGCTGCAGACCACGTGGACCCGCGCCCGGGGCCGCTACACCCTCAGCATGAACTACACCTTCTCGAAAGCCCTGGGCATCCAGACGGGCACCGGAACATCCCCCAGTATTGGCGACCAGTTCAACATGCGAAACAACTACGGGGTGATGCCCAGCAACCGGACCCATATCTTCAACGCCGCCTATTCGGTGGAGTTGGGCAACTTCGCCCGGAACAGGATCGCCGGCGGCTTCGTGAACGGCTGGCAGGTGTCCGGGCTGCTGCAACTCCAGAGCGGTGCCAATCTCACCGGGTACCGGAGCAATGACTTCGGCATGAACACCAACAGCTACAAGATCCCGGGGACGACATTCAATGTCAGCAACGTGTCGCTGCTGGGGACGCCGAACCTGTCTCTCCGCCCGCTGATCACCTGCGACCCAACGGCGAATCTCGGAGAAAACCAGTACCTGGATCAGGCCTGTTTCGCCATGCCGACGCAGGTCGGCCAGAACGGACCCAACACGCTGCCGGTGATCTACGGTCCGGGCTTCTTCAACGCGGACCTGGGGCTGTTCAAGAACTTTGATCTGAGCGAAAGCAAGAGGCTACAGTTTCGCTTCAACGGGTACAATTTCCTGAACCATCCGCTTTGGTCCTTCTCGAATCAAAACCTGACTCTCGGATTCGACCGCAATACCGGGAAGCTCAATACGCCGCTGTTCGGCTACGTGACGGAGAAGCAGGGCCGCCGCGTCATCCAGCTTGCAGTGAAGTTCATCTTCTGACGAACGAACGGGGGGCGGGTCTGACGGCCTGCCCCCTCACTTTTCCGGCTCCTCCACTCTCAGCACCCGGCCTGCCGCAACGCCCTTCAAAACCTGCCTGATCCCGCTGGGCCATACAATCTCCACGGAAGCGATTTTGCCTTCCCCGCCCAGGCCGAAATGCACACGGCGGTCGCTGGAGGACATGAAGCCCACGCTGACCGCCACGTGGTTGTACAGCACCCGCCCGGCGGCGGTGGTCAGTTTGACTTTGGCCCCGATGGCGTCCCGGGCGCTCTTGCGGCCCACCAGGTCGAGCATCAGCCAGTGATTGCCGGGCGCGCCGCTGTTCAGCAGGATGCGCGGAGGCTCGTTCAGCGAGGTCACGACGATATCCAGCGCGCCGTCCCCGTTCAGATCGCCGAAGGCCGAACCGCGCTGATAACCTTTGCGCAGGAAGTCTTTGCCCATCCCGGCGGAGACATCGGTGAAGGACTTGCCGTCCACGTTCTCGAACAGGGTATCGTGCTGGGGGGACTTCTCGCTCATCATGTCCACGTCGCCGTTGGCGGAGTAGATATCCTTCCAGCCGTCGTTGTTGTAGTCGATGAAGCCGTTGCTCCAGCCGGAGAAGGGCATGCTCAGCTTGTGGACCTGAGAGAGGGAGGAATAGCTTTGGAAGAGGTCGCCGCGATTGCGCAGCAACTGCCAGATCTGGCCCATCAGGTTGTTATAGAAGATGTCGATCTTGCCGTCGTTGTTGAAGTCCCTGGCGTCGCAGCCCATCGAGGAGCCGACCTGAGCGTTCTCGTTGTACGCCACGCCCAGCTCCAGACCCTTCTCCTCGAAGGTTCCGTTCTTCCGGTTCACAAACAGCGCGTTGGGCTCGGTGTCATGGGCGACGAACAGGTCCATCCAGCCGTCGTCGTTGAAATCGGCCACCGAGACGCCCATCCCTTTTCCGGGCGCCGCGGCGAACCCGGCTTTCGCGGTCACCTCGGTGAACCTGCCCTTGCCGAGGTTGCGAAATAACTGGTGCGGCACGCTGGGATAGAGGCGCGGGTCGCAGTAGTAGTCGCGGTCGCTCATCATGCAGCGGGCGTCGGATTTGGGGTTCCACAGGGTGTAGTTGGAGACGAACAGGTCCTGCAGGCCGTCGCGGTCGTAGTCGAACCAGGCGGCGGCGATGCTGAGGGTATCGGCCGGCTTGCCGCCGATGCCGGAAGCCGCTGTCACGTCGGTGAAGGTGCCGTCCCCGTTGTTGTGGTAGAGAACGTTCCGGCCGATGCCGCACAGGAAGAGGTCCGCGAAGCCGTCATTGTCGTAGTCGCCCGCCGCCACGCCGAAGTTGAAGTCGAGGTGCTCGCCGCTGAGGCCGGCCCTGGACGTGATGTCCTCAAACGCGCCGCCGCCCGTCTGCCGCAGCAGGCAGTTGAAATACGATTTGTCCTTCTTCGTCAGTTCCGGCAGGCTGGCGCCGTTGGTGAAGAAGATGTCCAGGCGGCCGTCATTGTCGAAGTCGAAAATGGCCACCCCGCCGCACATCGGCTGCGGAAAGAACTTGCGGCCGCCGGCGAAACCGTTGTTGGTGACGTAAGAGATCTTCGATCGCGGAGCCACGTCCGTGAAGGACGGCCTCCCGGCCGGCTCCGCGGCCGCTAACAGGAGCCAGGCGGCGCCCGTGCCGGCAGCCAGCGGGAGAAGAGCGCGCTTCATTCCCGGGTGACCTTGTACTGCCTGACCCGTTGTTCCATGGTCAGCTTCTGCGCCAGGGCCTTTTCGCGGTCGCCGTCGGCCTTGCGCCCCAGGCGGTAGTAGACGGTAGCCAGGGCAATGTGGGCCTCCACGAACCGGGGCGCCCGCCGGATCAGCGATTCCAGGCCGGCGCGAGCCTCGTTGAGCCTGCCGGCGGCGAGGTTGACGGAAGCGAGCTGAAACTCCGCGCGGAACTCGCCCGGCCGCACCTGTAGCGCCCGGGCCAGGAGCTTGCGTGCGCTGTCGTAATCCTGGTCCTGGCGGAGCAGGGCGCCGAGCTGCAGGTTGGATTCGAAATCGTTGGGATTCAGCTCAAGCTCCTTCTGGAAAGCCCGGCGGGCGGCAGCGGTGTCGCCGGTCTGGATGTGGGCCCGGCCGAGGTAGGAGTGGACTTCGGGGAGCTTGGGATTGAGCCTGGAGGCCTGCTCGAGATCGGCGATAGCGGCTTTGAAATCCAGGGCCTCCAGCCTGGCCGTACCCAACAGCAGCCGGGCTTCGGCCGAATCACCGTTCCGGAGGATCGGGTCGATGACCTGCTGCGCGCGCTCCACTTGCTTGTCGCGCAGCAGCGCGGTTCCCAGAAGATAGGCGAAGGCGAGGTCGCCCGGGCTCTGTTTCGCCCCTTCCTCCAGAAGCTGGATGACCTTCTGGTTCTCCCCGCGGCGGAGCCAGCAGTCGGCCAGCAGCAGGAGCACCTGGCGGTCGGAGGGCCGCTCGCGGTGCAGCGACGAGAACTCCCCGGCAGCGTCCGAGATGCGGCCGAGCTTGTAGTAGGCCAGGGCGAGGTTCAGGCGGATGCGCGGATCCCCGGGGCGAATCCGGAGCGCCTCGCGGTACTGCACGATGGCCTCGCCGAAGCGGCCGGCTCCGGCCAGCGCGGCGCCCAGGTTGGAGCGTGCGTCTCCGTTATCGGGGCGGAGCTTCAGGTAGGCCCGGTATTGGGGGATAGCCCGTTCCACCTCGCCCGCCTGATGCAGCGCGATGGCCCCCTGGAGAATCCGTTCGGCATTCTCCTGCCCGCTCGCGGCCTGGCCGAAAAGCAGGAGGGCCATCGCTGCCTGAAGCTGTACCATCGGCGCCCAAAAGCCCAGGATAGAACAACCGTGAGTGCCGCGCGCCGCGGGGAGGGACCGCTCCTTGCAGTCGCGGCTCGGTAATGCCAGGCACGCGCCGGCCCACCCGGCGACTCCCGTTTCCGGCTCAGGATCTCACTTGACCGGGCCGCCGGGACGCTCCGGCCAGCGTCTCCGTTATCGGGGCGGAGCTTCAGGCAGGCCCGGTATTGGGGGATAGCCCGTTCCACCTCGCCCGCCTGATGCAGCGCGATAGAACAACCGCTCCTTGCAGTCGGGGCTCGGTAGGCCGGGCACGCGCCGGCCCACCCGGCGATTCCCGTTACCGGCTCAGGATCTCACTTGACCGGGCCGCCGGGACGGTAGTCGTCCAGAATGTACTTGTCGAATTGCGGGGTGGGCTCGAAGTAGCCCGGCACGCGCAGGTGCTGCCTGACCACTTCCTCGTTCAGTTCCACGCCCAGGCCCGGCTTGTCAGGCACGGGGATGTAGCCGTTCTGAATGATAGGCTTCGGGATGCCGGTCACCAGATCCTGCCACCAGGGCAAGTCGAGGAAGATGCTGTTGCGCTCCAGGGCCAGGAAGTCCCGAATGGTGGCGATGGCGTGAACGTCGGCGATGGTGCCCAGCGGCGAGACGCAGCAATGCACCGCTGTCGGAATGCTCTTCATGGCCGCGTAGTCCGCGATGCGCTTGGTTTCCCGGATGCCGCCCGCGGTCAACGGTTCGATGTGCACGATGTCGATGGCGCGGTTGTCGATGAAATCCACGAAGCCCTCTTCCAGCCCGAACAGGTCCTCGCCGGCCGCCAGCGGGGTGGTGGTGGCCTCCTTGATTTCCTTGTAGCGGCGCCAGTCCCGGGAGATGTTGCCGCCGTGGCCCAGCTCGCCCGGCAGGGCGGGCAGGACGTCTTCGGCGAAAGTCAGCTGGTAGGGCTCCAGGGCCTTCACGTAACGGATGCAGTCGTTCACCCGGAGGCGGTAACCGAGGTGATCCAGCGCCAGTTCGGCTTCCCATCCGATGGCGTCGCGGATCATGTCCAGGATCTCGCACATGAGCTTCAGGCCCTTCTCGGTCGCGGCTCCGTTTGCGTTCACCGCCCCGGGCACCTTGGCTACCAGGTTGGCCGACCAGCTGGTCTTGAAGAAGGTGAAGCCCATCTGCTTGCGGAGGCGGACTCCCTCGGCGAAGGCCTTGGGATCGGCCGTGGAGGGAAGGTGGCAATAGACGCGCACGCGATCGCGGTACCTGGAGCCGAGCAGGCGCCAGCAGGGAACGCCGTAGACCTTGCCCGCGATATCGTGCAGGGCGATGTCGACGGCGCTGTAGCCCCCGCCCAGGTGCAGGTGGTTGGAGAACTTCCGGATGGAGTCGAGCAGCGGCTCGATGTTCAAGGGGTTCTTCCCAACCAGGTGGGGTTTCAGCACCAGGGCGATGCCTTCCACCCCGGCATCGCGCACCTCGCCGAAGCCGGACACGCCCTGGTTGGTATCGATGCGGATGATGGGGTAATCGAGGCCGGAAGCAATCCGGCAGGCTCGCATGTCGGTGATTCTCAATTTGCTGGGCGCGGAGTTTCTGTTCACGCCGCCGGGCTGGGGACTCTGCGCGCCGGCGGGGCTTTCCACGGACTTCAATAATGACCCGCAGGCCGCGGCGCCGCCAAGCAGCCGGCGGCGGCTGAGCCTGCCGTTTCCTTTGAATGCCATAGGATCTCCTTTTTGGACGGTACCCTGCGGGGGCTGCCGGGCTACCTCAACGCGGGCTTCGCAGCTCTCATAGCCGCTGGTGAGTATAATCCCGGCCGGCGCGCCGGAGCAAAGCGGGTGACGGAATTAAACGTAGATCTCCCGATACACCGAGCGTATTTCGATATACAATCGGAGACTGCCAGTACGACAGGGGTCAATCGAGTCTGCGACATTGGGGGCCGGGACCCATCCCGTGGTTCCCGGATGAGGCAGCCGGTTCTGGCAGAACATCGCTTACGGAGGAAGACATCATGCGATCTCTCGCTATTGGTTGTCTGTTGGTGATTCTTGTGCTTCCCTGCCTGCTCTTAGGGCAGGAGACCAGAGGAAGCATTGCCGGCACGGTGAGCGACCCGCAAGGGGCGCTGATCTCCGGCGCTGCCGTCGTGGTCACGAACACCGGAACAGGCACGTCGGTCAGATTGACCACCAACGAAAGCGGGTATTATGAGGCCCGCCTGTTGCTGCCGGGGAGCTACAGCATTGCCGTGGAGTTCTCCGGTTTCAAGAAATCGGTTCGGTCCGGCGTCACCCTGGCGCTGAGCGACCAGCTACAAATCAACTTCCAGCTCGAGGTGGGCGGGGTCACCGAATCGGTGACCGTGACCGCCGACGCGCCCATGCTCGACACGAGCACGGCGGCGACGGGCCGCGCGCTCAGCAACCGCGAAGTCATGGACCTGCCGGTACTGGGCAACAACGTCGTGATGCTCACGCGGTTCGCGCCCGGCGTGCAGGTACCGGGAACCACGCAGTTGCTGCTCCAGGGCCAGGTGGGCGGCGGCTCCGGCTACTATTCGCCCGGCAACGTGGGCGGCAACGAGTGGGCCATCGACGGCGCTTCCACGAATGGAACCGACCGCCGGGTTTCCATCATGCCAAGCCCCGACATCATCGACGAGTTCAAGATCGACACCTCGAACTTCGACGCGTCGTTCGGCCACGCCACGGGCCTGAGCATCTCGATGTCCACCAAGTCGGGCACGAACGATTTCCACGGCACGGGCACCTACCAGTACATGAACCAACGCTGGAACGCGGCCTCGTTCTTCGTCAAGCAGCAGCGCTACTCCGCGATCGCGGCCGCGCGCGCCGCCGGCGACACCAAGACGGTCGATGAACTGACCCGCAAGCCGCTGCTCAACCCCGGCCACATGAACAACGCGCACGCCAGCTTCACCGGTCCGGTGCGCATCCCGAAGCTGATCGACGGCCGCAACAAGCTGTTCTTCTTCTTCGGCTACTCGCAGCTCTGGAACTACCAGTCGGCGCGTCCCAGCGAGGTGTACTACAGCGTGCCCACCATGGCGATGCGCTCCGGCGATTTCTCCCCGCTGCTGAACATCGACGCGGTGCGCTACACGGTCTACGATCCGCTGACCACGGCCCCCAACCCGGCGCGGCCCGGCTTTTACGTGCGCCAGCCCTTCGCGGGCAACAGGATCCCCAGCAACCGCATCAGCGCTCCGAAGTTCTACAACTTCTACACGGAGCGCATGCCGACGCCGAACAACGACCCGGTCAGCCTGACGAGCGACCCGGTCAACAATTACATCGCCGGCGGCATGCCCAACAACGTTTTCTACCGCTCCTTCAACAACCGCTGGGACTACCAGTTCAGCGAGAAGCACCGCTTCTTCTTCCGCTGGATGAAGACCCGCTTCATCGAGGACGCGCAGGACTTCACCTTCGCCACCGAGGCGGGCCTGATGAGCTGGAACGAACGCCGTCCGGCGCTGAGCGGCGCGGCCGACTGGACCTACGCGATCAGTCCCACGATGGTTCTGAACGTGACCGTGGACGCGAACTCCTTCCTCATCCAGAACCAGCGTCTGGGCACCCGCCGCTACAAGCCGTCGGACGTGGGCCTGCCTTCCTACGTGGACGCCAAGTGCGCGGGAAGCTGCGTGCTGCCGACCGTCAACTGGCCGGGGATGCCCGCGTGGTACGGCGACATGTACATGAGCACGCAGGTCGACCCCGGCCCCAAAGGCTGGCAGCGAAGCGTGAAGGCGAACCTCTCCAGGATTCAGGGTTCGCACTCGCTGCGCTTCGGCGTGGATCTGCGCGAGCACAACCGCACCATGATCCAGAACGGCGGATACACGGGCGGCTACTACAACTTCAACAACACCTGGGTGCGCAAGGACAGCGACGGTCTGACGCCGGCCGCCGGCCTGGGCCTCTCCTGGGCCACCTTCATGCTGGGCATGCCGAGCAACTACTGGCTGGACACCAACGACACCTACGCGCTGGTGAACCCCTACTACGCCGCTTACGCGCAGGACACCTGGCGCGTGACGCGCGATCTGACCCTCACCCTGGGCCTCCGCATGGAGTATGAACTGGGACCCGTTGAGCGCTACAACCGGGCGCTCTCCTACTTCGACCCGAACCTGGAGCTACCCATCAGCCAGGCCGTCCAGGCCGCTTACGCCAAGAACCCGCTCAGCGAGCTTCCGGCCAGCCAGTTCATCGTCAAGGGCGGCACGGTCTACGCCGGACGCAACGGCGTGCCGCGCGAACTGTGGCGCAGCGAGCTGATGTGGCTGCCGCGGCTGGCTGCCGCCTGGCAGTTCACGCCCAAGACGGTGCTCCGCGGCGGCTACGGCCTGTACTACGACACGCTCAACGTGATGAACAACGCCGCGAACCAGTACGGGTTCTCGCGGGCCACCGCCCCGGTTCTCACCAACGATTTCGGCTACACCTGGAACGTGGGCGATCCCAAGAACGGCGTGTCGCCGCTGGCGGATCCGTACCCGGTCCGCGCCGACGGCACGCGCTTCGACGCTCCGCTCCAGGACAAGCTGGGCTCCATGGCCCGCATCGGCCAGGGCTTCACGTACAACCGCTACGAGCGGAGCCATCCGCGCGTGCAGCGCTGGCGCTTCGGAATCCAGCGCGAGCTGACCACCAACATGGCCCTGGAAGTCGCCTATTGGGGCCAGTTCGGACAGAAGCTCAACATCAGCGAGCGGCTGGACGCGCTGCCCGCCAACTACTGGGCCACCGGCATGGTGCGCAACAACGACGTGGCGACGGACATGAACCGGAACGTTACGAACCCGTTCCACATTTCAAACCTCACTTTCCTGCAATCGCAGAACCCGCTCCTGTATCAGCACCTCTCGACGCTGGGCCAGTTCACCAGCCCGACCATTCAGAAGAACCGGCTGCTGCGGCCCTTCCCGCACATGAACGGCCTGTACGACTCGGCGACGCCGGATGGCAAGGCGCGCACGCACGCCCTCGAGGTGAATTTCCAGCGGCGGTTCTCGCGCGGCCTCAGCCTCAACGCCTCCTACTCGCGGATCAAGCAGGACCGCTGGGACATCTACGAGAACGAGTTTGAAACCGCTCCCAGCGTGTGGTGGCCCAGCGACAACGCCCGTCCGAACCGCTTCACCGTCACCGGGATCCTGGAGCTGCCCTTCGGCAAGGGCCGCCAGTGGCTGACCAGCGGCATCCTGAATCACATCCTCGGCGGATGGCAGATGGCGCTGACTTACGAGTTCCAGCAGGGCTCGCTGCTCAGTTGGGGCAACATCTTTTACTATGGCGACCTGGACAAGTTCGAGGACGACGTCAGCAAGTCCGACAAGACTCTCCAGCAGTGGTTCAACACCTCCGCGCAGTTCGAGCGCACCGCCTCCAAACTGCCGGCCGCCTATCATGTGCGCGTGTTCCCGCGGTACTTCAACGGGCTGCGCGCGGACGGCCTGAAGCAGTTCAACGGCAACCTGGTTCGCGAATTCCGCATTTACGAGCGGCTGCGGCTGCAGGTGCGCGCGGATTCGATGAACCTGCAAAACCGTTCGCAGTTCAACCCGCCCGACCTTTCGCCGACCTCGACGAACTTCGGGCGCATCACCAGCCAGACGGGCTCGCTGAACCGGTATTACCAGTTCCAGGCCCGGCTGCAGTTCTAGTGTAGAGAGTTACGGTGACAGGCTGGATCACCCCCGAGCTTTCAGGTTCGGGGGTGATGTAGCCTGTCACCGAATCCCCAGAATCCTTCCGATCGCCCGGCGCCGGTAGCGGAAAATGGCCTCCAGCTGCCGCCGCACCAGCAGCCGGTGCACCAGCCGGCCCAGCCAGCCGAGCGGCAGCGCATACTCCACCCGGTCTCCGATGATCGCGCCCGAAGGGTCGGGTTCGATGGTGTGCTCATGGCGCCAGAAGCGGTAGGGTCCCTCGATCTGCTCATCCACGAAGTAGCGCGGCGGTTCGTATTCGGTGATCAGGGTCCGCCACTTCAGCTTCAGTCCGAGCCAGCGGATGTGGTAGTCGATCCGGGCTCCCTTCCGCATGCGGACAGGTCCCTGGGTGGCGATGCGGAAACTCAACCAGGGCGGCGTGATGCGGGAGAGGTTCTCCGGCGCTTCGAAGAACTCGAAAGCGCGCGGCTGGGAGACGGGAACCGTCATGCTTTGCTCGAGCGTGTGTGTTCTCATCGGGCTCTGATAGTAAGATGCCGCATGTTAGGATGAGGTCGTGTTAAAGACCACGACCAAGACCGCGGCCAGGGGAGGGAAACGCGCCGGGGCCCGGGTGGCGCTGACGGCGGCCGGCGAGCCCGTGCGAATCCCCAAGACCGCCGGGGAGCGCCGGCAGCGGACAGGCGAGATACTCGAGCGCCTGGACCGCATGTATCCCAACGCCACCTGCGCCCTGGTGCATCGCAACCCTTGGGAGCTGCTGGTGGCCACCATCCTCTCCGCGCAGTGCACCGACAAGCGCGTCAACGAGGTGACTCCGGGCCTCTTCGCGAAGTATCCCACGCCGCGCGATTTCGCCGCCGTCAAGCCCGAGGTCCTGGCGGTGGATATCCGCTCCACCGGCTTCTTCAACAACAAGGCCAAGGCCATCACCGGAGCGGCCAGGAAGATCGTGAGCGAGTTCGGCGGCCGGGTTCCCAGGACCATGGAGGAGCTGCTCACGATTCCGGGCGCGGCCCGCAAGACCGCCAACGTGGTTCTGGGGACAGCCTACGGCGTGGCCTCGGGCGTGGTGGTGGACACCCACGTGCAGCGCGTTTCGCAGCGCCTGGACCTGACCCGGGAAACGGATCCGGTGAAGATCGAGCGCGACCTCATGGCGGTGATCCCGAAGGAGCGCTGGATCCTTTTTTCGCACCAGCTGATTCATCATGGCCGGGCCCGCTGCATGGCGCGCAAACCGCGCTGCGCGGAATGCCTGCTGGACCCGCTCTGTTACGCGCGCGACAAGAACCTGCCGCCCGGCTCTTAAGCCGGCCATGGGGGATGACCGCTCCCTTTGGTCGCGGCTCGGAAAAGCGGTCGCGGATAGGAAACCGGTCGCGGCTCGGAAAAGCGGTCGCGGCTCGGAAAAGCGGTCGCGGCTCGGAAACCGGTCGCGGCCCGGAAACGGGGCGGCCGGAGTTCCATCCGCCTGGCCCATGGGTCAAGAGCGCCCGTCATTCCGTAACCTCGAAATCGGCGAACTGCACCGCGGTGGCCCCGCCCTGCCGCGCCGTCAACCGCAGCGTGTAGTCCCCGGCCGCCAGCCCGCTCCCCAGCCGGAAACTGTCCCCCGCCAGCCGGCCCTGCCCGTCCACCCTCAGCACCCCGCTCGCCCCCAACTCCTTCCCGCCCCGCAGCAGCACCGCCCGCACCACCCCGCCCCCGGGCCCCGCATTCAAGATCTGCACCGAGTAGGCCACCGTCTCCCCGCGCCGCTTGGGAGCCGCGGGCGGAACCCGCGCCGGTCCCTTTTCAGGCGGAACGGCAACCGGAGCAACCGCTTCCCGCGGCGGCTCGGGGATGAAGGAGAAATAGGTGATGCGGCGCGGCTGCCCGTTCTCGAAGACTTCCAGATCGGCGGCTTCCAGGCCGCGGACGCGGGGCTGCTGAGTGAAACCGGCCGGAAGCGCGGCCAGCAAGGCAACCAGGGGCGCAACGGCCAACTGGCGGTTACCACAGACCGGCTCACCCGGGCGGCCGGCCGGCCGCCGCGAGTCCACTCCATGCTGTGTAGAATACACCCGCCCCGGCCGAAAGCAACCGCCGCCCGGCCGCCTTGAAGGGCCGTTCGCGGTGTGCTCTACTCATACATGATGAAACCGGTCTGCTTTCTCCTTTTACTGGCATTTGCGCCGCTGGCCGCCCAGGTCGGCGTCATTCGGAACGCGGATCGCATCGATGTGACCATCGAGGGCAAGCCCTTCACCGCTTTCTACACCGGCGCCGGCGCGCCCAAGCCCTACCTGCATCCGCTGCGCGCGGCTTCCGGCAAGATCGTCACACGCCGCTACCCCATGGAGACCTTCCCCGGCGAAGCCAATGACCATCCCCATCACCGCGGCCTGTGGTTCACTCACGGCGACGTCAATGGCTACGACTTCTGGGCTAACGAACCCAGCCAGAAGGGCGTGGGCAAAGGCAGGGGCAAGGTGGCTCTGCGGAAGCTGGGTAAGCTGTCGGGCGGAGGCAAGAGCGGATCGATCCAGGCCGTCTTCGAGTGGCAGTACCCCGACGGGAAGCCTATGCTCACCGAGACCCGCCGCATGGTTTTCTACTCGGACCCCGTGCTGCGCACCATCGACCTGGACATCGCGCTGAAGGCGATCGAGAAGGTGCGCTTCGGGGACACTAAGGAGGGCACCTTCGCCATCCGCCTGGCGTCGGAACTGGAAGAGCCCAGCCCGCGCTCGAAACCGGAGCCGGCGCGCACGGGCCGCATGGTCAGCTCGGAAGGCCGGCAGGGGGAGAAGGAGATCTGGGGCAGCCGCGCGGCCTGGGTGGATTACTCGGGAGTGATCGAAGGCGAGAGGCTCGGAGTCGCCATCTTCGATCATCCCTCCAATCCGAAGCACCCCACCTACTGGCACGCCCGCGGCTACGGCCTCTTCGCCGCGAATATCTTCGGAGAGCACGATTTTCTGCGCAAGCCGGCGGACGGCTCCATCACCCTGGAGCCCGGCCAGGCGCTGCGCTTCCGCTACCGGGTGGTGATCCACCCCGGGGACGCGCAATCGGCCGGGCTGGCGGAACTGTTCAGGAAGTACGCGGCAAAGTAGCGCCGTAGAATTCGCGCACCAGCGGTACGATTTCCGGCGGGACCAGGTGTGTCCACGGCTCGCCGGACCGGATGCGGCGGCGCACTTCGGTAGCGGAGACGGAGTCGAAACCGGCGGGCAGCGGAACCGGGTGGATGCGGCGGCGCAACTCCTCCGGGGGATCGTACTCGCCGCCGCGCGCGGCTACCAGCAGTTCGAACTCGTCCAGCATCTCGCGGATGGCGCCGGACCGCCCGTAATCCCAGTTGACGATCCGGTCGGCGGCGTCGCGGCCGCAGAGAAACGCGAGGCGGACGCCATCGCCATAGGCTGCTCTGGCCTCGCGCGCGATCTCCGCGAACAGGCCGCCTGCGGTGGCGGCGATGGAGAAGCGCGGCTCGCCGGCGGCGGCGGCCCGGAGCATCTCCAGACGCTGTTTGAACCCCACCCACTCATAGCGCTTATGGGGCAATTCGCCCGGCAGCACGAAGAGCACCTCGTCGGCGAACGCCAGGCCGGCCCTCGCCAGCGCCAGGTGCGCGCGGGTGGGCGGATGGAAGGTGCCCGGCAGGATGGCCAGGCGTGCGGGCTGTCCCGGCGCGCGCACTACGAACTCCATCCTTCCGTTGTAGTACACTGGCGCTCCTGGAGCAGCCTGTCATGAGCCCTGTCAGCCGCCGCTCGTTTCTGGCCGCCGGCGCGGCCGCCTCCGCCGCTCCCGCCCGGGCGGCTGGTGAACCCTTCCAGGGCGTCTTCATCATCATGCAGACGCCTTTTCTCGAGTCCCTGGAGATCGACGGGGAATCACTGCGCCGGGAGACGGACTTCCTGGTGCGCTGCGGCGTGCACGGAATGGTGTGGCCGGCGGGCGCGGGGGAAACCGCGGCGCTCTCCCACGACGAACGGCTGCGCTACGCCGAGGTCATCGTCAAGGAGGCGCGCGGCCGGACGCCCGTGCTGATCGGCGTGCACGCTCCTAACAAGTTCGAGGCCGTGGAGTACGCCCGCCATGCGGAGAAGACCGGCGCCGACGGCATGCTGGCGCTCTCCCAGACCGACAACTCGACCGATCCCGCCATTTTGACCGAATACTTCACCGCCATCGCTTCCGCGTCGCGCCTGCCGCTGTGCATCCAGGTCTCCTCCGGGGCGTTGACGGTGGATTACCTGATCGGCCTGGCGCGCAAGCTGCCTACTTTCCGGTACGTGAAAGAGGAACAGGCGCCGGTGCCGAAGCGCGTAACCCGCTACGCAAAGGAGGCCAAGGGCCTGCTCACGCCCATGACGGGCGGCGGCTCGCGCAACCTGCTGAACGAGATGGCGCGCGGCTCCCGCGGCACCATGCCGGGGGCAGGATTCGCCGACATCCAGGCGCAGATCTGGGATTGGTACCAGGCCGGCAGGAAGAAGGAAGCGCGCGAACTGTTCGGCAAGATGCTCCAGATGGCGGTGCTGGAGCAGCAGACCGGCTACGTCCTGCAGAAGGAGATCCTGCGCCGCCGCGGCGTGTTCCGGACGGTGGTGATGCGCGGCACCCGCACGTTCAGCATGGACCAGGGGGACCTGCAGGAACTGGACGAGATCTTCGAGATCCTGCGACCCTACTTCCGCGTCTGAGCGCGGGTGGAAGTGCCGCCATCCTGTTAGAGTGAAGGAGGGAACGTCTATGTTCACCTGGATCTGCCCGACCTGCGGGCGCGAGTGCCCGCCCTCCTACACCGAATGCCCGGACTGCGCTGGAAAGGAGCAACCCGGCACGGCGGCCGCCCCGGCTCCCGCGGCGGAACCCGCCGCACCCGCCGTCCCCGCCGCACGGGCCGCGGCGCCGGCGGCGCAGCCCCCGCTCCCGAGAGCCCGCAAGTCCGGCCTGCCCACCTGGCTGATGAGCCTGATCTTCGCCTGCATCTTCTTCGTGGTGGGCGCGGGCGCTTACCTCGGCTATCAACGCTACCAGAGCCGGCCCGAGGCCCCCGCCGCGGCGCAGGAGTCGCCTTTCGAAGCGCCGCCTGCAGCGGCGCCTGGCGCCACCGGCGCACCCGCCGCGGCGAGTCCCTACCTGAAGTACCTGGAGGTGACCGGGTGGCGGCTATTGCAGGATGCCAGGAAGCGTCCCGAAGCGCGTTTCGTGGTGGTGAACCATTCCGGGGCGGAGATGGTGGACCTGAGCGTGACGGTGTCCCTGCGGGCGGTGGCGGGACAGGAATCGGAACCGGCGGGCAGCCTGTCCTTCAAGATCGCTTCGCTGGGGCCGTACGAATCCCGGGACATGACGGCGCCGCTCGAAACCAGGCTGAAGGTGTACGAGTTCCCCGACTGGCAGAATCTGGCGGCCCAGGTGAGCATCGCCGCTCCCCAGGCGCGCTAGAGCTAGCCCGCCCTCAGATGCTGGCGGCGGCCTGGCGGATCCAGTCCATGTGGGATCTCTCGAACAGGCCGAAGTTGTAGTAGGAGACTCCGCTCGCTCCCGCCTGCGCGGAAGCCTGCGCCAGTTTAACCAGGCCGGCGGCGTCTTTCGCGTCGGGATAGCCGGGCCGCAGAACAAAGTAGATCCGCACCGCAGGGCCGGCTGCTTTCCGCAGGTTGCGCATCACCGCAGGAGCCTGTTCGGGCGGCCGTGCGTAGAACAGGAACTCGATGGCGTCGGCGTGGCGGGCGATGCGGCCCAGGTCGATGCCGGCGGTGTAGTTCGGGAAGCTGTCGCCCATCACCATGAAGATCGCCTTCTTCTTGTGCGCCCGGACGGCCTCGGCCACCTGCCGGAAACTGTCTTCCAGGGAACGGAAGCGCGCCTGCAGATAATCGGAGAGACCCGGAACGGACGAGAGCCGCGTTTCCACCGGCGAGCGGTCATGATCGCCCTGCTCGAAGTAGATCTCCAGGCGGCGCTTGACGGCCTCGCGGACTTTGGCGCCATCCACGCGAAGCCGTTTGGCCGCCGCCAGGCAGCCCTCGCAGAAGCACAGCGAGAGCAGCAGGTTCCCCAGCGGGGTAATCTCGATGCCCTCTTTTTCCAGAAACGCGTAGTGTTTGTAGCCAACGAACTCGAAGGATTCGAAGTCGACCGCTTCGGTGGAGTACGACGCGATATTGCCGGCCAGGGCGCGCAGGTACTCGACAACCGCGGGATGCGCCGGGCAAAGCGCGTGCACGTAGCGGTCGCCGAAGGCGTTCATGGTGGTGTATTGCGGATAGGTCCAGCCGAGATAGGAATTGTGCAGCGACACCGTCCAGGCCGTGCTGCGGACGCCCTGCGCCGCGCAGGCTTCGGTGATCTCCTTCCAGGCGTCGCGGCCGGAAGTCCAGCGGCTCACCCGCGGCTTCATCTTCGTATTCCCGAAGTAACGAGGGTTAGGCGGCAGGTAGATGGCGCCCTCCTCTATGAAATAGACGCGCCGGCGCGGGTTATGCGGAGCCAGCACCTTGCCCTCGTGATAAGTGGAGGCCAGGGCGATATGGGTTACGCCGGTCTCTTTCACCAGCCGGGCGAAAGCCGCCGGCCCTTCGTCCAAAACATCCCAAGGATAGCAGAATAGCGATTGGTAGCCGATCTTCGAGCCGGCGGCAAGAGCCGCTCTGGATGGACCGGCAAGAGCCGCGCCGGTAAGAAATGTTCTCCGCTGCATATTGTTGGGGTCCCGACGCAGTGTATACTATCCGCGGCTGCCATGTACAATCCAACCTCCCGACGCACCGTTCTGCGCGCCGCGACCTTCCTGCCTTTGCTGTGCGGCTCCGTCCGGGCCGCGGATGCGGAAGCCTTCGCCGGCCGCGTTCTGAAACTCGCCGCCGAACACCGGCGCCGGCTCGGACGGCTGAAGGCTCACGCCGAGAGGACCGGCCAGGCATTGCTCGCGGGCGGAGCCTGGTGGGTGACGGGCGCCGGCAAGGGCTGGATCTCGGAGCTCACCGGCCGTGCCGGAGGCCCCGCGGCGGCCGCCCCGCTGCGCTCCGCCGAAGCAGCGCGCAAAGGCGACGTGGCATGGCTGAGTTTCTCTCCGGAGACTTATAGCGCGGACCTCCAGACTGCGCGGGAGTTGGAGGAGAGAGGCTGCGTGGTGACTGCTTTCGGCCCGGAGCCTCCGGGCGGGCAGGCCGCTTTTCCGCACGCGCTCGCCGGCCTCACCCAGTGGTCCGAGGACGAGCGCCTGACCCTGATGGGGAACCTGCTCTCACTGTGGAGCCTGACCGCGGAAGTAGCCGCGTGCACCGCCCGGAATGGAAAGACCCTGGCCATGCTGCAGAGCGCGGTGCTCCCGGGAGCCAGCGAGCGCAACGCGAAATACCGGAAGAACGTTTTCCACCAGGGCGATATCCGGATGCAGCCGGCGGCCGCCGGCGTGCTGGCCCGCGCCTACCTCGACTTCGTCAATTCCATGCTGCGCGCGATTCAGGAACGCGAGATGGCCAAACTGCGCGGCGTGGCCGGAGAGATCCGCCGCGGCGTTCGGGACTCGCGCCCGGCCACCCTGCGAAGCATCGGGCATCTGCTGCCCTACGTGGCGGAGCGGGACGCGAGGCTGTTCCGCATTTCGAGCGGCGGGGGACGCGACCGCGGCTCGCTGGTCGAATCCGCGCGGGACAGCGGCTACCTGGTCTGGCTGGGGTACGCGCAAGTGCCGCCCGACCTGGTTTCGGCAGTGCGCGCGACGGGCGCGAAAACAGCCTGGATCGTCGCCTCCGACGCGGGGGCCGGACTGGCGGACGGCGGCGACGTGGTCATCGACCAGCATTGGAAGGTCGGCGATGCCGCGGTCCAGGTTCCCGGCTACGACGTGCCGGTCCTGCCACCCTCGGCCGTGGCACAGCTGTTCATTTACGAAATTCTGGTGCGTGGGGCGGGAGGGTAAGGGGAGCCCGCGGCAGTGGGGGATTGAGAGGGGGCGGGAGACCGCTCCCTTTGGTCGCGGCTCGGAAACAAAGCGAGCGGCGCGGCAACGAAGGGAGCGGCGCGGAAACAAAGCGAGCGGCGCGGCAACGAAGGGAGCGGTTCGGAAACAAAGCGAGCGGCGCGGCAACGAGGGGAGCGGTTCGGAAACAAAGGGAGCAGCGCGGCAACGAAGGGAGTGGCGCGGAAACAAAGCGAGCGGCGCGGCAACGAAGGGAGTGGCGCGGAAACAAAGAGAGTGGCGCAGCAACCAAGGGAGCGGCGCGGCAACAGAGGGAGCGGCGCGGGAACAAAGGAGCAGCGCGGCAACAGAGGGAGCGGCGCGGCAACGAAGGGAGCGGCGCGGCAACGAAGGGAGCGGTTCGGAAACAAAGGAGCGGCGCGGAAACAATGGAGCGGCGCAGAAACAACGGGAGCGGCGCGGAAACAGAGGGAGCAGCCCGGAGACAAAGGAGCGGCGCGGAGCCGCAATCGCGGGAGGCTCTAGGCCACGCGGTACCTGGCGATGATCTCCTCGTTCACTTCGACGCCCAGGCCGGGACCGCAAGGCACCGCCAGGCAGCCGTCCACCATGCGCAGAGGCTCGCGGACCAGTTCCCTGCTGAGCGGGCCCTGCGAGGTGTTGAACTCGACGAAGACGGCGCGTCTCTGGAACGCGTTCAAGTGCAGCGATGCGGCCGTCAGCAGGTCCGACGACCAGGAGTGCGGGATCACCAGCCGGTTGGCCATTTCGGCCATGTGGACGATCTTGCGGGCGGCGGTGAAGCCGCCGCAGCGGCTCAGGTCCGGCTGCAGCACATCCACCTGGGCCTCGATCAAACGGCGGAAGCCCCACTCGGTGGCTTCCTGCTCGCCGCAAGCGATGAGCGTCTCGACGGCCCCGGCAACCTGGCGGTAGCCGTCGTAGTCTTCCGGGTGCAGGATCTCCTCGACAAAGAAGGGCCGGTAGGGCTCCAGGGAACGGATCACCTGGATGGCCTGCTTGGGCGTGCGTTCGACGAACCAGCCGGTGTCCACGAGGAGATCGTTGCCGGCGCCGAGTTCGCTGCGGGCCGCCTCCACCAGCCGCACATCGAGTTCGGGCGAGCGGCCGAAGACGCCCCAGCCGAATTTAACCGCGGTGAAGCCCTGGTCCAGGTAGAGGCGCGCGGCCTCACGCATGGCCTCGGGCGTCGGACGGAACAACGTGCTCGCGTAGGCCCGGACCCTGTCGCGCCATTTGCCTCCCAGCAGGATGTGCACGGGCTGCCCGTAGAACTTCCCGGCGATATCCCACAAAGCGATGTCGATGGCGGACAGCGCCTGGATGGCGACGCCGCGGCGGCCGTAGTAGATGCTGCCGCGGTACATCTTGTACCAGAGCCGCTCGACTTCGAGCGGGTTCTCGCCCTCCACCAGCGAAGCCAGGCCGTCGAAACACTCCAGGCCGGGCTCGCTCCAGCGCGGCGCATCGACCGCGGCCTTGGCTACCGGCGCGGAGGTCTCGACGTCGGAATAGCCGGCGATGCCCGCGTCCGTCGACACCTTCACCAGTCCCATGTAGGTGGGTCCGGGCGGCTCCTCGGCGGCCTCCGGGCTGCGGTACAGGCCCGGCGATTTCAACACGAACAGCTCGACTTTGGTGATCTTCATGGCGGGGACGTGTTCAGTGTACCGCTCCAGGCCCGCTTCCGTGATAATCTTGAACTCGCCCTGGAGGCGGAAATGCCAACCGTTATCTACGATCCCTCGACTATCGACTTCGACAGGCCCGGCAAGCATCACTACCAGGTCGCTTTCCATCTGGATTCCAGCTGGGGCTACTCGCTGGTTCCGCTCACCATCATCAACGGGCTGCGGAACCAGGGCGGCGCTTCCACGCCGGGAGTGGTGGCTTTCGGCGGCACGCACGGCAACGAGTGGGAAGGACAGGTCGCGGTGAAGCGGCTGTGCGCGGATCTGGATCCGGCCGAGATCCACGGCCAGGTGATCCTCATCCCGCAGCTCAGCCCCAGCGCGTGCGAAGCCAACAAGCGGGTCTCACCGCTGGACGGGGTGAACATGAACCGGGCTTTCCCCGGAAGCCCGAGCGGGACCATCTCCTATCGCATCTCCCACTTCGTGAAGAACTACATCTTTCCGCACGTGGGCGTTGTGCTGGATATTCACTCCGGCGGCAACGAAGGCATCTTCCCCCTCTGCACCTCGTTTCATCCCATCCCCAATCCGCGCCAGCGGGCGGAGATCGCACGGGTGGCGCAACTGTTCGACACGCCCTTCATCCTGATCTACTCCAGCCAGATGGCCTCGGGCCTGCTGACCGACGAGGCGGAGGCGGAGGGCAAGATCACCATCGGCGGCGAATTCGGATTCGGAGAAGCGGCCGGCATCCAGGGCACGCTGCACGCCTATGAAGGGATCAAGAACGTGCTGCGCCATTACCGGCTCCTGCCGGGCGAGATCGTCAGGATCGATCCCTCGCGCCCGTCCCGGCCGCGCTTCATTCAGGCCCCCGACCTCAAGGATTATGTCGCCTGTCCCCGAAACGGGATCTGGGAGCCGGTGGCGGCGCTGGGCGCGGACGTGGTGGAAGGGCAGTTGCTTGGGCGCCTGCACGATTTCGCCGATCACACTTCCGAGCCGCTGGAGATCCGCGCGCACCGCACCGGAGTGGTCGGCATGATGTACTTCCCGGCGGTCGTGAAGAAAGGATCCACGCTGTACATGCTGGCCGAAGAAACCCAGGTTTGATGACCAAGGCCCGCGCGCAGCCGTTCGCCTGGATGGTGGTGGGCTTCCTGTGGCTCACTTACCTGCTGAACTACGTGGACCGGCAGGTGGTGTTCTCCATCTTCCCGGCGTTGAAGCGGGACTTGGGCTTTTCCGACGCGCAGCTCGGGCTGGTGGGCTCGGTCTTCACCTGGGTCTACTCGCTGTGCATGCCGCTGACGGGCCGCATCGCCGACCTGGCCCGGCGCGACCGCGTGGTGGTGGCCAGCCTGGTTTTGTGGAGCCTGGCCACCGCGGGCACCGCCTACAGTTTTTCGGCCGGCGCGTTTCTGGTCTGGCGCGGCGTCATGGGCATCACGGAAGCGCTCTACATGCCCGCCGCGCTGAGCCTGATCGCCGCCATGCACGCCGCCGGAACCCGCTCCAAGGCCCTGGCCGTACACAGCACGGCGCAACTGGCGGGAATCGTGGCGGGCGGCTGGTACGGAGGCTGGGCGGCGGACAACATCGGCTGGAGGCCCGGCTTCTACCTGCTGGCGGCGGCCGGCATTACCTACGCCCTGGTCCTGCTGAGGGTGTTTCGGAAGCTGCCCAACCTGCGTCCGGAGGAAAGCCGCGAAAGGGCCGAGCCGCTGCATGTCCTGAGATCGCACTGCTACCTGGCGCTGACGGCGGCGTTCTTCGCCTTCTGCGTGATGTTGTGGATGCTGTACGCCTGGCTGCCCAGCTTCATCTACGAGCGTTACGGCCTCTCCATGACGCAGAGCGGCTTCACCGCCACGGTCTATCTGCAAACCAGTTCGGCCGCCGGCGCGCTGGCGGGCGGCGTGCTTGGGGATAGGATCACGCGCAGGGCGCCCGCCGGGCGCTTCTACGTGGCGGGCCTGGGTGTGCTGTTGAGCGCGCCGTTCGCTTATCTGACCCTGGCGGGCGGGTCGCTGACGGTTCTGAAACTGGCCGCCACGGGCTTCGGGCTGTTCGCCGGGCTGATGATCGCCAACATCTTCGCCTCCGCCTACGACGTGATCTCGGAGCGCAACTATGGTTTCGGCGCGGGCGCGTTGAACATGGCCGGAGGACTGGCGGGCGGCGCCGCGATTTTCTTCGCGGGCCTCTGGAAGCAAACCCTGGGCATCGAGACCCTGATGGGCTGGAGCGCCGTTGCGGCCGCATGCTGCGCCTGTCTGCTGATCGTGGTGGCGGCCACCCGTTTCGAAGCCGACAAGCGCCGTCAGAGCACGCCGTAACGGGCGTACACGTCGCGCAGGAAGGCGCCCTGCAGCAACTCCTCGCGGGTGTGGTTTTCCCGGGTGACCTTCGCGGTGGCCATCCGGACGGCCTCGTCCACCGCCGCGGCGGGGATGACCACCACACCGTCGTAATCGGCGAAGACCAGGTCGCCCGGGGCGACCAGCACTCCTCCGCAATCCACCGGCAGGTTGTAATCGATGACCATGCCGCGGCCCTTGGAGTCGACGGGTTTGATTCCCGAGGCGAAGACCGGGAAGCCGAGCTCTTCGATCTTGCGCACGTCGCGCACCAGGCCGTCGATGACCGCGCCGCGCGCGCCCCGCGTGCGGGCGGCGGTGGACATCAGCTCACCCCAGGGCGCGTTGCGCTTCGAGTTTCCCGCAGCCACCACCATGACCTCCCCCGGCAGCAGGCTGTCCATGGCCTCGATCTCCAGAGCGTAGGGGTCCGGCGGGATGTGATACACGTCGGTCCACGACATGGTGCGGGCCCAGCCGGCGAAGACGCAGCGCGGAGCCACCGGGCGCAGGTACTCGCGCATGGCCTGGTTCCGGTGCCCCAGCTCATCCAGGGAATCGGCCACGACCGCGGTGTAGAGGTTCGCTTCCAGGTGGCGAAAGAGTTCGATGTCGGATTCCGTGGCGGGGCGGCCGGAGGCCCTTTGTATGATTTCGCTCATTCGATCAGGGTAATGGAAAATGGGAGGAATCATGCGAAAGGCACTTCTACCGGCGTGCGGCCTCGCGCTGGTGATCGGGACCAGCCCGGCGCAGGAACTCAAGGTGCGGATCTCATGGGGGCACGAGTCGCCCGAGGCGAAGAGCTTCCATGTGCGCCTGCCGGGAATCCGTGGAGCGGCCGGCTACTCGCTCGAAGCCGGCGAGGGATTGCGCGAGGGCGCCTGGCAGACCCGGGCCGGCGGGGGCGACGTGGATGGCGTCGACCTCACCCTGCCCCTCCCGGGCGAGCCTGCCAGGCAGCTCCAGAACCTGCACGTCATCTGGGCCGACCTGATCGCCGCCGCGGATGCGGACACCGCCCGCCGGCTCACGCGGGACGCCGCCTTCCAGGCGAATCCGGCCGGACTGCGGGTGGAGATGAACGCGGAAGGCACCCTCGGATTCAGCGTAACCGCCGGTCAATTGCAGCGCGAGCGGGCCTTGTGGATTCCTTCGCTCGACGTGTACCTGGCGGCGGGCGAGCGGCCTCCCACGTTTGCCGGGCACCGCAAATCACTGGAGGCCTGGAAAGGGCTGCGCATTCTCGACCGCGTGGAACGCGAGCCGGAGGCCGCTCTTGACCGGTACACCTCGCTCTGGGACGACATGGGCCATCCGGATTACGTGAATCCGCAGCAGCGCGGGCCGGGGCATATCGTCTGCCTCACCTGGGACAGCGCGATTCCGAAATTCGGCATCGATCGCGGCGGCGGCGTCTGGAACGATTACGGCAATCCGGACAAGTTCCGCTTCTGGTTCGGATTCGCCGATCTGGAGCAGGGCATCAGCCGGGCATGGAAGAGCCAGCGCCTGGCGGACGGGCTGCCGGTGATGACGACCGTGCTCGAAAAAGACAGCGTGCGCTATCAACTGGAGCAATTCGCTTACCCGCTGGAGGGTCCGCCCCGCGAGCGCCGCGGCGATATCGCCATGCTCCTGTTGCAGAAGGTCAGGCTGACCGAACTGGCCGGGCAGGCGAGGACCGTCCCCGTCACCCTCCATCACCGGCGGCAGCTGCCCGCCTACTCCAACCCGGACCTGGCGCTGGAGGAGCGCGCCGGCGCGCTGGTCTTTAACGAGGCCGGAGGCGGCCGGGCGCTCTTCGCCATACAAGGGGCCGCCGGCCAAGCGGCCTGGAGCGGCGTCAACGACTACCAGCGGGAAGGCAAGCGCGTCAGCGCCACGGTCTTCGTGAGCTTGGCCGCACGCGGCTCGCACGAGCTGGTGGTCAAGCTGCCTTCCCCCCTGCCCGAACCCGGCAAGCTGCCGGCGTTGCTGGAACTGGACTATGACGAAGCCCGCGCGGCCGCATTGCGGTTCTGGTCCGGTCAGATCGCCCGGGGAGCACAGTTCCGGGTCCCGGAGAAAGCGGTGAACGATCTGTACCGGGCTTCGCTCTGGCACGCCCTTCGCTTGCCGCGCCGGCACGGCGGCCGGAACGCACGCATCGATCTGCCGTATTCGAATTTCGCCTACAGCCAGACCGGAACGCCCTGGCCGGTCAACCAGGCGGTCTACGTCGACTCCATGCTGTACGACCTGCGGGGCTACCACGACATCTCCAGCGAGGAACTGCTGGCCATATTCCGCAATAACCAGGAGCAGGACGGCCATCTGAACGGGGTGGCGAATTGGGTGGTCTACACACCCGGGATGCTGTACGCCGTGGCGAAGAACTACCTGCTCTCGCAGGACCGCGAAGCGTTCGACCGCCTGCTGCCCTACACGCTGAAGGCCCTGGACTGGTGCCTGGAAAGCCTCCGGCGGGCCCCGGCCGCGGGACCGGCCGCCGGTTTGGTGAACGGCCCGCTGAACGACGGAACCGGCGCGGGCGTCTGGGCCTTCAACCAGGCATACCTGTACGCGGGCCTGGACCTGCTGGGGCAGGCGCTGGAACAGGCCGGGCATCCTCGCGCGGCCGAGTGCCGCCAGGCGGCGCGGTCGGTCTACGGCGCGATCCAGCGCGAATTCGGCGCCGCCTCCGCCCGTTCCCCGCTGGTTCAACTGCGCGACCACACCTGGATTCCCTACGTGCCGTGCGAGGTTCTGACGCCCCGGCGGCTGCTGGAGGCGTGGTACCCCACCGACGTCGATACGGGCGCCGTACACCTGATCCGGTTGAAGGCCGTGCCGGCCCGCGGACCCCTGGCCGATTCTCTCCTCAACGACCACGAGGACAACCTCTACCTGAAGGGTTGGGGAATGGCCAACGAGCCGGTCTACAACCAGCAGGCCACCGCGTACCTGTTACGCGACGACGTCAAGGCCGTCATACGCGCTTTCTACAGCTACATGGCCAGCGCGTTCAGCCATTCGCAGCTCGAGCCCGTGGAGCACCGCTGGACGCACGGCCAATATTTCGGACCACCCAGCACCAGCGGCGCCTGGTTCGACCTGTACCGCCACATGCTCATCCACGAGCGCGACGACGGTTCCCTGCTGATCGGCCAGGCCGCGCCCCGCCGGTGGCTCGAGGATGGCAAGAAGGTCGAGATCGAGCGGGCGCCCACGTTCTACGGCAAGCTGTCCTGCACGATTGAAAGCCAGGCGCGGGCCGGAAGGATCCTTGCGGATGTATCGCTGGCCGGCCCGAGGCAGCCCGCCGCGCTGCTGGTGCGCCTGCGTCATCCGGAGGCGAAACCCATTCGCAGCGCCACGGTGAACGGGAACGCCTGGACGGGCTTCGACACACGCAACGAGTGGGTCCGGATCCCCAAGCCGGACCGCGGCCGCTACTTGATCGTGGCGACTTATTGAAGCGGGCTCCTCAGAACTTCCACTCGGCCAGCAGTTCCGCGCCTCGCGAAAGACGGATCGAATCGAATTCCGCGGTGCCCTCGGCGTCGCCGAAATCGAAAGCCAGGCGCGCCAGAAACCCTTCCGCCTGGAACGCCACGGTGTAGTCGCGCCACTGGCCATCGGCGAGGAAGTCCACCGGGACGCGCATCTCCGGCGTGCCCGCAAGTTCCGTGATGGTGCCCCAGCGGAAGGCCTGCAGCGGCGCATTCCGCGAGCGGGCCCGGAACCGCAGGGTGAAGCGGCCGCCTTCGGCCACGTAGCTGCGCAGAAGCTGGTTGCCCTTTCCGGTGCAGGCCATCCGCAGCGCGCCCTCGGACCTCGAGACCGGCGCGCGGCCGCCGGCCGCACACCAGCCGTCGATCTCGATCCGGTTCCTGTCCCATGCGGGGATCGAGCGCTCGGGCGTCTCGCCGTGGTCGTTGGTTTCCCGGATCCATTCATCGAGCAGGCCGCGATGCCGCTCCAACGCCTGCTTGTGCTCCGGTGAATCCGCCAGGTTGTGGAGCTCGTGCGGGTCGGCCTGAAGATCGTACAGCTCCTCTTCCGGGCGGCGCGCAGCCATGAAGGCGGCCGCGGCCGCGTTCAGCCTGCCCGCCTGGTGAAGCTGCCGCATGAGCTGCAGCGGCGGGTAGGTGGTGTCCTTGTAGACATTCGGCTGGGTGTAAGGCCTGTCCGGATGGAAGTTGCGAATGTACTTGTAGCGCTCGCTGCGCACGCAGCGGATGCGGTCGACTGTTTCATCGCAGCGGTCGCGGGCGGCCACGATGTAGTCGCGGCGCACGGCGCCGGGACCGAAGATCACCTGGCCCTGCATGTGCGGCGGAGGCTCGATGCCCGCCAGCTTCAAGGAGGTGGCGGTCACGTCGATGAGGCTGACCAGGTCATTGCGCACGCTGCCCGGGGCCGCGTTTTCGGGACGGAAGCGTTCCGGGAACCAGGCGATCAGGGGCACATGGATGCCGCCTTCGTACAGGAACTGCTTGCCGCGGGGCATGGGCCGGCCGTTGTCACCGAAGAAGATTACGATGGTGCTGTCCCGCAGCCCTTCCCGCTCCAGGCGCGCAAGCACCTTGCCGGCCTTGACGTCCAGGTGCTGCGCGCTGTCCAGGTACATGGCCCAGTCCAGGCGCATGGCCGGGTGGGCGGGATAGTAGGGGGGCAGCTCGACGGAGACGGGATCGACGGGGCGCTCCGGAAAGCGGCGGAAGATCCGGTGTGTCTCTGAGAAATTCACCTGCGCGTAGAAAGGCTGCCCGCTTCCGCGCTGGCTCCAGTCGGTCCCGTCGAACGGCTTCTCGACGTTGAAGTTGAAATCGGTCTTGCCGGTTCCCTGGACGTCCGGGGCCGGCGTGGTGACGTTCGAGGTGTGATAGCCGGCGCGGCGGAAGTACTCGGTGAAAACCTCCACCCGGTCCGGCAGGCGGTAGCCATCGTCGCGATGGCTGCGATGGTTGTGCGCGCCGATGCTGGTCTGGTACATGCCGGTGGCTATGGCGGAGCGCGAGGCCGAGCAGACCGGGGCGGTGACGAAGGCGTTGGTGAAGCGGACGCCTTCCGCGGCTAACCGGTCGAGGTTGGGCGTGTGGACGCCGCGGTTGCCGTAGCATCCCAGATCGGGACAGAAGTCCTCCGCGATCAGCCAGAGAATGTTCGGACGGGAGGCCCCGGGCGAGTGGCAGCCGGAAAGCGCCAGGCCGGCGGCCGCGGCCGAGGCGCTTTCCAGGAAGCGCCTCCGGGAACTGCGAGTCGTGGTTTTCATGGGAACAGGATGCTAATATAGCGCAGGATTGGGAGGCCCAATGATCATTCGAACGCTGCTTGCCCTATTCCTGGTTTCCGCCTGCGGTTGGGCGCAACTGCCCGATTTCTACAGGAAGGTCGGCCGGCTCACCTGGGTTGTGAAGGATGTCGACCGCGTGGTGAACGGTTGGTCCAAGCTGGGGCTCTCCGGCGTTCAGGATTACGGGGAGGTGGACTTCCCGGACACCCGCTACCGCGGCAAGGCGGTGCAGGCGACCTTCCGGATCGCAACCGGATACCTGGGCGACGTGGCCGTGGATTTCTTCCAGCCGGCCGGAGGAGAGAACGCTTTCTCCGAATTTCTGGCCCGGCACGGCGAAGGGATCTTCGGCGTCTTCCACCAGGTTTCGAGCAGCGCCGAGTTCGAACGCGAAATTGAACGGATGCGGTCGCTGGGAGTGGCCGTGCTGCAGGAAGCATCCGTGGACAGCGGAAACGGCGCCACCCGCTACGTCTACTTCGACACCCGACCGCAAGGCAAGTACGCCCTGGGACTGATTCTCAACCCGCCCGCCGGCGCCTCTTCGGGCAATTTCAAGCTGACCCAGGTGGCCTTCGTCGTCCGGGACCCCGAGGCGGTATCGTCGTTCTGGAGCAAACTGGGGTTCCCGGCCTTGACCAAGACGCGCAGCGAGCCGCGCGGCATGCGCTACCGGGGGAAGCCGGTCACCTACGGCATGGACCTTTGGTGGCAGCGGCACACTTCACAGGCCTACGAATGGACCGTGCCGGCCGAGGGCAGCGTCTACGCCGAATTCGCCAAGGCGCACGGCGAAGGCATCCAGCATCTGGGGATCGCGGTCGAGGACATGGACAAAGCGATCGCCGAGTACGAGAAGCTGGGCTTCTCCGTCATTCAGTCCGGCGCCTGGGGCGAGGAGGGCAAGAAGGGATCGGGCCGCTTCGCCTACATGGACACGCAATCCATCGGAGGAGTCCACGCGGAGCTGCTGTGGAACTTCCGCTGAGACGGGACGATCAGGTGTCGGCGGCGTCCGCCTGCCGCGCCGGATCGCTCCGCTCGCGAACCCGGTGGCTGATCCAACTCGCCAGGAACAGGACTCCGGGGAGCCCGACAATCAGCGCGAACAGCTGCCTGACCTGGCCGGCCAGCAGGGCCCAGGTCAGCAGGCAGAGCAGCGAAAGCACCGCGCCCGGCAACTCCCAGCGCCAGGAAAGCAGCGGCAGGAGGCAGGCGGCCCCAAAGAACGAAATCGCGAGCCATTCCCTCCCGGCCGGGCCCTGGTGAGGCAGCAGAACGCCGAACGTCGCGAACAGCAGGAACGCGACGGCCAGAAGGATCGCCGAGAAGCGGGCGATCCAGCGCAGCAACGAAGGAAGAAGACGCGGCATTCGGTATTCCTGCCGGTCTCAATGATAGCGCCGATCCTCCTGCTTGTGAAAACCGCCCGCCGGCAGCCTTACTGGTACCGGCGCAAAATGTCCCAGTAAGCGCCCCGGAACCCTTCGCCTATTGCGCGGGCCAGGCGCAGGTTGGCGTTGTAGTTGTAGTTCCGCTCGGGTCTGGAGGGGTCGAAGAAGAGGAAGCGCGGATCGCCGGCGATCAGCGTGTCCAGGTATTCGAAAACGCTGGAAGCGATGGCGGGTTCGAGAAAATAGAGAGGGCTGGAGGCGCCGTCGCCGCCCACCAGTCCCGGCTGGTTCCGGACCCGGCGGGCCAGTTCCGTTCCCGGGTAAACCCGCACGCCGATTGAAACACCCACCCGGTCGGGTTCGGCCCTGCGCACGAGTTCGACCGCCCGGCCGAGGCTCTGCCGTGTTTCCCCGGGCGAGCCCAGCAGCAGATCGAGCATGACCGCCAGGCCCGCCTCCCGGGACCGCCGGGCGGCTGTCACGATGTCCTCAGGAGTGAAGGCGCGGCCCAGCCGCTGCAACATGGTCTCATCGCCGTGATCCACGCCGAAGTTGATGCCGGCACAGCCCGCCTCCCGCATGGCCCGCGCCAGTTCCCAAGGGAAGGGCGCCGGGGCGCAATAGGCGTACCAGCGCAGCCTGCCTGCCAGACCGCGCCGGACGATCTCCCGGCACACGTCCAAGGCATGCGCAGGCGGCAGGTTGAACTCGGGGTCGCAGGTGTGGAGGTGGTCGATCCCCTGCGCCAGCAGCGCCTCCAGTTCATCGGCGACCGCCTCGGGAGGACGCAGGCGCGTGCGGCTGCCCTTGGCCACCGGGTCGGCACAATAGATGCAGCGGCACGGACAGCCGCGCCTGGTCTCGAAGCCCGCCTGGCCGCCCTCGCAAAAATAGCGGCGGTTGTCAATCCATGCGCGGCTCATGCGGGGAAGCGACTCCAGAGAACCGGCGGCAGGCGGGTTGCGCCTCCATTCGCCATCCGCTCGCCATACCAGGTTCGGCAGACCGCGCCACTCCTCCCCGGCCTCCATCCTGCGCGCCAGCTCCGGAAACACGAACTCGCCCTCTCCCCAGATGCCCGCCGCGGCATCCTCCACGAGCGCCAGGATCTCCTCCGGCATCACCGAGAACCCCACCCCGCCCAGCACCAGCGGAGCGGCAGTGTGGGCTCTGAGGGCGGCGGTCAACGCCGCGAATTCCGGCAGGAAGGATTGCCGGCTGGTGAAGCCGCAGTCGTCGGTATTGCGCAAGGTGACGCCAACCAGCCCGAACTCCCGGGTTTCGAAGAACCGGGCGATGGCCGCCTGCGGATCGGCCTCCCAACAGAGATCGAGCACGGCGGCTGCGTGGCCCGCGGCGTGCATCGCTTCAGCCAGGTAGTCCAGCCCGACGGGCCCGATGGGGGGCTGGATCCGGTTGGTATTGACCAGGGCCACTCGCATACTTATCGGGTGGGCGGCGGAAATGGATACACGTCGGGAACCACCGCGACCTCGGTGGTGAACACCAGCGGCAGCCTGCCCGGAAAGGTGAGCTCGACGAAGAACGCCGTGAAACCCGCCGCGGGCGAGGGCACCTGCGCCGTGTAGATGCCGTCTTCGCCTTCGAGCGGCGTGCTGGTCCAGGCCGGCCCGATCGTCATCCTGCGGAAATCGCGCGCGGTGGGATTGCTCGCCTGCCAGACTTTGACGGCCAGCGGACGGTCGAGGGTGCGGACGCGGATTATCCCCTTCTCCCGGTCGATGGTCCAGGAGAAGCGCGGCCGTGGCCTGTTTTCGAGTATGGCGTCCAGCCACGCGAACAGCCCCACCACGACTTCCGGCGTCACCAGGGAGTGGTCGGTGTTGGGCACGTATCGCAGGTACTTCTCGCCCGGCAGGTCCGCGAAGTAGAAGCGCGAGGAATCGGGCACGAAGAACTGGTCGCCGGCGGAGTTCACCAGGTATTTGGGCAAGGTCAGGATGTCGCGGTACTCGTAGGGGTCCACGGTTTTGGCCAGCTCGCGGAACTGGGAAGTTCCCATCCAGCTCATGATGTTCATGTCCACGTAGTCCTGGATGGCCGGGGCCCAAAAGCCGTAAGTACGGTAATGGTGGAGGAAGGACTTCTCCAGGTTGAGCAGGTCTATGACCAGCGGCGCCACCGCGACCACACGGGGGTCCACCGCCGCGGTGGTCCAGGCCGCCCAGCCGCGCTTGGAGCCTCCCGCCACCAGGTACCGGTCGACGGACAGCTTCCCGCCCGGCTCGCTGGCGAGAAACTCGGTGGTGGCGTCCATGGCCCGCATGGCGGCCTTGGTCATGGGCAGTTGGGCGGGCCAGTAGCCGTCGCCGGTTTGCAGGTAGCGGTCCCAGGAGTAGGCGATCACGGCGTCTTCGCTGCGCGGCCTGCCATCGCCCGTGAATACCAGCGGCTGGTTCGGGACCATGCGCAGGTCGGCCACGACCGTACCGGTCTCAACCGCCGCCAGGCCCAGGATCGGGTCGGGACCCGAGGGCGGCGGGTCGTCGTTCGAGCCGGCATTGAGGAACAACACTGCAGTCGAGTGACGCACGCGTTCCGGCTTGATCAGGATCAACCAGTGACGCCATTCCGGCTGGTTGACCTGGGCGTCCGAGAGCCAGTTCTGGGAGACCAGTTCGAGCACGTAAGTCGTTGCCGGGCCGCTGCGGATGGTATTCACCAACTGGTAGCGGAAAGACCCGTCGGGCGAACGCACGTACTGCTCGAGGGCCGTGAGGCCGTCGGCCGCGTGAAGCAGGGCGGGAGCGAGCAGAAGGATAGTCAGCCAGTTTCGTCGCGAGAGAATGGACATAGGTAGATTGTGCAGCACCAACCGGCTCCGGGGCCAGTGGCGACGCGCATGCAAGCGTCAGCAGACACTCAGTAGTGGATCTTGACGCCCAGCTGGAACTGACGCGGATCGAATGCCGAGGTGAACGAAAACGGCGAAGTGGGCGCGCCGCGCACGCCCTCCAGGGCGGCGGGCAGCTGGTCCACGGTGATGTTGCCGACCGTGTTGTTCACGCTCTTGAAATTCGTCCGGTTCAGCAGATTGAAGCCCTCGGCGATGAACTCCACGCTGCGCTGCTCGCTGCCGAGGTAGAACTTCTTGCTCAAACGCAGATCCACGGCGAAATACGCGGGGCCGCGCCCGATGTTCCGGCCCGCTCCCAGCGGGCGGTGCGTGGTGGGGTGCCGGTCCCCCAGATTGTCGACGCCGGCCAGCAGGTTGAACGGACGCCCGGAATTCGCCTGTAACACCGGCGACAGCACCAGCCCGCCGGGCAGATCGGTCACCGCGCTGCCCACAAGGCGATGGGCCTGGTGGAAACTCGACAGGGCACGGTCGGCGCGCGCGTTGAGCTGGTCGTGAGGCTGAAAGTCGGTGTTGAAGTCCAGCGTTTCGTCCATGGCCTTGCTGAAGGTGTAGTGCAGGTTCATGGCGAAACGCCGGCTGTAGCGTTTCTGCGCCTGCAGCACCAGGGCGTGGTAGAAGGAGCTCGACGTCGATTCGAAGATGTTCTTCTGGAAGATCAGCGGATTGTAGAAACCGAAGGTGGGCTGGCCGTCCGCCCGGCGAGGCCCGTAATAAAGGTTCCGGTCCAGAATGCGCACGATGTGTGCGCCGCGGTTGAAGTTGTAGGCGGCGGAAAGCGACACGCTGCCCACCGCCCGCTCGATCTCGAAGCTGGCCTGGTGCGCGTAGGGATTCACGAAATCGTCCACGATGCCGAAAATGACCGCGAACGGATTTGTGGGCGAGGGGCGAACGCCGAATTGCAGCAGGTCGCCGGCCTGGATGCTGCGCTTCCCGATGACGCCCTGCCCCAGCAGGCGCTGGTAGATGTCGGCCGAAGTCAGAGGCCGGCCGGTCATCGGGTTCACCAGCCCCGGTACCCCGGTTAAGGGCACAAACACCTGAGCGATCTGTTCTCCAGCCAGGGTCTCGGCCACATTCGGAATCTGGAGGTTCACCTGGGAATAGAACAACCCGAAGCCGGTCCGCAGCACGGTCTTTCCGTCCCCGGTGACCGTCCAGGCCAGTCCCACGCGCGGAGCGAAATTGTTCGCGTCCGTCCCCACGATCTTCTCGTTGACTTCCAGGTCGTAGCGCACCCCGGCGCTGAAGGTCAGGCGCGGGTGGATTCTCCAGGTGTCCTGCGCGAAGAAGTTGTAGCGCTTGGACCAGCCGATCCAGTCCGGGTCCCCGAAGCCCTGCTGATAGAAGGTCGGGTAGCCCAGGTTGTAAGCCTGCAGGGCTGAGATGGGCGCCTGCAGGTTGGGAACCAGGCGCTGCTGCCCGGCTTGCGCCAGCATGGCGGCCAGGCCGGTGGTGAAGTTCGGATCGCCCGTCACCGCGTTGAACAACTGGCCCAGCGGGACGTTCTCGCCGAAGCTGAAGCGGCCGCTGAAAAACGTCTCGGAGCGGACGTTGGTGCGCACCGGATTGATTTCCGCGCCGAACTTGAAGTTGTGGTTGCCGGGGAAATGCGAAAAGTTCTGAATCAGCTGCCAGTGGCGCTCGATGTTCTTGGCGGGCAGGAAGATCTCCCGGCCGAACAGCCCGTAGCCGGTGATATCGGTCTGGGGACCAAACGGGTCGATGGTGCCGACATCCAGGCTGTACTGGCCGAACATGGCGCGGGTCTCGCTGACGGCCCGGGGCCCCAGGGTCCAGGTATGGCTGGCCATCACGGTGCCGTCCCATTGATCGACGTTGCGCCCCCGGTTGAAGGCCAGCAGGGCGCCCAGTTGCGCATTCTGGCTGAAACCCTTGGTCAGGTTGGCCCGCAGGAAGGACTGGTGCTGGTCGCTGAAACGGTGGTCCAGCCGGGCCGAGAACTGCGTCGTATCCTCGCCGAAGGGGAAATTCCCGCTGTTCCGGGAGAACAGTTCCAGGGTCCTGGGGAAGTTGGTGGTGATCAGGTTCTGCTGCATGGCGGCGGCCAGTCCCCGCAATTGGGGGTTCCCCGAGGCCAGGAAGAAGTCGGCCAGCTGCTGCTGCGAAGGGGTCATGCGGGTGAAAGCCGAGCGGTCCTGGAGGATGGGCACGAAACTGCTCTCCTGGCGGTCCAGCCGTTCGAGCGCCGCGAAGGCGAAAGTGCGGCCGCGGACGACGGGCCCCCCCAGGGTGGCGCCGGCCTGCGAACGGGTGAAGGAAGCCTTCCCCGGATCGAAGTAATTCCGGGCCTGGATGGCGCTGTGCCGCAAAAACCCGAACAGATTTCCGTGCCACTCGTTGGTGCCCGATTTCGACACCACGTTGACCGCGCCGCCGAAGGCGCCTCCGAATTCGGCCGAGAAGCTGTTGCGGTTCACCTGAAACTCGGCCACCGCTTCCTGGCTGATGGAAGGCCGCACGCCGCCGCCGTTGGAGTAGTTCTCCGCGCCGTCGATGGCGAACATGTTGCCGCGTCCGTTCGACCCGCCGAAGCTCAAGCCGGAGTGCGGGGTTTGGGTGACGCGGTAGTCGGTGCCGTCCACCAGGTCGTTGGTTTCGACCACTCCCGGAGTCATGAGCGCGAAATCGAGGTAGTTGCGGCGGTTGATGGGAAGGTTGGCGATGTGCCGGTTCTCGAGGGTCGCCGACTGCTGGGTGCGCTCGGGCTCGACCACGGGGCTGTCCACCAGGACGGTGAGTTCCGTGGTGATCTGTCCGAGAGTCATCTCGACCGGCAGGGAAACGGTATCGCCCACCCGGATCTCGACGTTGTCCACAATCCGGGTGGAGAATCCCGGGGCCTCCACGCGAACCCGGTAGGCGCCGGGCGGCAGGAGCGGCAGGCGGTAATCGCCGGCAGCATCGGAAACGGTCCGGCGCGAGAGTCCGCGCTGCGGGTCGGTAGCGGTGACCGTCGCCTTCGCGATACTTGCGCCGGTGGGATCGGTGATCTTGCCGGTCAGGTCTCCGGAATTGATCCGGGCCTGTCCGAATGCGGCTGCGCAGCAGAGCGTCGCGAGGGCCGCCAGACGACGGACACGCATCTCATCCCCCTTATGCAGACAAACAGAGATTATAATCTCCGCCAGCCCCGCAGGGCGTGAAAAAGCGGCACCGGGGAGTACCTGCCGGGAGGGAAAAAGCAGATTCCCCTGAGTACTAGGCACGGTAGTCCTGCGGCTGCCCTGCGGTCAGGCTCCAGTTTACGCTCCCGAATAGGGGTGTTTCCACGGCGGGCGGTAGGCTCGCCGGAGCAAGCGCGCGGCGGCCGGGTTGCCAGGGATTGTCTTCTCCCGGGCGTCCCATTGGACCTTCGTCCCGGTATTGTAGGCGATCATCCCCAGGTGCACCGTGGTGGTGGACTGCCAGGCATCCGCGATCGTGCAGGAAGGCTGCCGCCGGGTGCGGACCGAATCCAGGAATTCCGCCATATGGCGCACGCCGGGCGGCACTCCCCCTTTGAGTTCGGCCGTCTTGCGCTCGGGAAGGACGGTCCAGCGGCTGTCGGAGACATAGACGGTCTGTTTCTCACCGAAGAAGAAGATCCCGTTCTGCACCTCGGGGCTGTACTCGGAGGCGCCCCAGAGGCGGTGCCGCCAGACTACCGGGCAACGGGAGAATTCCAGGTGGGCGGTCAGGGTGTCGGGGGTGGTGATCTTGCCTTTCAGTTGATAGATGCCTCCCACGGCCTGCACCCAGCGCGGGGTGGACTCGCCCAGGATCACCCGGGTGGCGTCGATCCAGTGGATGCCCCAGTCCACCAGGTGGCCGTTGCCGTAAGCGGCTTCCAGGCGCCAGGACCTATGCCCGATGTTCGGGCTGTACGGCAGCTTGGGACCCGGACCGCACCACTGCTCCCAATCGAGCGACGGGGGCGGGGCCTGCGGCGCGGCGTCCAGCATGGCGGCCTTGTAGTGGATCTGCACATCCACCTGGACAATGCGGCCGGCCGCCCCACTGCGTATGTGGGCCGCCGCCTGCCGCACCGCTTCGCTCTGCCGGCGCTGGAAACCGATCTGGACAATGCGGCCGCTCTTCTCGGCCGCTTCCACCATGGCCTGCCCTTCCCGCACGTCGTACGAAAGCGGTTTCTCGCAGTAGACATCCAGGCCCTTGCGGCAGGCGGCGATGAAGGGCAGGGCGTGCCAGTGCGGGGGAGTGGCGATGATGACCGCCTCCAGGCCGGGCGTCTCGAGGAACTCCCGGTAATCGGCATAGGTCTTTGGCCGGCTGCCCTGCACTTTCTCCACTTCATCGGCGGAGGCCTTCAGGTGCCCGGTGTCGACATCGCACAGGGCCACGGCCTGCACGCCGCCGGCCTGAAACGCGGCCTTCAGGTCCACCATGCCGTACCATCCGCAGCCGATCACTCCCAGCTTGATGGTGCGCCCGGCGGGCGCCTGCGCGCGGGCGGCGCCGGCGGACAGGGCGGCGAGAAAATTCCGGCGGGAAGCGGTCATTGGAAAAGCTCCTTCTCGAGATGTGGATAGAAACCCATAATACGCTGAACCTGCATTGTGTTGTCCGAAACCCCTGTGCTATAAGGGGGAGCACAAAGGGACAAATTTCACATGGCCTACGTTATTGCCGAACCCTGCATTGGGACCAAAGACACTGCCTGCGTGGACGCCTGCCCGGTCGACTGCATCCATCCCAGAAAGGACGAAGCGAACTTCGCCCAGGAGGAGATGCTCTATATCGATCCGGTGGAGTGCATCGATTGCGGCGCCTGCGTGCCGGTATGTCCGGTGTCCGCCATCTTTGCCCTGGACGACCTGCCGGAGAAGTGGGCGGAGTTCACCCAGAAGAACGCCGTGTATTACGGCCGTTGAGGTTCGCAAACCCGGGGACAGACGAGGCCGTTCCAGCGGCCGCTCCGACTCTTATCCTTCGGTGATCTCGTGGGCGGATCCGCCTGGGCCCGAACCGGCGCTTTGGCGGGGCGACCGGTAGGTCGCGCAACTCGTATCGGTCTCCCAGATCTTCACTTCGTCCAATTCGGCTCCCCGGGCGGGCGTCAGGCCGCGCCGGATCTCGTCGAAGAAGTACTTGGCCATGTTCTCGGCCGAGGGATTCACCACGTCGAACGGGGCCACGTCGTTCAGGAACCGGTGGTCCAGCCGCTCGACCACCTGGTTCAGCACCCGCTTCAATTCCACGAAATCCACCAGCAGCCCGGCCTCGTCCAGTTCGGGCCCGCGCACGGTCACCCGGATTTTGTAGTTGTGCCCGTGCGGGTTCTCGCACTTGCCGCGGTACTGGCGCAGAAAGTGGCCGGCCGCAAAGGTTTCTTCCACGGAAACTTCAAACATCGAAAAACTTCTCCACTTCTAGAAGGTCGCTGCTGACGCGATAGTTCGGAAGGCTGTCGAGAAACACCTGCCCGTAACGCTGCCGCGCAATGCGGTTATCCAGGATGGCCAGCACCCCCCGGTCGGTGCGGCTGCGGATCAGCCGTCCGAACCCCTGCTTCAGAGCAATAGCGGCCTGCGGCACCTGGTAATCGTAGAAAGGATTGCCCCCCTCTTCACGGATATTCCGGATCCGGGCCTCCACGATCGGATCCCTGGGCACGGCGAATGGCAGCTTATCTATGATAACGCAGCTCAATTGCTCGCCCGGAACGTCCACCCCCTGCCAGAACGATGAAGTGGCGAATAGGACGCAGTGCGGCGTGGAGCGGAACTCGTCCAGCAGGGCGCTGCGCGGCCCGGTGCCCTGCAGAAGGGTCGGGTACTCGATCTCAAGGGAGACCCGGTCGTACATCTGGCGCATCTGCTGGTAGCTGGTGCAGAGCACGAAGGCCCGTCCCCGGCTCAGCTCCAGGATGCGGACCACTTCTTCGGAGGCGGCTTTCAGGAAAGCCGGGCTGCGCGGGTCGGGGAGGTGCCCGGCGACGTACAGCACGGCCTGCTTGTGGTAATCGAAGTGGCCCGGCACAATCAGGCTGCGGGCGTACCTCAGTCCCAGCCGTTTCTCCACGAAGTCGAAGCTGCCCGCCACCGCCAGGGTGGCTGACGTCAGAATCACGGTATCCACCCGCTCGAAGAGCTTCGCGGCGAGGATGGGAGCCACGTCGATGGGAGTGGCCTGCAGGAAGCAGCCGCGGCCCCGCCTCTCCGCCCAATAGACGTAAGAATGGTCGGTGCTCTCCAGCACGAATGCCAGCCCTTCGCTCAGTTCCCTGGTACGGCGCAGAAGCGGGCCCACCTCATCCGGCGGAGTCTTCAGCAGCTTCAGATGCGATCCGGTCAATTCCAGGGCGGCCTGCAGATCCCGGTATTCCCCTTCGTGCGTCTCCAGGAAGGCCTCGCGTCCGTGGAAGGCGGCCCGCCCGTCGCCGTAGTCGAACAGGGCAAAAAAGGCCGCGGACATCTCGCCCAGCCGCTCCAGCACGCGGTCCAGTTCCTTCGATCCGAACTTCTTCTGGCGCGCCAGGCGTCCGATGTCGCGCTTCAACTCCTCGAAGCGATAGCTGCTGATGGAAATCCCGAAGTACTGCCCGGCTACGTCCTCGATTTCGTGGGCCTCATCGAAGACCACGGCGTGGTAGTCGGGCAGGACGCCGCCATACTCGCCGTCCTTCAGCGCCAGGTCGGCGAAAAACAGGTGGTGGTTCACCACCAGGATGTCGCTCTGCTGGGCGCGCTGGTGCATCAGGGTAATGAAGCAGCGCTCGAACTGGGGGCATTTCTGCCCCGTGCACATTTCCCCCCGGGCGTCCACCTTGGCCCAGGCGGTACTCGATTCCGGCAGTGTCCGGATCTCGGCCCGGTCGCCGAACTCGGAGGTCTTCTCCCACTCGCGGATGATCTGGAAGTCGGCCACCTCCTGAAGGCCCTCCAGGATGGGCTCCTTCTCCGCGTCGTAGATCTTCTGCCGGCAGGCATAATTGGAGCGGCCTTTCAGATAGCAGACCTGTAAGGGGCGCGGGAAGTGCTGCTGGAGGAAAGGGACGTCCTTGAAGAAAAGCTGCTCCTGCAAGTTCTTGGTGCCGGTGGAAACGACGATCTTCCGGCCGGAGAGCAAGGCCGGAACCAGGTAGGCGAGCGTTTTCCCGGTCCCGGTTCCCGCTTCCACGACCAGGTGACGCCGCTCCTCGAGCGCCGCGGCCACCGCTTCCGCCATCTCCAACTGGCCGGGCCGGAACTCGTAGTTGGGGTGGCAGCGGGAAAGCAGGCCATGGCGGGAGAAGAACTGCCGGACGCTCATCTGTCCCGTCACTTCTTCCCGCGCGCTCATAGCCTCTCTTCAATCTTACGGCGAAGGGCGGCAGCGATTCGGGGCTCGGTTCCACCGGTGGAGATGGCGATCTGCAGATTGTCCTTGCGGATGCGGGCGGGCACCAGAAAATCGCATTCGGGCGCCGAGTCGGCCACGTTCACCAGGATTCCGCGGCGCTTTGCCTCCAGGGCCAGGGCGCGGTTCACCCGCCGGTCGCCGGTTGCGGCGAAGGCGAGCAGCGCGCCTTCCAGGTCGCTCTTCCGGAAGCGGCGCCGCAGCAGTCTCACGGGAAGCTTCTCGAACTCCGGGGCCCAGGCGGGCGCCACCACCGTCACCCGCGCTCCGGCCTCCAGCAGGCCGCGCGTCTTGCGCAAGGCGACTTTGCCCGCCCCGGCCACCAGCACGGGCCGTTCGCGCAGATCCAGGAAAAGGGGATAGTAGGCCAATTCGCGATGCTATCATGAGGGGGCATGCCGGAGACATTGCCCGCGGTGGTCATCGTGGGCAGGCCGAACGTAGGAAAATCCACCCTGTTTAACCGCATCACGGGCCAGCGGCGCGCCATCGTGGGCGACGAGCCGGGCATCACCCGCGACCGCATCCACGGCATCGCCGAATACGCCGGCCGGCGTTTCGAAGTCATCGATACGGGCGGGATCGTGATGCGGGATGCCGAGCATATCCCCGGGCAGATCCTGAAGCAGGCCCGCGTGGCGCTCGAACGCGCCGCCCACATCATTCTGCTGGTGGACGGCCGGGCCGAGATCACCGGAGCCGACCGCGACCTGGCCCAGATGCTGGTGCGGCTCGGCAAGCCGCTTTCCCTGGCGGTGAACAAGATCGACGCCAGGCCGCGCGAAGGCCTGGCCCACGAGTTTTACGAGTTGGGGATCGGGGACCTGTTTCCCGTTTCCTCGGAACACGGGGCCGGCATCGACGCCCTCCTGGAGCACGTGACCGCGGGCTTTCCCGAATCGGCCGCCCAGACCCGGGAGGACGCCCATCCGCCCATCAAGGTGGCGATCATCGGCCGCCCCAACGTGGGCAAGTCCACGCTGCTGAACGCCCTGATCGGTGAAGAGCGGGCCATCGTTTCGCCGGTGGCCGGCACTACTCGCGACGCCGTGGACGAACGTGTGGTGCGCGGCGGCATCGACTACGTTTTCATCGACACGGCGGGCATCCGGCGCAAAGGCAAGACCAGACTGATGGCCGAAAAGCTGAGCGTGGTGATGGCGCGGCGCCACATCCGCCTGTCCAACGTCACCCTGCTGGTGCTGGACGCCTCCGAGGGTGTGCTCGGACTGGACGCCACGATTGCCGGCTACGCCCACGAGGGCGGTCGCGCGGTCATCCTGTGCGTGAACAAATGGGACGTGGCCGGGAGCCGGAACCGGCGCGAGTTCGAGCAGCGGGTGCGCGATTCCATGAAGTTCCTGGATTACGCGCCGGCGGTCTTTCTTTCGGCGAAAACCGGATCCGGGACCGAGCGGCTGTTCCCGCTGATCCGCGAGGTGTACGACGCGGCTTCAATGCGCATCGCCACGGGAGAACTGAACCGATTCGTGGAGTCGCTGCGCTTCGAGGAGCGCAAGATCTACTACATCACGCAGCCCGGCGTGCGTCCCCCGCAGTTCGTGGTTTTCACCGACCGCGCCGGCCCGCTGCACTTCTCCCACGAGCGCTACCTGGTCAATCAACTGCGCCGCCGCTTCGGCTTCAAGGGCACGCCGGTGATGCTGAAGACCAGGGCCAAGCCCGGCCGGCGATAGGAACGGACAAGCCGGCCGGCCAGGAGCCGCTGAAGGCCGGAATGTTTCTCCGAAATCGCCGCGGGCCGCAAAGACCTGCACTCCCCGGGCGCCTCCCGTTCACCGGCGCACTCCGCCCGCAGCACCGTACTAAGATAGGTGTTTCAGAGAGAAAGGAAACTTATGCCAACCCGTTCGACTCGGAGGAGATTCGTACAAGCCGGCGCGGCGCTCCCTGCGCTGGCCGCCTCGCCCGCGATGGCGGCCAAGCAGGAACCCACGCTGGCCGGAGCCGGAGTCTACACGCGCCTCGGCGTGCGCCCGGTGATCAATGCCATCGGTACCGTCACCATCCTGGGCGGCTCCCTCATGCCCCCGGAAGTGGTGCGCGCCATGGATGAGGCGGCCAGGTTCTATGTGAACGTGCCGGAACTGCAGGAGAAGGTCGGAGCGCGCCTGGCGGAAGTGATCGGGGTTCCCGGCGCCGCCGTTACGGCGGGAGCCGCCTCGGCCATCACGCTGGCCACCGCGGCCTGCCTGACCCGGGGGGACCGCAAGAAGATGTACCGCCTGCCGGACACCTCCGACATGCCGAACGAAGTCATCCAGCCGAAGGCGCACATCTCCGGCTACGAGGCTCAGATCCTGCTCACCGGCGCCAAAATCGTGAGGGTGGAAACCGTCGAGGAGATGGAGCGCGCCATCAATCCCCGCACCGTCATGATGTTCTACGTGAACAAGAACGAGCGGGAAGGGCAGATCAGCCGGCAGGATTTCCTGCGTGTGGGCAAGGCCCATAACGTTCCGACCTTCAACGACGCCGCGGCGGACGTGCCCCCGGCCTCGCGCCTCTCGAGCATCGTGAAGGAGGGCTTCGACCTGGTTGCGTTCTCGGGCGGCAAGGGCCTCTGCGGTCCGCAGAGCTCCGGCCTGCTGCTGGGCCGCAAGGATCTCACCGACGCCGCGCGCATGTGCATCAGTCCCCAGGGCGGCATCGGGCGCGGCATGAAGGTGAACAAAGAGGAGATGATCGGCCTGCTGGCGGCGGTGGAGCGCTATCTCAAGCTGGACCTGGCGGCTGAACTGCGCGTACTGGAGGGCCGGGTCGAGCACATCCTCACCGCTTTGGCCAAGGTCCCCGGGGTGAAGGCCGAGCGCTACGTCCCCCATATCGCCAACGAAGTGCCCCACATCGCCCTGCAGTGGGACGAGCAGGAAAAGAAGCTGACGGCCCGGGAGGTGATCAGGCAACTGCTCGAGGGAGAGCCGGCCATCGCCGTGCTCGGCGGCAACGGGCGCATCAACGTCTCGGTGTGGAAGATGCGGGGCAATGAGCACCGCTCGGTGGCCCGGCGCCTGGTGGAAGTGTTCAAGGCCTGAACTCAGCCCTAAGCAGAGGCACGGAACCGGGCGCGGCTCCGTGCCCGTTCGTTCCGGGAAGAAGAAGGTGCCGTACCGCACCATTTCACTTGTTTTTTGCAAGTAATCCTGGTACGGTAGCGGCATGCATCCGGCCGTGCAAGCCATCCCGGCCGCCCGGAGGAACCCCTGGGCGGGGCGCGTCGTGAGCCTCCTGGCTGTCCTGTTCCTGCTTTTCGACGGCGTCATCAAGCTGCTGGACCTGGCGCCCGTGGCGGATTCCTTCACCCGGCTCGGCTATGCGACAAGCATCGCGCCCGCCATAGGCATCCTGGAGTTGGCCTGCACGCTGGCCTACATGGTCCCCCGCACTGCCGTCATCGGCGCGATCCTGCTGACGGGCTTTCTGGGCGGGGCCACCGCGACGCACCTGCGCATCGGCGATCCCTACTTCTTCCCGCTGGTGGTCGGGGGCTTCGTGTGGGCGGGTCTTTGGCTGCGCGACGGCAGGGTGCGCATTCTGGTTTCACCGCACGCCGGGCCCGCGGTGGATACCTAAACCGGAACGGAGCGTATCATGAAACAGATCAACACCTACCTGACCTTCGACGGGAACTGCCGCGAGGCCATGAGTTTCTATGAGAAGTGCCTGGGCGGCCAGTTATTTCTGATGCCGTTTTCCCAGGCGCCCTGCGACCTTCCGCCGGAAGCGGCGGATGCAAAGGACAGGATCATGCACGCCTGCCTCAGCAACGGCAAAGCCATGCTGATGGCCTCCGACACGATGCCGGGCATGCCCTTCCAGGCGGGCAACAACTTCTCGATCAACATCGCCTGCGAGAGCCAGGAGGAGGCGGAACGCCTCTTCGCCGCGCTGGGGGAGAACGGCAAGGTGATCATGCCCTTGCAGAAGACCTTCTGGGCGGCCCGTTTCGGAATGCTCACCGACCGCTTCGGCATCAACTGGATGTTCAACCTGGAAGAACCCGCGAAGGCCTAGCGGGGCGGCACGCTCAGGCCGCGAAGACCGACCGGACGTTCTTTAGAAACGCGGCCAGCTTGATCTTCGGATCACCCGGGCCGAGAGTCTCCACCGGGAGGAAGCCCCGGTATCCGGACCGGTCGATAATGGCTTTCACTTTTCGCAGGTCGGCGGGCACTTCCCGATCGCCGTAGCCCACGTTCTCCTTCAACTGCCACGAGACGGCGTAGGGCACCAGCTTCTCGATCTCGGCGTACGGATCTGCCTGCCGCAGGCTGCCGATGTCCAACAGAATGCCGAACCACTCCGAGTTGACCGCGCTGGCCAGCCGGATGGTCTCCTCCGCCGTCTTGAGGAAATCGTTGTGGTTCTGCAGCCCGATCATCACCCCGTGGTCGCGGCCGCAGGCGGCGCATTCCTGCAGGTCCGGGACCATCCACTCCAGAACCTGGTCGAAGCGGTAGCCGGCGGGCACTCCGCGGCCGCTGAACACACGGATGAGGGAGGCGCCCAGCGCCGCCGCGACTTCGATCCACTCTTTGACCAGCCGCACCTCGTTCCGGCGCGCGGCGGCATCGGGGATGGAGAAGTCGTTGCGCACGCCGGTGCCGAAGATGGTGACCCCGTTGACGAAGGCTTCGCGCTTCAGATTCCGGACGTATCCGGGGGCGGGAGTCTTGGGATAGCCGGGGAAGTAGTAGCCGGTGGCATCCAGCCCTCCGATGCCCTGCTCCGCGCAAAAGCGCACCACATCGAACAGGGTCATGGAACCGGCACGCAGGGGCCGGTCGAAGGAATAGGCGTTCAGGCCGATCCGAACCCGGGTTCCGGGAAGACGGGCGATCTTCGGCTGCGGCCAGGCGGCGGGCGCCGCGGAAAACGCTGCGGCCGCCCGCAGAAACCCGCGGCGCAAGACACCAGCGGACATAGCCCCTCCGTGTGCGCAAGCCGATTCGCGGCCGGCTTGCGGGTTTGCCTGACCTGCCTCCCGGCACGGGCAGGCACTGTTGTGTACTACACCAGGCTGGCCAGGTTCAAGCGGGCGTCCCAGCGCTCCTCCAGTTTGAGCAGTTCCTGCCAGGTCCAGATTCGCCCGGTATAGGCCGCCTGGCGGCCCAGGATGGCGCTCAAGGTGGATTCGGCGCCCTGTTCGGCTTCGTTGATGAACCGGCCGGACACAATGCTCTCGATGAAGCGCTTCTGCTTCATGGCGTCGGCGTCGTCGAGCGCACCCTTGAATGCACCCACCACGGCGGCCGCGGTCTCGGTGGCCGGCACCGTCGAACCCAGGGGGAACTCCCACTTGCGCGGGCCGGTGATGCGGACCGGGGCGTCGTAGTGCATCTCGGCGGCGCCCAGCGTTCCGAAATAGCGCATGGCCACGTCCCAGCCGCCCTCGCCAAACTGGGTCGAGGTCAGCGTGATGTGCACGTTGCCGGGATAGGTGTAATTGACGTTGTAGTGGCCCCAGCAATCGCCCTGGTCCTGGCGGCCGGCGCGCCCGCCCGTGCCCTGCGCGGAGACAGGGTGAGAGCCTGCGATCCAGTTGTTGACGTCGATCAGGTGAATATTCTGCTCCACCAGGATGTCGCCGGAGAGGATCCTGTCGTGCAGCCAGTTGCGCAGCCTTCGCAGAGCCGGACCGGCCCCCGGCCGGTCGGGTTGCGGGAGGGCCGAGGCGTAATAGTGCGCCAGCCCGCAGACCATCTCCCCGATGGCTCCCTGCCGCACCCGCTCCACCAGCTGCACATAGGGCGTAGCGTGGCGCAACTGAAAACCAACCGCCAGTGTCGTTTTGCCTTTCGCCCGCTCGCCGGCCCGCATGACCCGCTTCGCGCCCGGAACATCCACCGCCACCGGCTTCTCCATGTATACGTGCCGCCCGGCCGCCACGCAGGCTTCGAGGTGCTCCGGATGGAAATAGGGCGGGGTGGCGATGTGGATGGCGTCGACCTCCTTGAGTGCAAGCAGCCGCTCCAGCGAGTTCAGCCCGTGAAACAGCATCCCCGAGTTGATAGGCGCCTTGCCGGCCTTCGACGCCGCGGTATTGATCAGGGACTGTGATCGCTCCGTCTGCTCCTGGAAAAGGTCGCCCAGGGCGACGTACTGGGCCGCGGTCACGGTGCTGAACGACGAGGCGACTCCGGTGCCGCGGCCGCCGCAGCCGAACAGGGCCATGCGCACAGCGGAGTTTCTCTGGCTTCCCCGAACCAGTTCAGGCCGGATGATCGCAAAGGCGCCGGCGGAAACGAACGCCCGCCGGCTGACCGTAGTTTGGTTTTGCATAGGGTAAGACTCTATTGTGGAACACCGCGGGCCAGCCGGATTCCATTCCACTGCAGGCGCCGGCCGGCGCGCTCGGCGTGCCGCATCGCCGGATCCAGCAGGTCGCCCAGGTCGGCATAGCCGCCGCCGCGCAGCACGCGCATTCCCTGGGCAGCGGGCGACTCCCTGCCGTCGGCGGCGTCGTAGGGGTACGGCGCGCTCAGGCTGGAGCACCATTCCCAGACATTGCCTTGCAGGTCGAAGAGGCCCAGCTTGTCAGGGCGGCCCTGACCCACGGGACGCGGCGCTTTCAGGTTGCCCGGCTCCGGCGAGCCTTCGCCGCGCCGGGCCGCCAGTTCCCACTCGGCTTCGGTCGGCAGCCGGAAACCCGCGCCCGGCACCTTCTGGTTGACCACGCGGATAATCGCCTGGGCGTCGTCCCAGGAAACCTGCTCGACCGGGAGCCTGGCCGCTTCGGGGAATTTTTCGCCCTGGTGGGCGCTGGGGTTCTTGCCCATCAGCGCGGTCCACTCCGCCTGGGTAGTTTCATGGACGGCCAGGTAAACCGGCGCCACCCGCACGGTATGGCGCGGTTTGGAGACTGGAAAACGGTCCGAGCCCATCTCGAATTCGCCGCCCGAGACCAGCGCCATGCGAATGCCCAGGGCCGGTACGCGCACCTCGCGCGGCAGGCCGGTCCGGCTGCAGAAACCGCGCTCCTTGACGATCTCGAAGCCCGGCCATCCGGTCCTCAGCCGGTTCTCGCAGAGCTGGAGGCGTTCGGCCGCCTGCTTGTCGTTCGGATTCTCCTTCAAGGCCGCGCGGAAGGCGTCGCGCGCCTGGGCGAAATGCTCGGCCTTCAGCAGCCGCTCGCCTTCCTCCATGCGGCGGCTGTAGCGCTCCCAGCTCGCCGCCCGCTGCTCCAGAACCTGGTCCTTCACCTGGGGCGGTCGCTCGGGGTTGACCAGCGCGTGTACGTGGTGGCACTTCTGGCAGGACGCGGTCTGCTTCGTTTTCGGGCAGCCGTTCTTGTGGCAATCCGCGCACAGGCCGGCGATGGCGGCATCGTGGGGGATCTTGTCCGGCTTGATGTTGTTGCGCTCGTCGATGATGTGGCCTTCGCTCTTGCCGTGGCAGGCCAGGCAGTCGGCGGCCCCCTTGGCGTGGCTGGAGATGCTCCATTCCACCACGGAGATCACGTGGCAGCGGCCGCACACGCCGGCCTGTTTGAAGTGCTCGTCCTGCTGCGCGAAGGCAGGCAGCAGGGCCAGGAGAAGAAGAGCTAAGCGCGCCATTGTTCCTCCAGCCAGCGGTAGTGCCGCGGCAGCCAGTCCGAACCGCACAGTCCGGCCAGCCGTTTTGCGGCGTCCAGGGCCGCGTACTCGTCCCTGGTCATTTCCTGGAAGCGTGTCAGGGCCCTGTAATTGTCGTCCAGCAGAATGTCGTCAAACATGCCGGTGATGGCCGTGGCGAGGAAAGGCTTGGAGTAGTTGAAGCGCATGGACGCCATGCACAGGGTTTCATCCGGCAGGCGGTCCAGGCTCTTGGTCAACTCAGCCACCGCCGCCGGGAGGATCGGCTTGTTACGCCGCTGCCACAACTGCAAGGCCTCGAACTCGGGCTTCATGCCGGGACGGGCTTTGGGGTCGAGCTGCATGATGGAGCCGGAAGCCAGCGGCTTCATGGCGATCAGGCCGACTTTCTTCTCGATGGCTTTGGGAAGGAACTGGCTGTAATCGGCCCGCGCGTGGATGAAGTTGTAGGGGAAGAAGAGGTAGTCAATACCCTCCAGTTCGTCCAGCGCCATGCTCATGGTCCGCTCGATGTGGGTGGCAATGCCGATGGCCCGGATCTTGCCCGCTTCCTTGGCCTTCCGCATGAAGTCCCAGTTGTGCAGCGTGGGCCCGTCGATCTCGCCCGTATGGAACCGGTACAGGTCCACATAGCCGAACATACGGCAGGCGTTGTCGATGTCCTGTGCGGTTATCTCGTGAGCCAGTGAGATATGGATCCTGTCGCGCCTGCCCTTGACGATACGGGCGGCCGGCTCCCACTGGCCCTCGCTGTCGTATACATCGAGCAGGTTGACGCCCAGGTCGAAAGCCCGGGCGATGATGCGGTCGCGGCGCGCCTGACCCGCCTCGGTAAGCATGGTCTTGCCCTGCCGGACACGGACGCGGTCGGCGGGGTCGGTATGCGAACCGAACGATAGCAGCGAGACGTGCATATCGGTCTGGCCCAGGCGGCGGTACACCATGCCGCCTCGCCGGTACTCGGCCACTGGCCGCGCGGCTGCCTGCAGGCTTGCTGCTCCCAACACCGCGGCGGATCCGGACCGGAGGAATTCACGACGTGTAGGTCCGTTTCTCATAAGGTTACCTTCAACCATAGCAAAAAGGGACAGCGCGATTTTTCAGGACAGCGGGAAATCCCTCCTTCCCCTTTGTCCCATCAGCGGCCGGTTCAGGAACTCCACGAACGGGGCGACTGCCTGGAAGCGGCTGACGATTTCCCCGACCAGAGAGGGGCCGAGCGCCAGGGCGGGGTCCAGGAGCGTGAAGAAGAGGAACTGCTTGTAGACCAGCAGATCGGCGGCGGCGTCCTGCGAATGGAAGCCCCGGGGCACGCGCGACAGCCGGTCACCCTGAAATTCGCCCATCAGCTTGCGCAGGCGGCGGGCAGCGATCAGGCTGCGGAATTCGACGTGGTTGTCCCGCAGGTGATGGCGGACGAGGCGGAGCGGATCCGGGCCGGGCATGTAGAGTCCCGCGGCCACTTCGATCTCCCGGTCGGAAATGCTGAAGTAGAAACCGGCGCTCTGGTGTTTCGTCAAGCCGCGCCGCACGAAGATGGCGGCGATGTGGTCCTTGTAAGGGGTCTTGTCCGCGCTGAAACGGGTGTCCCGGTAGAAGCGGTAGACGGCCTTCGGCGGATCGGTCACATAGGCGGGCGCGAAGCGGATCATCTTCCCGTTAACGGCGGTCACCAGTTGTTCCATGGGCGCCCGCAGGACTTGCAGAAACAACTCCTTGCGCGGCAGAAACCACTCGCGGTTGTTGTGCTTCCGGAGGCCGCGCAGGAACCGCAGAGCTTCGGGCGGAAACCCGCTGAAAGCGGTGTTCATTCCATCGTCTCCCCTATAATTGATATCAGTGCTGAGTCTGAAGGAGGCGCGCGAGCGCCTGGCCGAAATTCCCAATTTACAGGTTTCCAGCGGTGTTCCGCTCTGCTGCTACACCCGCTTCGGAATCGGCGGTCCGGCCGCGGTCTTCGCCGAGGCGCCCAGCGAGGCGGCTTTCATCGCCGCCGTCGAGACCGCCCGGGACAGCGGGCTCCCTTTCGTGGTGATCGGCGAGGGGACCAACCTGATCGTCTCCGACGACGGATTCCCTGGCCTGGTGCTGCGCTTTCGCGGCTGCGATCTGCGGGCCGGCGGAAACCGCGTGATTGCGGAAGCGGGCGCGGAGCTGCAGGCCCTGGTGGACTTCGCCATCGGGCGCGGGCTGCAGGGACTCGAGACGCTGGCCGGCATCCCCGGATCCGTGGGCGCGGCGGTGTACGGCAATGCGGGCGCTTACGGCCACTCGATCTCCGAGCGAATCGAGCGGGTGCGTTTCTTCGATGGGAGCCGGGTGCGGGTATTCGGCAACCGGGAAGCGGAATTCCGTTACCGCGAGAGCATCTTCAAGCGGCACAAGGACTGGATCATTTTCTCGGCCGAACTGGCGCTCGACCCGGCCGACGCCGCCGAACTGCAGCGGACCGCCGGCGAGATCGTCGAGGTCCGCAACCGCAAGTTCCCGCCGACCATGAAATGCGCCGGCAGCATTTTCAAGAATTTCCTCCTGGCCGACCTGCCCGGTCCGGTGGCCGGCGCGGTTCCGGCCGCGGTGGTGCGGGAAGGAAAGGTGCCGGCAGCGTACTTCCTCGACCAGGTGGGGGCCCGCGGGATGGCGCGGGGAGACATTCGCGTGGCCGACTACCACGCCAACCTGGTCTACAACGCCGGGGCGGGCAGCGCGGCCGATCTCCGCACCCTCATCCGGGAATTGAAGGACCGGGTGCGCGGGCGCTTCGGACTGGAACTCGAAGAGGAAGTGCAGTACCTGGGCTTTCCGCAATGAGATAATCGGAATCTCGAGCCTATGAAGCGCCTTACGATCTTCCTTGCACTGGTTTCGCTGGCGGCCGCCGCTCCCCTCAAGCTGGGCAAGCCGCTGGCCTTGAAGCAGCCGACCGCCATCGACAAACTCGCGGCCTCCCCCGAGGACTATGTCGGCAAGACCGTACAGGTCAAGGGGCGGGTCACCGACGTCTGCCGGAAGATGGGCTGCTGGATGCACATTGTCGATCCGGTCAGCAACGCCATGATCCGCATCAAGGTCCGGGATGGTGAAATCGTCTTTCCGAAAGACTCGCCCGGAAAGATGGCCTTAGCCGAGGGGAAGCTGGTAAAACTCGAACTCACCAGGGAACAAGCCGTCGCCCAGGCGCAGCACGAGGCCGACGAGAACAACCGGGCCTTCGACCCGAAGTCGATCACCGGGCCCAAGACGATCTACCAGATTCAGGGCTCCGGGGCCGTCATCCTCGACTAAGCGGGCGCCGAACCCGGGGACGCCCGGGCTACATCTCCTGCGGCAAGGTGAGGCCGGCCTTCGCCAGAGCTTTCTCCAACAGCCTCACGGCCTCGCTTTCCGGTATCCCGCGCGAAATGGAAAGTTCGGTAACCAGCATGTGGCGGGCTCGGTGCAGCATCTTCTTTTCCCGGAAGGACAACAGCTTTTCCGCCTGCAGCAGGAGCAGGCTTTTCAATACCTCCGCCGTCTGCAGCAGGTTGCCGCTCTGCATTTTGTCCGTGTGTTCCTTGAAACGGGCTTTCCAGTCGCTCGATGGGCGGCAGGTCCCGCTTGCAAGAAATGTCAGTATTCGTGCGACCTCCCCGTTCCGGGTGATGGGACGCAACCCCACGACAGACACGTGGGAGAAGGGGACCATTACGGTCATGCTGGAGTACTGCAGCCGGAGAAGGTAAAACTTCTCGAGCTGGGTCCCAAAGGAACGGGTGCTGATGTTCTCGACCGTGGCCACCCCTTGATTGGGATAAACCACCTTCTCACCGATCTGGAAGGTCATTCGGACGATCCCTGCCTTTACACCGGTGCTGAGTTGTCTACTGCCTGAAACTAACCCGCTAGAAAATAATAAGGCTAACGATTGTTAATGTCAACGAAAATGTGCAGCGGGAAACCGTCAAAAACAGGGACTTTTTGAGAGGGCGGGAAGGGCCGGGAAGCTCCGCCGCGGGCTTTGGCGGACGGATTGCCCGTTCCGGTCTTCAGGTTCTTGCCACCTGGTCCTGGTGTATAGGGTTCGGGTCAATCTTTTGAAGGTCTTAGGCCATCAGCTTACGCACGAAAGCCAGGTTGCGCTTCATATCGGCTTCAATGGACTTGGAGGGGCTGGAAGTCTCCAGCACCGCGAACCCTTTGAAGCCGATGTCCGCAATCGCTTTCATAACGGCCGGGAAATCGATCCTGCCCTCGCCCAAATAGCCGCGGTCTTTGAGGTGGATCTGACAGATCCGCGCCCTGCCCAGCCAGCGGATCTCCCGTACCGGGTCGAATCCCGCATTGGTCGAGTTGCCGACATCGTAATAGATGCGCAGGGCCTTGGATTTCGTGCGATCCAGGATGCGGACGTTGTCTTCGGCCGAAAGGGTGTTCTCGAGCGCCAACACAACCTTGGCCCTTTCCGCCTCCCGCGCCAGTTCTTTCAGCGCGTCGCCCACGTAGTCCATTTCCTGCGGCGTGGTTGCAGAGCACTTCCCGAAAAACGGCAACAGAATCGTCCGGGCTTTCAGCTTTGCCGTCACGGGAATGGCGTCGGCGATCCACTTCTGGGCCAGTTTGTCGTTCTTGAGGCAGTTTACGTGGAGGATGTCCAGGCAGGTGCCGGCGATGGCGATCTTCCGTGCGCGGGCCTCTTCCAGGTACCGGGCCACTGTCGCAGCGTCGTCCAGGGGCAGGCGGTCCCCGCCGGGTTTTCGCCCGAAGCTGATCTCCACGCCCTCGAAACCCAGCGACGCGGCCAGAGATACAGCCTCCAGTTGCCCGGTCTTGCCCAGGTTCCAGTCAGTGACGCCGACCTTCAGACCGGGGAACCTGCCCGCGGCCGAAGCCGCCCAGGGCGCCCCGGCGGCCGCCCCGCATGCCGTGCTCAGGAATGCTCTTCGGGAAAGATGCATGATGGTTCCTCTTGTAGCCGGTATCGCCCGCATCCCGCGGCCGGGTCAAGGCGTCTCGCCGCCGCCCGGCGCCCCGGCCCTGGTCAGTTCCTGCCTCTCGGCCAGGAGCAATCGCCGCAGGCTGCGCAAATCGTTGAGAATCCGGCGGCTGGTGCGCATATGGAAAGAGAGCTTGGCGAGGTTGTAGGAAACCAGAAGGAGGGCCTTCCTGCGCCGCTCCGCTCCGGCGACTGTGGCGGTCTCCATCTCCTCGTCAATCTCCCGGCGAGTTTCCTCGATGGCTTCCGCAAGGAGATCCACGTACTGATGAGCGCTTTCGATATGGTCGAAAGGGGTCTCGGGCCGGTAGCCCACGCTGTTCTCCTTTGATAAGGGCTATTATATGCCTTTTCCTTTTAGGCGCCGCAGTCCTGTTACGTTCATGCGAGGTGACGCGGGTCGCCGGCGCGCGCGGGACTGACCCGCGAGGCAGACCCGGGAACACACGGATCGGCCCACCAAGGGGTTGAAAAAGAAGAGGTGAGGCGCGGTTCGGGACGGATCCGCCTGTCCCCGGCACTGCGGGGCCGCCTGCTATAGTAGAGGGTTCAGCCTGGAATCTTAATATTTGTCAAGGAGATTTGCATGAGTCAGCCGTGGAAAACGGAGAAGTGGTTTACTAGCCCCTGGAACTGGGAACCGGAAGTCCGGGAAGCCCTCCAATTCCCCTCCAACATCCGCATTCACGATGTCACCCTGCGGGACGGCGAGCAACAGACGGGTATCATGTTCCGCCGTCAGGAGAAGGTTGCCATCGCCAAGGCTCTGGCCGAAGCGGGCGTGCACCGCATCGAAGCCGGCATGCCCGCGGTTTCCGCCGAGGACGAGGCCGCCATCCGGGACATTGTGGCCCTCGACCTGGGTTCGGAGATCTTTTCCTTCGCCCGCTGCATGCCGCAGGACGTCAAGCTGGCCAAGGATTGCGGAGTCAAGGGCATCATCACCGAGATCCCGTCCAGCGACCACATCATTAAGAACGCCTATGGAAAATCGATGGACTGGGCCATCAAGTCCTCCATCGAAACCACCCTGGCCGCCAAGGAGGCCGGCCTGTACACGGTGTTCTTCACTATCGACAGCACCCGCTGCGATCTGAACCGCTACATGGACCTGATCGAGCAGGTCGCCACCAACGGCCACATGGACGCGCTCACCCTGGCCGACTCCTTCGGCGGCTGCACGCCGCAGGCCATCTCGGTCATCATCCGCAAGCTGAAGGCGCGCTTCAACAAGCCCATCGAGATTCACTGCCACCAGGACTTCGACCTGGGCGTGGCCAACACCATCGCGGCCCTGGCCTCCGGCGCTTCCGTGGCTCACGTGACCGTGTCGGCCACCGGCGAGCGCGCCGGCAACGTGCCCCTGGAGGACACGGTGATGGCGCTGCTTACCCTCTACGGCGTGGACACCGGCATCAAGACCGAGAAGTTCTATGCCCTTTCGAAGCTGGTACAGCAACTGGCGGGAGTCAGCGTGCCGCCGAACCGCCCGATCGTGGGCGACTGGCTGTACTACATCGAGTCCGGCATCGTGACCATGTTCCACCGCCGCTGCAAGGACGTGGAGCCCTGCGAGTACATCCCGTTCCTGCCCGAGCTGGTGGGCCGTCCGGGCATCGATATCGCCCTGGGCAAGGGAAGCGGGCTGGCCAACATCGAGGAGCACCTCGAGCGCCGCGGCGTCACCGCCACTCCGGAGCAGGCCGGCGATATCCTGGCCCGCGTGAAGCAGCTTTCCGTGGAGAAGAAAGCGCTGTTGACCGACGCCGAGTTCGGCGGCATCGTCGAATCGGTGCTGAAAGAAGCCGCCACGGCGTAACTCCTCAATCAACCCGGGGGCGGCGTCAACCGCCGCCCCCGCTCCATTTTCCGTTATGTTCCGAAACCTCGATGAACTCGTAGCCGCCGCGCGCGCCAAGGGGCCCGTGCGGATCGCGGTGGCCGCCGGGCACGATCCCGACGTGATGGAAGCGCTCAAGCAGGCCCGGGAACTGAAGCTGGCCGAGGGTATTCTGGCCGGCAATGCGGACAAGATCCGGGCCCTGGCCGCCGCCGCCGATTTCGAACTGCGCGACGACCAGGTGATCCACGAACCGGACGAGGCCGCGGCCGCCCGCAAGGCCATCGCCCTGGTCCGCGAGGGCCAGTGCGGCCTGCTCATGAAGGGCAAGATCGGCACCGCCACCCTGATCCGCGCCGTGCTGGACAAGGACGCCGGCCTGCGCGTGCCCGGCCGCCTGCTGAGCCAGGTGATCGTCTTTCAGGTCCCCGGCTTCGATCACCTGATGCTGATGACCGACGCGGCCATCAACATCGCTCCCACCCTGGAACAGAAGGCCGAGATCTGCCGCAACGCCATCCAGGTGGCCCATGCCATCGGCATCGAGAAGCCCAACGTGGCCCTGCTGTGCGCCCTGGAGTTCGTCAACCCGGACATGCCGGCCACCATGGACGCAGCCGGGCTGACCATGATGAACCGCCGCGGGCAGATCGCCGACGCCTACCTGGAAGGTCCCATCGCCCTGGACGTGCCGCTGAGCAAGTTCGCCGCCGACCGCAAGAATATCTACAGCCCGCTGGTGGGCCGTACGGATGTCTTCATCGCCCCGGACATCGAGGCCGCCAATATCCTCTACCGGGCCATCCTGTACTTTGCCAAGGGCGAATCGGGGGGCAACGTGATCGGCGCGAAGGTGCCGCTGATCCTGCTTTCCCGGGCGGAGACGCCGGAGACCAAGATCCGCTCCATCGCCATCGCCATTCACGTCGCGGCGGCGCAGAAGAAATAGGTCACTCGCACCGCAAAGCGACCACGGGATCCACCCGGGACGCCCGGCGTGCGGGCACGTATCCGGCCAGCAGCCCGGCAGCAATCAGAACGGCCGCCGCGGCAAGGTAGACCAGCGGGTCTCCCGGCTCCACTCCGAAAAGCCGGCTCCTGACCAGCCTCGCCAGCGGATAGGCCGCCGCCATTCCCACCCCCAGGCCGATCGCGATCAGCCGCAGCAGCCGTCCCAGGACCACCCGTCGAACACGCCCGCCGGCGGCTCCCAGGGCCATCCGCACCCCGATCTCGCGAGTGCGCTGGGCCGTCGCGTAAGAGAGCATGCCGTAGATGCCGATGGCGGCCAGCGCCAGGGCCAGCAGACCCAGCCCGCTCAGCAGCGAGGCCGTCAGGCGCTCCTGCGAAAGCGCATTGTCGAAATGCGCGGCCAGGGTCTGGGCTCCGGTCAAGGGGAAATCCGGGTCCAGGGCGGCCAGTTCGCGGCGCACCGCCGGGAGCAGACGCTCCACACCGCCCGTCCCCCGTACCTCCAGGTTCATGCTGCGCAGGAAGCGCTGAGCCAGCGGAAGATACACGGTAGGCTCGATTTCGGAGCGGTAGCTGCGGAAACGGCCGTCGCGCACCACCCCCACCACCTCCACCAGGCCGGCCGGCGGCCACTCCACCCGGAACTGCACACCGAGAGGCTCGCGTCCCGGAAACAGGCGCCGGGCCATCTCTTCGTTGATCAGCGCCACCGGGGCGGCGCCCGGCCGGTCGGATGCGTTGAAATCGCGGCCCCGCACCACCGGGATGCCGACCGTACGGAAGTAACCGGGACTTACGACGTTGAAACCGACCTGCACTTTCTTCCGGCGCCCGGTTTCGTCGGGCCCGGTTTCGACGTTGGTGCCGCCGCGCCGCCCGCCCAGCGGAACCACGAAAACCAGGGCCGCGGCGCGCACGCCGGGCAGCGCGCGGACCCGCTCCAGCAGTTGAGCGTACAGGGCGCCGCCGCGCCGCTCGTCGTAGCCCGCCGAGGCCACGTCGAGGTCCGTCAGCAGGACCTCCTCCGGCCGGAAGGTCGGATCGGCGGCGTAGGCGTTGGCCAGAGTCCGCACGAACAGGCCCGCGCCAACCACCAGCACTACCGAAAGCGCCACCTGGCCCGCCACCAGCCCGTTCTGCGCCCGCAGGCGTGTCCCGCCGGGCGTGCCCGTGTCGCTCTTCAGCATCCGGTTCAAATCCAGGCGGGACGCCAGGCGCATGGGGAAGACGGCCAGCGCCGCTCCCGTGATGGCCGACAGGATCAGGGCAAAGGCCAGCACGCGCCCGTCCAGCGCGATGTCCAGGCGGACCGGCGCCCGGAACATCTGGTGGAAGCCGCCCAGGAACCAGGCCGTCGCGGCCGCCACCAGCAGGGCGGCCAATCCGCCCAGGCCGCCCAGCACCAGGTTCTCGGTTACCCACTGGCGCATCAGGCGGACCCGCCCGGCCCCCAGCGACAGGCGTATGGCGACCTCCCGCTGCCGCCGGGCGGCGCGGGCGACCACCAGATTGGCCACGTTCACGTAAGCCAGCAGCAGCACCAGCCCGGCCACGGCGCTCAGCAATGCCAGGAAGTCGAAGACGTTCCTGCGGAATCCCGGCCAGAACCGGGCCTGGCTTGCCGGAAACAGCTCGGGGACCGTCTCAGCGTATTCCGCCAGGCTTCGTCCCATGGCTTCGCGGCGCTGACTCGTAAGTCGCGCGCTGATCACGGCCAGGTCCGCCGCCGCGGCTTCGAGGCTCACGCCGGGACGCAGCCGCGCCACGAGCGGGTAGCTCTGCATGCCCCAGGAGCCCAGCGCGTCGACCTCCGCCAGCGGCGGCACGGCCTGCCGGTACATGGTCACCGGGACCCAGGCGGACGGCGGCCCGTACCAGTCGAGCACGATGCCCTGGTAGCCGCGCGGCGCCACCCCGATGATGGTGAACGAGCCGTCCCCCAACCGCACGCTGCGTCCCAGCACCCCGGGGTCCGCTCCGAAGCGCCGTTCCCAGAAGCCGTGGCTGAGCACCACAACCGCGCCGGAACCGGGAGCCTCGGCCTCCCCGGCGGTAAAGAGACGGCCCAGCGCCGGTTTCACATCGAGAACGGTGAAATAGTTCGGGCTCACCAGTTCGCCATGGATGCGCTCCGCCTGCCCGCCGGCCCGCAAGGTCATCGGAATCCGCAGGTAGGCCAGAACCCCGGAGAGCGTCCGGTTGTGATCGCGATAGTACTCGAATTCCGGATAGGAGCAGCTGGTGAACCCGCCGGAAGCGCGGTTGCGGGGGTAGACCGACACCAGGCTCCCGGGGTCCGGCACGCCCGGCAGGGGCCTCAGGAACAGGACGTTCACAAAGCTGAAGACCGCCACGTTGACGCCGATGCCCAGGGCCAGAGACAGGATCGCCACGGCCAGAAAACCCGGGCTGGCGCGCAAGCCGCGCAGCGCGTAGCGCGCGTCCTGAATCCAGGACTCCAGGACAGGCCATTCCCAGGCTTCGCGGCTGCGCTCGCCGAGGCGGGCCGTGTTCCCGAACTGCCGCCGGGCAGCGTGGGCCGCCTCTTCGTCCGACAGGCCCTCCGCGCGGTTTTCCTCGGCCTGCATCTCGAGGTGGAAGCGCATCTCTTCTTCGAGTTCGCTCTCCATTTGCGGGCGGCGCCGCAGGAGCAACAGCTTGCGCCAGTTCTCGCCGAGCGGGTTCAAGGCGCCTCCTCGAGCGGCTGGATGACCCGGGTGATGGCCTCCACCACCCGGGTGAAAGCCGAGACCTCGGCGGTAAGCTGCTTCCGTCCAGCCGGGGTCAACCGGTAGGTGCGGGCGCGCCGCTTCGGCCCGCTGGGGATCCACTCGGCGGTGACCCATCCCTTGACCAGCATGCGCTGCAGGGCGGGATAGAGGGAGCCTTCCTCCACCTGCAGGACTCCTCCGGTGGCCTGCTGGATGAATTTGGCGATGGCGTAGCCGTGAATGCGCCCGAAGCGGGCGATGGTTTTCAGAATGAGCATCTCCAGGGTCCCCGGAGGGATATCCGCTCTATCCATAGAGAATCTATATATAGAACCGGTTGGGTGAGGCAGTCAAGGCCAAAGCCCAGCCCGGGTTACAATATTGCTCGGATGTCCTTTGCCGGCATGCGGGTTCTGGCTCTGGAGAGCCGCCGGGCGGCCGAGATCGCCGAGCTGATCCGCCGGCGCGGCGGCGAGCCGGTGACGGCGCCCTCCATGCGCGAGGTCCCGCTCGAATCCAACACCGAGGCCTTCGGTTTCGCCGAACGCCTCTTCGCCGGCGGCTTCGACCTGATGATCTTCCTGACCGGGGTGGGGACCCGCGCCCTGGCCCGGACGCTGGCGGCCCGCTATCCCGCCGAGCGCTTCCCCGAGGCGCTGCGGGGCCTGACCGTCGCAGCCCGGGGGCCCAAGCCGGTCGCGGCCCTGCGCGAGATGAACGTGCCGGTCGCCATCCCCGCTCCGCCGCCCCACACCTGGCGGGAGGTGCTGGCCGCCACCGAGAACCGGCCGGAACGCCGTATCGCGGTGCAGGAGTACGGGCGTTCGAACCCCCAGCTTCTGGAAGCCCTGCGGGTGCGGGGCGCCGAGGTCACCCCCGTTCCGGTCTACCACTGGGATCTGCCCGAAGACCGCGGGCCCCTTCAGGCCGCCGCCCGCCGCCTGGCGGCGGGGGAAATCGACGTGGCCCTGTTCACCTCGGCCGCGCAGATCGAGCACCTGCTCCGGGCGGCTTCCGAGCTCGGTCTCGAGGAACCGGCCCGGCAGGGCCTGCAGCGCGCCGTGATTGCCTCCATCGGGCCCACCACCAGCGAAGCCCTGGAGGAGCACGGGATCCGGCCCGACCTCGAGCCCAGCCAGGCGAAGATGGGCTTCCTGGTGCAGGAAACCGCCGGCCGCGCGGCGGAACTGCGGAGAGCCAAGCCGTGAGCAAGTCGTTCATGGCCACCGTGGGGCGGTATACCACGCTGGCATTCGTGCTGCCCTCCAGCACCCTGGCCGGCTACATCATCGGGTACCTGCTGGACAAAGCGTTCGGCACGCATTTCCTGTACATTGTCTTCCTGCTGCTGGGTATCGCCTCCGGTTTCGTTCAGTTGATCCGGCAGATCCAGCGGGACACCCGCACGAATGGATCCTGACCAGGCGCTGTACGGCCGGGCGCTCAGCCGCATCCGGCGCTGGATGCTGGCCATCACGGCCGCCGGCGCCGCGGCGGGCTGGTTCTTTTCGGGCTGGAACTGGGGGGCAGGCTTCCTGGCCGGGGCCGTTGCCTCGTACCTGAACTTTCGATGGCTGAAGCAGCTGGTGGAGTCGCTTGGGGAAACGGGCCGGCGGCGGCCGCGCGCCCGTGTGGCGGTGGTTCTGGGGCTGCGCTACGCGGGCCTGGCCGCAGGCGGCTATGCTATAGTAAATTACTCAAGCTTAAGCCTCTCCGCCGCACTGGCGGGTCTGTTCGTGGCGGTTGCGGCGGTAATCGCGGAAATCCTTTTCGAGCTCATTTATGCCGGAACATGAACTGTGGGTGACGAAGCTCTTCAACGATCATCTGGCCGGGTTGGGAAACTCGATTCTCAACCTCTTCGGCCTGCACGCTGAAGACGCCGCCCGCCCCTGGGCGAATTACGTCACCATGGAAATCCTGGTGGTCCTGATCCTGGCGGCTGCGGCCGCGGTCCTCCGCCCGCGCCTCTCGGTGGACCGGCCGGGGAAAGCGCAGCAGATCCTGGAGATGGTGTACGGTTTCCTGCGCGGCCAGTCGGAGGAGACGGTCGGGCACGACGGCCCGAAATACCTGCATTATTTCGCTACCATTTTTCTGTTTATCCTGACGGCCAACCTGATCGGGCTGATTCCGGGCTTCGAGTCGCCCACCATGTTTCCGTACGTGACGGTGGGCTGCGCGCTGGTGACTTTCTTCTATTACAACTACGTGGGCGCCAGGGCGCAGGGCGCCGGGAAATACGCCGCCCACTTCGCCGGCCCCATGCCGGTGCTGGCGCCGCTCATGCTGCCCATCGAGCTGATCAGCCACATGGCCCGCCCGCTCTCCCTGTCCGTTCGTCTTTTCGCCAACATGTACGCGGGCGAGCAGGTGACCCTGGTCTTCCTGAGCCTGACCTACCTGGTGGTTCCGGTGGCCTTTATGGGCCTGCACATCTTCGTCGCGTTTCTGCAGGCCTACGTTTTCGTGCTGTTGACCATGACCTACGTGGGCGGGGCGGTCGCGCACGAGCATTAATTCCGGCTTGATGAAAAAGGCCGCAGCGTGAGCCCGGCTGTAAGAGGATGACGGGAACCACCTCCTGCGGACCTCACTTTACATAGGAGAGTACGATGAACGTGAAGTTGATGTTGATCCTGCTGGCGCTGTTTGCGTTCGCCAGCCCGATGTTCGCCCAGGGCACGGGCGGCACCAATTGGGTGGCCATTACCTCGGGCTTCTCGATGGCCATCGCCTCGGCGGTGTGCGGCCTGGCGCAGGCCAAGGCCGTGGCGGCGGCGGCTGAAGGCATGGCGCGCAATCCGGGGGCTTCGGCGGCCATCCGTTTCGCGCTGCTGCTCGGCCTGGTGCTGATCGAGTCCCTGGCGCTCTACACCCTGGTTATCATCTTCGTGAAGGTCACGTAGCGAAAAAAGGGGACAGAGGGATTTAATTCGCTCGCGAATCAAATCCCTCTGTCCCCTTTTCTATTTGAGGACGTAGTAGGGGGTGCGCTGGTCGGGGTCGGGTTCGAACCAGCCGCCGCCTTCGGAATTCAGGATTTCAAAGTAGTACATCAGGTCCCAGTGGGATGAAATGGCTTCCGCAGGGATGGTGAAGGTCAGGCGCGGCGGGACGGCTTCCAGCATCTCGAAACGCGCCAGTTGATTGACCGGCCGGTAGTGGAGCCGCACGGCCGACACGGAAGCAGCGGGCGAAATCTTCAGCGACAGTTCCAGAGGCTTGCCCGGAGTCAGGGCCGCGGGCGGAGTATGCAGAATCGCGGGCCGCGGCAGCATGCGGGGCGTCCGCGGCGCCGGCAGGGGAGCCGCCGCGCCCGGTCCTTTCAGCAGCAGCGCGCTGACTTCCCATGGGCCTTCGGGAAAAGGCACCGTCACGTGGTCGCCCTCGGCCTTCAACCGCATCTCGGTGACTTTGCCGTTGGGATCGACCAGCATCGCGGTGAACTCGCCCGGACCGGTCCGCGCCCGGAAATACTGCCGGCCCTGGCCGCGCACGAAGTCGCGCAGCAGCACCTCGCGCGGCAACTGCCCCGGGTTCCTGGATACAGCCCGTACCTCGAGGTAGGGCGTCAGCGGAATCGACACGAGCTCGCGCTTGCCCGGCCCGGTCCACCCCGAGGCCTCATCCGCTCCGGCGTGCCGGAACCGCGGCGCCACGTGGTTGCCGAGGATGTAGGGGTGCTGCCGCCAGGAGGCTCCCTTCGACGGCGCCGGCGGAGCGCCGAAATCGAACCCCACATCGAACCGGCCGAACCGCTCGAAAACCTCCTCGCGCTCCCGCACCAGTTCCAGATCGTGGCGCACGTACGGCAGCTTGTCCTTCCAGTGGCCGATATCGTCCGGGCCGAAGGCCATCCCGGCAGGGTACAAGCCGCCGGTGAAGGCGGCCAGCTTCTCCCAGACGGCCACAGCCGCGGTCAGCTCGCGACGCGCGGTGGCCAGAGCCGCCCCGTCGCCGGTGCGGTCGAAATACTCCAACCTTTCGGCCGCGGTCTGCTTCCGCGCGTGGTAGCGGGCCAGCAGGGCGAGAACGGTGAAATCCGCTTCTGAAGAGCGCCACTCGGCGGGCCCTCCCGGCATCTTCGACCGGGCCCGCTCCAAGGCTTCTTCGGTGGCTGCCGCCATCTGGTCGAGGCGCGCCGCGGTCTGCTCCGGCGTCTGCCTGGCCGAGGCGCGGTTTTCCAGACGGTTCCCCACAGCCTCCCCGATGGAGGCCACGTAGCGCCAGTCGCTGGGCGGCGCCTGCTTGTAGGCGTCGATCAGGCCGCCGGGGTTGATCTCCGGCCAGATGTACATGTTGGGATCGGCCAGGTGCACGGCGACGATTTCATTCAGCACCCGGCTCGAATTGCGGTAGGCGTCGAAGACGTCCTGCGCAGCCGGGCCGAAGCGGTCCCGCAGCTCCGCCAGGAAGACGCCGTCCGGGGTGGCCGGGTCATAGCTCAGCCGGCCCCAAAGCTGGTAGAACAGCCAGTAGCGCTCGAACTCGTACTTCCAGAAAACGCGGTCGCGGTTCGATTCGGTGAACACGCCCCACCTGCCCGGCCGGTTTCCGAAACCTTTTTGCGCCAGCGGCGGATCGATCTCAAAGCCCGAAGCCCCGCTGAGCGTGAAGGTGGGAACTGCGCGCCGCACGTAACCGGGATCGCCCCACAGCAGCAGGCGGTGCGAGCCCAAACCCCAGACTTCGAAGAGAAAATCGTAGGGGCGCGGCTTCTGCAGCAGGTTCAAATAGCTGTAATTGGGAAAGGTCTCGGCGGGCGGATAGGGCCTGCCCAGGTCTTCCGCCCAGTACTTGGACGACACCCTTAAAGGCACGCCCGCGCCCATGGCCGCTTCCGCCATCCCGCCGGCCATGATCCAGCCGCGCAGGTCCAGCACCACCCGCCGCCCGGCTTCACGAATCGCCCGGAAGACGTAATCGCGGTAGAACGGCACCTGCTGCGGGCCCGGAATGCCGGACTCCGAATTCGTCCGCATCTGCACGCTCCGTATCGCAGGGCAGAGTTCCAGGATCTTCTTGAGCGCCGCGTAGCTGTACGGCCCGATATTCTCCGCCGTGAGGCCCTCCACGGTGGGCTGCATGCCCGGCTGGATGTTGTGTTCCCAGACTCCCAGGGTGAAATCGATGCCGTATTCGGATGCGGTGCGGGAGATGTACTGGAGCATCTCGAGATTGCGGTCCCGCTCGGCGGCAGCGAGCCCGGGGACGCGTATGTCCGGAAATTCGGGCAGCGCGATCCAGAACGGATAGGGCGGCGCCAGGTAATTGGTCTGGTGCGCGAAAACCAGGTTGAAGCGGTTGAACCGGGCTCGGGCCAGCATGGCCAGGTAACGGGCCCAGTAATCTCGCGAATAGTACCAGTCCTTTTCGAGATCGGCGTTGTGCAGGAAATGCCGGATGCCGCGCACCGGCGTGCGGGGAGCGCCCTGGGCGGAAACCAGACGCCCGGTGGTCCCGATCTGCTCGGCGGCCGCCAGAAGCCCATACATGAGGCCTCGCAGGTCGCCGCCGCCGATGCGCCCCGGCCGGATGGTGTAGCTCTCGGGCGGGTCGGTGGTAACTTCCGTGACGACCCGGAAGCGCTTCTCGGGCAGCCCGCGGGCTTCCAGGGCCTTGCGGAGTTCGGCCATGCCGAATTCGACCGGGCCGGCTCCGAGGACGCCGGTCGACAGCAGCGCCAACGCGCACAGACGCAGGCAGCAGTTACTCAACAACGGTGCTCCAGCCACGCCGCGAAAGATCCCAGTAGATGATGGCGCCGCCCACCAGAGCGGCGGCCAGGAAAGCGATACCGATACCGTAATCCTTGAGCAGGATCTTGCCGGCCCCGAACAGCGCGCCGTAAATCAGCACGCAGCCGGCGATCCAGTCCAGGAAATCATAGCGCGTGTCCCTGGACGGCGTCACCCCGGGCGCCAGGCGGGCGACGGGTTTCCAGAAGGTGCTCGCGGGGCGCACCCGCCGGTAGAAGGCCACCAGGGTTTCGTCGGGCTCCGGCGCGGTCAGGAAGGTGACCGCCAGCCAGACCGCGGTCGTGATGCCCACGGTCGCCAGCATGATGTACGCGAAGCCCAGCGGGTCGGCGCTGGAGAAGCCGAAATACAACTGCATGGTGACCGAGACCACGAAGGCCGCCGCCATGGCCGAGACCTCGCTCCAGGCGTTGATCCGCCACCAGAACCAGCGCAGGATGAGGACCGTCCCCGTGCCCGCCCCGGTCACGATCAGCAACTGCCAGGCTCCGGCGATGGAGTCCATGTAGAAAGTGACCCCGGCGGAAATCACGGTCAGCAGCACGGTGGCCCACTGGGAGACGCGCACGTAGTGTTTTTCGTCGCGGTCCCGGCGCAGGAAGCGGCGGTAGAAATCGTTGACCAGGTAGCTGGCGCCCCAATTGAGCTGGGTGCCGATGGTGGACATGAAGGCGGCGGCGAAAGCCGCCACCATCAGGCCGCGCAGCGAAGCCGGCAGGTGATCGATCATGACCCGTATGTAGCCGGTCTCCGGGTCCGCCAGATTGGGATACAGGATGATGGAGGCCAGCCCCGTGAGGATCCAGGGCCAGGGCCGTATGGCATAGTGCGCGATGTTGAACCACAGGGTGGCCAACAGCGAGTGCCGCTCGTCCCGGGCGCAGAACATGCGCTGCGCCACGAATCCGCCGCCTCCCGGTTCGGCGCCCGGGTACCAGGTGGCCCACCAGTTGAGCGAGATGTAGACCAGGAAGGTGGTCAGCGGCATCCAGGCGGAGTGGAGGTCGGGCACGAAACTGAGTACGGAGCCGGAAGTTCCGGTCGCCAGGTCCTTGGCCCGGTCGATAGCTGCCAGTTGCGCTTTCATCGAATCGATGCCACCCACCGCCTGGACCGCCGCCACCGCCAGAGCGATCACCATCGACATCTTGATGACGAACTGGAACAGGTCGGTGACCAGCACACCCCAGAGCCCGGCCAGCGTGGAGATGAAAGAAGTCAGGGCGATCATCCCCAGGACGATAGCGAGGGCCGCCGTCTTGTCCACTCCCAGGATCAGCATCAGGATCTTCACCATCGCCAGGTTCACCCAGCCCAGGATGATACAGTTGATGGGAACACCCAGGTAGAGGGCACGGAAACCGCGCAGGAAGGCGGCCGGCCGGCCCGCGTAGCGGATTTCCGCGAATTCCACATCCGTCATGACGCCCGAACGCCGCCAGAGCCGCGCGAAGAAGAAAACCGTGAGCATGCCGCTGGCGACGAAATTCCACCACAGCCAGTTGCCGGCGACACCGTTGCGCGCCACCATGCCGGTGACGGCCAGCGGCGTGTCGGCGGCGAAAGTGGTTGCAACCATTGAGGTTCCGGCCAGCCACCAGGGCACGTTGCGCCCCGAAAGAAAGAATTCCCCCGTGTTCTTTCCCGCCCGCGCCTTGTAGTAGAAGCCGATGGCCAGGTTGAACAGGAAGTACAGGGCAACGATGATCCAGTCAAGGAAAGTGAGCTGCACTTTTCAACCGATCCTGTGTAAAACTTTGTGGAAAAACGCTACACGACCGGGCCAATCGCGAGAGCCGTAATGGACTTGTAACACATTGCACACACCTTCAGCACCTCTCCGGGGGGCGCCGGACCGGGGTAGAGAACGCGGTCCGGAATCAGACCCAGACCCTTTCGAGCGGCACTCCCCGGGCGCACCACTCGCAGTTCTCGGCGCTGGTACGGTAACTGGCTTCGAGCTTGGCCAGGTAGTAGAAGGGCAGGTCGCCGAAACTCGGGGTCCGCGGCGTGGGCTGGTACACCACCACGGCCAGGGCGACCACCTGGGCTCCCCGCGACTCGACGTACTCCTTCACTTCGGCCAGGTTCTTCCCGGTCCGCAGAATGTCGTCCACCAGCACCACGCGTTCTCCCGGGACCTGCTCGAGGAACTGGCGGAAACGCCAGGCCCGCTCGGCGCAGTCCTCCCCGCGCTCGGCCCAATACACCTGGTGCGACCGCAGCGCCTCGCAGACCCCGTAGGCGACCGGCAGGCCCGCCGTGGCCGGAGCCACGATCGACAACTCGGAGATGGCGGCCCGTATTTCCGGGTTCTGGCGCAGTTTCCGGCTGAGACCGACGCTCAGCGTCCGGGCATGCTGGGAGTAGCGCATGGCCAGAGGGATTTGCAGGTACTCGTCCGAGTGCAAGCCGTTGGGATATTCGAAATGGCCGATGCGCAGCGCTCCGGTCTCTTTCAGGATTCGCACGACCTCTTCTTCAGTAGGCACTATGTTCATGGCAATCAGGCCGGGCAGCCCACGGCGGCCGCCGTCAGTTGGCTCCCTTTCCGGTCAGCACGCGAGGGATCGTCAGCAGCAGGATCTTCCAGTCCAGGGCGAGCGACCAGTTGTCGATGTACTGCATGTCCAGCTTCATCCAGGTTTCGAAATCCACCTCGTCGCGTCCCGCCAGGGCCCACAGGCAGGTGAGGCCGGGCCGCATGCGCAGGCGCCGCCGCTGCCAGCGCTGATAGTGCGCCACTTCGTCGGGAACCGCCGGCCGGGGGCCGACCAGGGACATGTCTCCCTTGAGCACGTTCCAGAGCTGAGGCCACTCGTCGATGGAGAACTTCCTCAGCAACCGGCCGACCGGAGTCAGCCGCGGATCGTTGGGGATCTTGAAGGCGGTGTCGCGAACATTCAGATGCTCCACCGCCGCTTTCATCGCCTCCGCGTTCACCACCATGGACCGGAACTTGTAGAACACGAAGCCGCGGCCGTTCAACCCGCAGCGCATCTGGCGGAAGATCACGGGACCGGGCGAAGTCAGCTTGATGAGCGCCGCCACCAGGAGCATGAGGGGGAACAGGACCACCAGGGCGCCCGCGGAGAGCAGCACGTCGATCACGCGCTTGGCCAGCAGGCGCACTTCGTCGTGGGGCGCGGCGGAGAAAGTCAGCAGGGGCGTAAAGCCCAGCCGGTCCAGGTAGACCTCGCTGTTCACGTGCGGGAAGAAATCCACCGCCACGCGCGTGCGCACGCCTTCCTCATCGCAGAGCAGGAAGATGTCTTCCAGGTCGGTGAGGCTGTCGCTGCCCACCGCGAAGATGACCTCGTCGATCACGTGGTCGCGCAGCAGGCTGGGCAGCTTCTGGATGGGATGGACCGGGTAGGAAGACTGCAGCTTCACCTCGGCCGGCGCGGAAGCCGGGTCCAGCACGAGGAAGCCGGTCAGCCGGATGCCGTAGCGGACCGAGCGTTCCAGGGCCTCTCCCAGCCGCAGCGCCCGCTCGCCCCAGCCCGCCACCAGCACGTAGCGGGGGGCGGCGAATTCGCGGCGGATCAGGCCTACCAGCCGCCCGGCGGTGAGCCGGAACAGCAGCAGCGACGCCCAACTGTACACCACGAAAAGGGCCAGAAAAGGGCGGCTCAGGTCCAGCCGCAGCAGGAACTGGAAGATGACCACCGCGATGGCGCCCCAGGCGCACTGGCGGGAGGTGTCCCGCAGGATCACCCGGGGGTCCCCGGAGTCCAGCCGCTCGTAGATGGCGAGCCACAGGGCCGCCAGCAGCCAGGTGACCAGCGCAAAGCCCAGCACCAGGGCTTTGACCGGGGCCAGCAGGTAGAAAACCCGCTCCAGCGGCAGCAGGAGACGGGTCTGGTAAGCGGCTTCGAAAGCCAGCGCGGTCACCACGATATCCGACAGGCCAAAGAGCACCCTGGCCCTGCGCTGATGGCGGCTGAACACTTCGGTTGTCAGCATAGCATGGCAACGCGGCCGGGGAACGCCTCTCGAGACGCGGCGCGCGCGGGAGGCTTATACTGGCTTCAAACCATGGGATGCAGCATGGAACCCCCTGCGGTTGCGGCTCACGAATCCGCTTTTGAAATGGCTACGTCCGCGATCCGCTTCGGTCCCGGCGTGACGCGCGAGGTGGGGCTGGACCTGGCCGATCTGGGCGCCCGCCGCGTGCTGGTGCTGACCGATCCCAACCTGCGCCGGCTTCGGCCGGTGGAGTGCGTGCTGGAGTCCCTGGCTGGCGCCGGGATCGCCTGCGCGGTCTACGAGCAGGTGCGGATCGAGCCCACCGACGAGTCCTTCCTGGATGCCATCGCGTTCGCCGCCGCCGGCGAGTACGACGGCTTCGTGGCCGTGGGCGGCGGTTCCACCATCGACACGGCCAAGGCCGTCAACCTGTACACCACCTACCCGCCCGGGGACTTCCTGGACTACGTGAATCCGCCTGTTGGAAAGGGCCTGCCGCCGCCCGGGCCGCTGAAGCCGCTGATCGCCATCCCGACCACGGCGGGCACGGGCAGCGAAACCACCGGAGTGGCGATCTTCGACCTGGTGCGGATGCA
>JADZAF010000194.1 GCA_020852755.1 Bryobacterales bacterium
AGCGAAACCGGGTCCAGTATCACCTCCGCCTTTCTTCTGCTGTCGCGGTAGACCGCATGGTTGTCGAAAAACTCGATCTTCCGGAGGGGAGCCCGGAAGCGCCTCTCCCGACGGTCAGGAAGGAACGACAGGATCCTCTTGGCGAAAAACGTGGCGCGGTCGGGCGAGAGTCCGCCGGCGGCAAGCAGTGCTCCAAAGCCCCCGTAGGGGAACAGCGCGGGAGCATTCGGATCGAGGAGCAGGGTCTCGTAACAGGACCGGAGATCAGGGTGCGCCAGGAGATTGTATGCGCGCTCTACCGCCAGGGCCTGGTCTTTGGATGCGCCGTCGCTACGAAGCTCGAGTAGCCGGACCTTCAGGGCGAGCCGGAGATCGGCGGGGCTTGCGGACGGAGCGATCTGCAGAAGGTCATAGAGCGTCTGCTCTTCGCAGCCGGGGCGTTTCCGATTGGCGAAGTAGAAGTAGTCGCGGACCGCTTCGGCCGGAAGGTGAACATGCCTGACGCCGAAACGGCCGTCTGTGACCTCGGCCCGAACGAAGTACTCGTCACGCTTGTCGGCTTTCGGCTGCGTCACGTAGCCGATCGCCACGAAGTAGAGCTCCCTTGGGCGCGCGGATGTGCTTTGAACGACGCGCAGTTCTCGAAGGGGATCGACAGCGGTTGGGTCGAACTCGAGCTGATCTGGCGGCCGGACGAAGCTCGCCAGGAAACGCGACAGCGTCAACGAACTGCCGTCAGAGAATATGCATTTGGCAGCAGAGCCGTCCTTCTCCATTCTGGCGAGGCGCTGACACACGACAGGCGCTGGCGGTAGCGCCTGGCGCGTTGCAACGGACGGCTGCATAGCGAACCGACCTCACATCACACGCTCAGTGGGGAGCGGAAACATCCTGAATCCTTCAGGCAGGTCAAACGTGACGTGTCCAGTGGCGAGCAGGAGCGCCTCGGCATCGTTCAGGGCCTCTTGCAGGTCCACCGGCATCCGGATCGGCTGATCCAACTCAAGCCCAGGATCGTCATTCTCCGGCTCGACGGGGGCCGCGGCGATAGCGGCGGCATCGTCCATGAGAGCAACGATATCGGCATCATCGCGGCCCGCGCCGAGAGGGGCGCCGCAACCGGGGCAGACTGGCTGAGACTCGTTCATCTCGTCAAACTCGGCACCGCATTCGAGGCAACGCATAACTCAACTCCGCCCTCAGTCTAAACCGGCCGACCAGGTTTCACCAAAAGTCTCGGAGCGGAGGGAGAGAGCGTGTCCGTGGCTGGAAGCGGCAGGTGCGTCTATCCCGCTCCATTTCAATGGCTTGCGCTCGCCAATGGAGGTTTGCTCAATGCAGTTGTGTCTGTTCAACCAACGCTGGCGGGAACGCCGGGAAAGCTACCGGCCGACCGGCGAGCCGATCAATCCGAGGCTCTATGAGGTTGCGGAGATGGTGGGGGACAGGGAGGCGAAGGAGTTCATTCTGGCACATCACTACAGCGCCTCCTACCCGAGCGCGCGCGTCCGGTTCGGCCGGTTCACCGGAGGGTGCCTGGTCGGCGTAGCGGTGTTCAGCCACCCCTGCAACGACCGCGTTCTGACGTCGGTATTTCCGTTGAGCCCCTTGGACAGCGCGGAACTCGGGAGGTTCGTGCTGCTCGACAGCGTGCCTGCAAACGGCGAGAGCTGGTTCCTCGCCCGCGCGTTCGAGTGCCTTCGGCGCAATGGGCTGGCGGGCGTTGTGAGCTTCAGTGATCCGGTGCCACGAACAACGGCGGACGGAACGATCATCCATCGAGGGCACGCTGGAATCTGCTACCAGGCGACTGCCGCAACCTATCTCGGGCGGACGGAGCCCAGAACGGTCCGGCTGCTGCCGGACGGCACCGTGTTCAATGACCGCGCCATTCAGAAGATCCGGTCCGGCGAGCAAGGTTGGCAATACGCGGCGGCGTTGCTGGAGAGATTCGGTGCTGCGCCGGCACCGCGCGCGGGCGGCGATGACTGGCTGAGAACCTGGCTTCCGCGCTTGACACGGGGATTGCGCCACACAGGAAACCACAAGTACGCCTGGGCCCTTCAGCGTGGCGCCCGTCGCTTCCTGCCGGATTCCCTGCCGTACCCGAAGCACGGAGGACTCCTCGATGGCCCACCCGTTTCCCTTATTCGAGCCGATTTGGACTCCCAGCCGTGAAGTGGCGGTGACGCCGGAGGTGTCGCTGGCGATCCGGCGTGGGGCGGCTGTGGCGGTCGGGGTGTCGGGCGGCAAGGACTCGGCGGCAACCGCGTTCGCAACGATTGACTACCTTGACCGGGTCGGACACTGCGGACCGCGCATACTCATTCACAGCGACCTGGGACGCGTGGAGTGGCGGCAATCGCTGCCGGCATGCGAGCGGCTCGCGGACGGGCTGCGACTGGAGCTGATCGTCGTTCGTCGGGAGAGCGGCGACCTGCTTGATCGCTGGCGCTCGCGCTGGGCAAGCAATGTCCGGCGCTACGCAGAGCTCAGTTGCGTGAAACTGATCCTGCCGTGGTCTACGGCGTCGATGCGGTTTTGTACTTCGGAGCTGAAGACCTCGATCCTGTGCCGGGCACTGGTGCAGCGCTTCCGAAATCAGACGATCCTCTCGGTCTGCGGGATCCGGCGGCAGGAAAGTCCGAATCGGGCGAAGGCGCCGGTGGGACGAGTACAGCCGAAACTGGACAGCGCGTCCCGGCACACCCGGGGCCTCGACTGGCACCCAATTCTCGACTGGACCACGCAGCAGGTTTTCGAGTACCTCGAGGAGAAGAACTTCCCGCTTCACGAGGCCTACACGGTTTATGGCTCTTCCCGCGTGTCCTGCTGCTTCTGCATCCTGGGTTCGCAACGGGATCTGTCTGCCGCCGCCCGATGTGCGGAAAACCAGGCGGTGTATCGGGAACTCGTCCGTTTGGAAGCTGAGTCCACGTTCCCGTTTCAGCCCGCGCGGTGGCTGGGCGACATTGCGCCGCACCTGCTTGATGGAGAGCTGCGCGCGGCGGTGGCGTCTGCCAAAGACCGTGGGAAGTGCCGGGAAGACGCTGAGGCCCGGATTCCGGCGCACCTGCTCTACACAGCAGGCTGGCCGCGCGTGATTCCGACGCTACCGGAGGCTTCACTGTTGTGCGAGGTTCGCCGGGAAGTTGCCCGAGCAGTCGGTATTGGGGTTCGCTACAGCGAGCCTCTTGAGTTGATCCGGAAATACGAAGAACTCCTCGCGACGCACAAGGAAGCGGCCCCGTGAAGATCTGAGCGCATCAGCCTGCGCCACGGTCTGCTCCAAGCTACAGAAGACCGCCTCCCCCGAGAGATATAGCCCCGTGGACCGCACGCGGGTCACCCGATTCTTGCCGTCCTCGGAGCCCTCCCATGAGCAATCCTACGCTGTTTCCGCTGTTTGACGAGATCCAACCGCGGGCTGAAGACACCGTCACATTGGACCAGGTTCGCCAGCGGGATCGGGGCGTTCCGCTGATCATCGCCGACGGCATGGGCGTGGATTCGACCGCGATGCTATTGGTGCTGAAGGCGCACGGCATCCGACCCGATCTGATTCTGTTTGCAGACACCGGGGGAGAGAAACCAGAAACCTACCAGTACATCGAACTACGGCGCGCCTGGCTGGCTGCGAGCGGTTTTCCACCGCTGGTGGTCGTCCGCTGCACACCCAAGAAAGTTCCGGATCGGACCCTGGAAGACCAGTGCCTGAGGACGAAGGCCCTACCGAGCCTGGCCTATGGCGGCAAGAGCTGTTCCCTGAAATGGAAGGTCGCGCCACAGAATCGCTACTGCGCCCGTTGGGAGCCCGCCCTCTGGTGCTGGCAAGCAGGAAAGAAGCCCATCAAGGCAATCGGATATGACGCCGGGAAATCCGACGGGCGCCGGATCAAGATCTGGAACGACCGAAAGTACGTCTACTGGTACCCGCTGAAGGAACTCGGCTTGGACCGGGATGCCTGCAAGAGGTTGATCGCCGACGCGGGCCTGAGGGAGCCGCCAAAATCGGCGTGCTGGTTTTGCCCGGCGAGCAAGAAAGCGGAGTTGCAGTGGCTGGA
>JADZAF010000195.1 GCA_020852755.1 Bryobacterales bacterium
TCATTTCCGGCAGCCGGGGCTCGGTGGTCCCGGGAACGCGCTGGTACTCGGGCTTCAGGGATTTCTTGGCGAACAGGCCCAGAATCCGCGAGACTCCCCCGGAGACAGCCGTGTCCATGGCCGCCTTGGTGTCCACGTAGGTGTAGCCGGTGGCCTGGGCGATGGTGATGAAATCGCCGGTGCCCCCACAGACGTCGGGGGTAGAGGGCTTGAAGGGGGTCTGGCCTCCGCCCAGAAGCACGTCCGGACGGGTCTGGAGGATGTACTGCCCTGCGATGGTGGTCTCGCAGTTCCGGTTGGCCAGGTGGGCTCCGAAGGCAGCCGGAGTCGCATGGGTGATGGTTTGGGTGGCGACCAGTCCGGTGGACATGCCTTTGGACTTGGCCACTTCCAGCAGGCTGGGATTGTGAGGCGCGCCGTCGGCATGGAAGCAGACTTCGTTGTTGACGAACTTCTCTCCACAGGCGAAGGCGGAAGCCGCAGCCGACGAATCGGTGATGGTGTTCACCCTGGAATAGGTTCTCTGGTAACCCACGGTGTCGAGGGTTTCAAGGTAGAGCGGGAGACCGTCAGGGCCATTCCTGCGGATGCGGGTGGCCGTCACATTAGCCAACCCCATGCCATCCGGAACCATCAGAATGACGTGCCTGGCGGAACGGACACTTCCGGCCGGCCGCTGGGCCGACGCCGGTAGGGCGCCTGGCAGGAGAGCAACGGCCAGGCCGCAGATCCAGAATCGAGTCTTCATGAAGTCACTCTTTCCGGCGCGCCGTGTGCCCGGAGGCATGAAAAATGCCCCGGATCCGGCATCGCCTGGGGACAGAGTAATCTCAGAAATGGCCCGGAAATCGTGAACCAATTATGAACTGATTATGAACAGCTCCGCGGCCTGATTCCAGGAAAGCCGCGGAACTGCTTGTGGCACAGCCGGGTATATCCACCGCTCGGCGACGCGTTTGTCACTCACCCGCGCCGGCCGGGTCCCTGCGGCTGGTACTTCGCACGCACCTGCTCCTCGCGGGCCCGGGCCCGGTCCCAGGCTTTGGGGAACCGCGGATTGGCCATCAGGCGCGGCAAGTCCGGCGTGTAGGGGTATTTCTTCGCCAGTTCGTCGAGGTTGACCAGTTCCATGCCGAAACCCGGCTTGTCGTTCAAGGTGATGTAGCCGTTCTTCGGCGCTGGCGGCTCGGTGAACAGCGCGTCTCTCCATGCCGTGTTCGGATACAGGAAGTACTCGCACATGAAGCCGTTGGGCACACCCGCCACCAGGTGGGTGTTGCACATGGTGCCCAGCGCGGTGATCCAGTTGTGCGGCACCATCTTCACATCGTGGAAGGCAGCCACCCGGGCCAGGCGCCAGTTCTCCGTGATGCCGAACCGGATGGAATCGGATTGCACGGCGTCGTATATGCGTTTTTCAATGAAAGGCCGGGCGAATTCGAGATTCCGGAATCCTTCGCCGCCCCACAGCATCACGTTGGGCATGGCGGCCTTCAATTTCAGGTAGTCGTCGAACTGGGCCGGGCCCAGGTCCATCAACGGCTGCTCGAAAAAGTAGAACTTCAAATCGTTGATAATGGGGGCAATTTCCATGGCCTGCTCGAAAGTCCAGGCGTCCCAGGCTTTCTTTTCCAGGCCGAGCTTGAAGTCCGGCCCGACCGCCTCGCGCAGCTTCCGGCACACCGTCTCCCCCAGCTTTCCGGCTGTGATGCCGGCTTCCTCCCAATCGGTTCCGGGGCGCCACTTGAAGGTGTCGAACCCCATCTCCTTGTAGCGCAGGGCCTCCTCGATGAGGGCGTCGGCGCCGTAGGGCTTGCCGTCGCCGCGGTCGTAGAAGGTCCAGTTGACGCCCCCGCTGGCATAGACGTGCACGCGGGGGTTGGGCTGGTTGTCGGTGGCCAGCAACCGATAGACCGGCACCCCCTTGGCCTTGCCGATGATATCCCAGCAGGCCACGTCGATCCCGCCGTTCAGGCCCAAGAGTTCCACGTCGAAGGGATTCCTGCCGGTCAGGCTGGAGAAGTCGCGGTCGCGCCCTCCTTCCGGACCGGGGCCGATCCCGACCAGGCCCTGATCGGTGAAAACCTGAGTGATCGCGCAGTCTTGAGAGGAAAGCACGACCGGGCCGGCTTCGTGGACGAATTCGCCCTTGGGCGCCGTGTAGGTCAGCCGGGTGACCTTCACGCCGGTGATCTTGATATTCTCGCGGCCTACTCCCTCGAGCAGATGAGTGAAGCTGCCGGACTGTTTTGTCGCGGTAGAGGATTGCCGGCACCCGGCGGCGCCGAGAGCGGTGGCGGCCGTTGCGGCCATGAATGAGCGTCGGTTCATAAGTCCATTAGAGTATCCGATCCGCTGCTCCTCTGCTGCTATCGCGCGGCGGCCTTCCGGTGATAGTTCGGAAAGGGCGGGCGTGAGTGCTTGGGCGGGGGATTCCTCTTCAGCTCAGCGAGCAGGACCTCGACGGCCCGCTCCAGTTGGGGATCCTTGCCTTCGCGCACGGCCTTGGGATCCTGCTCGACCTCGATGTCCGGCGGGATGCCGGTGTTCTCCGCCACCCACTCGTTCCTGGCCGGGTCCCAGAAGCCGACCGAAGGCGGCGAGACGAAGCCGCCGTCCATCAGCCGGGGCGCGCCTCCCAGCCCGCCCACCAGCCCGCCCCAGGTCCGCTTGCCGATCAGCGGTCCCACGCCCGCCGTGCGGAAGTACCAGGGCATGGTGTCTCCGCCCGAGCCGGCATACTCATTGATGAGCATCGCCTTGGGACCGAAGATCCCCGCCAGGGGCCCGGTGATGTCCTCGCCCTCGCGCATGGTGCGGTAGTGCATGAGGCCGCGGCGCAGGTAGTCGAGGATGTAGTCCGGCTGGGAGCCGCCGCCGTTGAAGCGTTCGTCGATGACGGCGCCCTCTTTGCCGATCTGGGCGAAGTAGTAGCGGTTGAAGTTGACGTAGCCGCCCATGGCCGTGTCCGGCAGGTAGACGTAGGCCAGCCGGCCTCCACTCAGCTGATCGACTTTGCGGCGGTTGCCTTCGATCCAGGCCAGGTTGCGCAGCCGCATCTCGCTGTCCAGCGGGATTACGGTGACCTCGCGCGACCCGCTGGCGTCCGCGTTGGGGCCGACCCGCAGAACGACCTGCTTTCCGGCCGTGCCCTCGAAGTAGCTGTAGACATTGGCGGCGGCGGGCAGGTCTTTTCCGTTCACGGCCAGCAGGTACTCCCCCGCCGTTACGTTGACGCCGGGCTGCGTGAGGGGTGCGCGGAGGTCGGGATTCCAGCTCTCGCCGCTGTAGACGCGCGCGAAACGGTAGCGCCCGTTCTCCACCCGGTAGTCGGCCCCCAGCAGCCCCACATTGACACGCTTCACCTCGGGCGCGGAGCCGCCGCCGACGCTGAGATGGCTGCAGGTGAACTCGCCCATCATCTCCGAGAAGAGGTAGTTGAGGTCCGACCGGCTGGAGACGGCCTCCAGGAACGGCTCGTACCGTGTCATCATCCGGGGCAGGTCGAGGCCGTGCAGGTTGGGGTCGTAGAAGAAGTCGCGCTGGATGCGCCAGGCTTCCCGGTACATCTGGCGCCATTCGGCACGCGGGTCGACCCGTGCCTCCAGGGTATTGGTCTTCAGCGCGCCCTCGCCGGCCTTGGGCGGCGCTCCCGCGCCGGCAATGGTCCAGGCATTGCCGCGCCGGAAGAGCATCTTCTCGCCGTTGGCCGAGACGTCGAAGAACGCGGCGCCGTCCAGCAGCCGCTCGGTCTTGCGGGTCTTCAAGTCGAACTTGTGGATGACGGCGCCGCCGGGGCCCTCGCGGGCGGCTCCGGCCGGCGATTCGGCAATGTAGAGCACACCGGTTTTGCCGGCCCGTAGGGCGCGGTAGTCGCGGGCCGGCACGGGCAGGGCGACGATGCGCTGCTCAATTTCGGCCGTGTCGATCTTCACCTCGAGGGGCTTCTTCTCATCGGTCTTCTCTTTGGCCGCCTCGGAGCTTTTCTCCTCGTCGCTTTCCGGCAGGAGCGGGGATGGCAGATCCCTGCGCAGGACCGCGGCGTAGACGCTGCTGGTCTGCGGCCGGAAGTAGGACGACATGTCGCGCCACCCGACATTCAGCCCGGTGTCCGTGCTGGCGAGGAAGTACAGGTACTTGCCGTCACGGTCGAATACCGGCTCGATGGCGTCGCTCATCCCGTCGGTGATCTGGAACTTCTCCCGGTTGTCGAGCGAGTATACGAACACGGCGCGCAGCGTGCTGCGCAGCTGCCGGGTATAGGTGAGCCAGCGGCTGTCGGGCGACCAGCGGACCTCGCGGACGCGCCGGGGGCCGTCGTAGCGGTCGCAATCCACCTGCACCGCCTGGCCGCTTGCCAGGTCCAGGTAGGCGACGTTCATCGCCTTGTCGGTGTAGGCGATTTTGCTGCTGTCCGGCGACCATGTGGGCGAGTAGTAGAAAGACGCCGGGTTGCCGAGGCGGAACCTGCGCACTTCGCCGCTGCCGGTTTGTCCCGCGACATGCAGTAGATACTCGCCGGTTTCGTCCGAGAAATAGGCGATCCATTTGCCGTCCGGCGACCAGGCGGGATCGCGCTCGGCCGCGCCGGGCGTGTTGGTGATGTTGCGGGCGTCGCCTTTTTCGGCCGGAACCGTGAAGATCTCGCCGCGGGCTTCGAAGACCGCGCGGGCGCCGGTGGCCGAGATGGCCGCTGCGGTGATGCGATCGCCGGTCCGCTCGAGACGGGGGCGCACCTCCGGCAGGTCTCCGCTCAAGGCGATGGGAACCTTGCGCGGCTTCCCGGTCTTCAGGTCGAAGAGAAAGAGGGAGCCGAACTGTTCATAGACGATGGCATCCGGACCGGCCGACGCCCACTTCAAATCGAACCCGCCGGCCGGAAGCGCTTGGGAGACCTTCTTCGTCTTTGTGTCGTAGCTGAACAGCGTGAAGGGGCCGGTGCGGTCCGAGAGGAAGTAGATCCGGCCGTCCACCCACATTGGAGCAAAATCGTTCGAGTTGTCGCGGGGAATGCGGTCAACCACGGCGGAGTCCGAGAGGCGTGCCACCCAGATCGAAGTGGTGCGCCCGCCCCGGTAGCGCTTCCAACTGCGGAAAGCCGGCGCCAGCGGCAGATAGGCGATCTGCGTGCCGTCCGGCGAAAAGGAAGCGTACTCGGCCTGGTGGAGCGGCAGTTCCTCGGGGAACACGCCGTCGACCGCGATGGTGAACAGCCGGGAAAAGCGTGAGTAGCTGTTCCGGTTGGAGCGGAACAGCACGCACTTTCCGTCCCGCGTCCAACCCACGGCCGTATCGGCGGCGGGGTGGTAGGTCAGCCGCCTGGGCACGCCCCCGGCCGCCGGAACGAGGAACACGTCGACGTTGCCGTCGTATTCGCCGGTGAAGGCGATCCACTGGCCGTCGGGGGAGAACACCGGCTCGGTCTCCTGGCCGGGAGCGGTAGTGAGACGGTGAGCCATGCCCCCTTCCCGGCCGACCGTCCAGAGGTCCCCGCCGTGGTGGAAAACAATGTGAGTGCGGCTGAGGGCCGGCTGCTGGAACAGAGCCGGCTGGCCGGATGCGGTCGCGGCGCCGGCGCACAGCAACAGCAGTGCGAGACGGGCAGCCTTCCGCGTGTCGATGAGCCCGGGATTCGACATAGGAACAATCTTACGTGAACTGTGGCCGGGTGCGCGGTTTGGTATGCTCAGTCCAGATATGGAGAACCGGCGGTCATTCGTCAAAACGGCAATCCTCGGCACGACCTCTTACGCGGGTCTCTCGCGGACGGTGCGGGGAGCCAATGAGCGGGTCGGGCTGGCCCTGGTCGGCGGCAGGAACCAGGGCAGGGGAGTGGCTCTGCGGTCGATCAAGGAAGGCGCCGAGATCCGGATGTTGTGCGACATCGACGACGCCATCAGCGCGAAAATCGCGCCCGAACTGGAGCGCGCCCAGGGGAAAGCCCCGGTGGTGGTCAAGGACTTTCGCCGGGTGCTGGACGACAAGGGAGTCGACGCCGTGATCGTGGCCACGCCCGATCACTGGCACACCCACATGTCGCTGCTCACCTGCCAGGCGGGCAAGGACCTGTACATCGAAAAGCCCCTTTCCCAGACCATTCGGGAAGGCCAGTGGATTCGCGACGCCGGCCGGAAGTACAACCGTGTGGTCCAGGTCGGGACCCAGCGCCGCAGTTTCGAGCACTTCCAGACAGCGGCCGATTACGTGGCTTCGGGCAAGCTGGGAAAGATCTGCCTGGTCAAGGCCTGGATGTGCCAGGTGCGTCAGACGATCGGCAATCCTCCGGACGGCACGCCGCCGTCCACGGTGGACTACGACGTATGGCTGGGGCCCGCTCCCAAGCGCCCGTTCAATCCCAACCGTTTCCATTACAACTGGCGCTTCTTCTGGGACTATGGCAACACCGAGCTGGGCAACCAGGGCATTCACATGCTGGACGTCGCCCTGCTGGGTATCCAGAAGATGCGCGGCAAGGAGAAGTGCCTGCCGGCGCGGATTTCGGGTCACGGCGGCATCTACTGGCTGGACGACGCCAAGGAGGTGCCGGACACGCAGCTGATCACTTACGATTACGGCGATTTCCTGCTGGTGTGGGAATTGCGCAGCTTCGGGCAGCACCATCCCATGGAAGGGACCTCGGCGGGCACGGCGTTCTACGGCAGCGAGGGTGCTCTGATCGTGGACGGCGCGGGATGGGCCGTCTACGCCAGGAACGACAAGCAGCCGGTGGTGGAAGTGAAGCAGTCCGGCGGCTCGCACGAGCGCAACTTTCTGGAGTGCGTGAAGAGCCGCAAGCGGCCCAATGCGGATATCGAAATCGGACGTCTCAGCACGACTCTCTGCCACCTGGGCAACATCTGCCAGCGCCTGGGCCGCGACGTGCGGTTTGATCCGGAAAGCGAGACTTTCGGCAACGACCAGGCGGCCAACGCCATGCTGGCCAAGGAATACCGGAGCTCCGACCCGCTTCCCCGGGTGTGAGCGGGGGCTCAGCTCCTACTCCCGAACGCGCACGATCACCCGCCGGTAGGCGTAGAGCGCGGGGTCGCCGCTGTCGCGCAGTTCCAGGATGATGTGGATGTTGCCGGGCTTGCCTCGCGGCACGGTGAAAGCGGTGGTCATCCCCGTCTCGCTCTTCAGGTCGACGCGGCCTTGAAAGGTGCCGGCCTCCGGATACTGGAACCAGCGATAGGCGATGGCGTCGCCGTCGGGGTCGCGGCTGCCTTCGGCCGAAAGCCGCACCGTATCTCCCGTTCCGGCGTCGATCTCCAGCACGTCCTTCCCCGGCCGCCCGTTCACTACCGCCTCGGGATTGTGGTTCGCGCCCGCGCGCGGCTTCACGCACCAGTCCATGCGGGCCGCGAAATCGTGTTGAAAGGCTTCACGCCAACGCCACACGGTGGCCTGGTTGGAAGTGTACTCCCGGCCGTCCTTGCCGCGCACGGTGTCGCGACTGTTGGTGTAGATGGGGCGCGTCTCGCCGTAGGACTGGCGCAATTCGTAGCGCCCTCCCCAGCCTCCGTATTCGGGACTGAGGTGTGCCTCCAGGCCGTTGCCGATCAGGATGAGGAAGCTGGGCGTGTCGCCCTCCATGATGTAGGCCAGCCTGGGGTAGAGCGCTCCCAGCGGCCCGTGATTCAGGATCACGTTGCGCTCCAGCCAGGGGTTGTCGACCAGCTCGAAATCCTGCATTGGACCGTTCCTGTAATGGCGGTCGCCGGAGATGCCGGTCCAGGTGGCCAGGTAATACTCTTTGGAATCAACCGAGCTGGGGCTGACGGTGTAGAGCAGGCCGGGGAAAGTAATGCGCAGCCACCGTCCGGAGTTGTCCTGGTCCGAGATGGTGTACACCCGCAGCCGGGAGACGAACTTCTCCAATTCCTCGGGCGAGCGGCTGTATTTCACGTCCCAGAGCGCCTGGGCGAGAGTGTTGGCTCCGCCCCACACGGCAATCCAGAGCGGACGGGGATCGGGGCGGTCCACGGCCTCAACAATGTGCCGGGAGCCCTCCGTGCTCTTGCCTTCGCCCACGCCCGCCATGCCGAACTCCTTACTGCCCGCCTTGATCCGGGCCAGCAAATCCCTGGCCTCGGGATAACCGGGCGCGTGGCGCGAGAGGTTCTCGCGCACCTGTCCATAGGCTTCCACTCCCCGGCGCAACAGGTCCGGCCGAACTCTGTCCCGCAGCCAGACCGAGGTAGTGGCGATCAGACCCTCCAGGTCGTACTCGTTCGCGTAGACCAGCAGCCGGACCAGCGATTCCTCGTCGTCCGGCTCGTTGGAAATGTCAGTCAGAACAAGCAGGCGCGGGCGGCCGGAGGCGAAGGCCGCCGTTGCCAGCAACACGATCCACAATGTCAGCCGACACATAAGGCTCACTCGCTCATCGGGGGAGGCAGAAAGTCGTAATCCAGGATCATTTTTTCCTGGAGCGCCGCCAGGAGTTCCCGTTCCGCCTCGCCGGCTTCCGGGCGTCCTGACAGGTTGCGAAGCTCTCCGGGGTCGTTCTCCAGGTCGTAGAGTTCGAAGACCGGCCGCGGCACTGAAAAGTAGGCCTGCTCGTGCTCCGGTTTCAGCCTGCCTTCGCGGTGCGCGGCCAGCATCTGCTGCCAGCCGGGATCGTTTCCGCTGTCCACCGGCCAGTACTCCATGTGCGGCGTGCAGTTGTAGATCAGTTTCCAGCGGCCGCTCCGCGCGCAGCGCGAAAGATCGAATCCGAAAGCGCGTGTCTGCGGCCTGAAGGGAGCATTGCCATGATGCAGCCGCGCGGCGAAAATGAACCGGCGCGGCTCCTGCGCGCCCGCGGTGAGCAAAGGAAGAAAACTGCGTCCGGACATTTCCTTCGGCGTTTGGCCACCCGCCGCCTGGATGAGCGTGGGCGCGATGTCCTCGCCGGAAACCAGGCTCCGGGTGTGTCCGCCCGCTTTGACGCGCCCGGGCCAGCGGGCCAGCAGGGGCACATTCAGCCCCGGATCGTAGAGTGAGCCCTTGCCGTGCGGAAAGGCCATGCCGTTGTCGCCCATGAACAACACCAGGGTGTTTTCGTCGAGGCTGTGCCTGCGCAGCACGGCCATCGCTTCGGCGAACAGCGAGTCCATGCGCTCCACCTCGCCGCAATAGCGGGCCAGGTCCTCGCGCACGCCGGGCAAATCGGGCAGGTGCGGAGGCAGCTGGATCCCGGCCGGGTCCACCTTGCCCGCGTCCTTGTCCCACACGTGATGCGGGTCGCTGTAATTGATCCAGAAGAACCAGGGCTTGCCGCGCGGCACTTTGCCCAGGAACTCCTCGAACCGTTCCGGCGTCCGGTTCTGCGGCGAGACGTCCAGCATATCGATCCTGCGTGACCAGGTTCTCAGACCGTGCTTTTCCAGAACCGCCTGAGTCACGGCGCCGGCCTTGATGGGCCCGTCCAGGTGGAAGTAGCGGCCGCAGACTCCAGTGAAATAGCCGAGTGCCCGCAGCGCCTCGGGCAGGGTGAGGATCTCCGGAGGCAGGGGGGAACTGAAGCGGCCCATGCGAACGGCCACGGGCGAGCGGCCGGTCATGATGGCCGTTCGCGAGGGGACGCACTGGGGAGCGGCCGTGAAGGCCCGATCGAAGCGCATTCCCTGCCGGGCGAAGGCGTCCAGGTTCGGCGTGGACATCCAACCGGCGCCATAGGCGCCCAGATAGGGAGCGCTGTGGTCATCGGACAGAATCAGCAGAATATGAGGCGGAGCGCCGGCGGCGCGAACCAGTGCCGGCGCAGCACCCGTTCCCGCCAGCGCGGCTCTTCGGGTAATCTTCATGACAGCGGCTCCTTACAGAGCACCGAACGTTGTACCACGAATAGCAGGTATATGGAGGCCTTGCATGAGTCTGGAACGCTGCCCGTGGGCGCGCAGCGATCTCGAGATCGCGTATCACGACCTGGAATGGGGAGTGCCCCTGCACGACGACCGGGCGCTGTTTGAGTTGCTGATTTTGGAGGGCGCGCAGGCCGGCCTGAGCTGGTCCACCATTCTCAGAAAGCGCGACAATTACCGAGCCGCGTTTCACGGCTTCGATCCTCAACGCGTGGCCTGCTACGGGGAGAAGGACGTGGCACGCCTGCTGGCCGATCCGGGCATCGTGCGCAACCGGATGAAGATCGAAGCCACGGTGAGAAATGCCCGGGCCTTTCTGAAGGTTCAGGAAGAATTCGGGAGTTTCGACGCTTACATCTGGCGCTTCGTCAACGGTGTCCCCATACAGA
>JADZAF010000196.1 GCA_020852755.1 Bryobacterales bacterium
GTGGGATTGAACCCGGACGAGTTCGTGGATCGCGAGCTGCCCGTGATCCGGATTGACGACGCGCAGGGCCGGCCGCTCGCCGTGGTAGTGAATTTCCAGTGTCACGGCACCGTACTCGGGTACGAGAACAAGATCGCTTCGGGTGACTGGCCTTCCGCCATGCGCAAGACCGTGGAGGAAGCATTTCCCGGAGCCGTCTGCCTGTTCCTGCAGGGTGCGGCCGGCAACCAGGGACCCATCGAAGGCTACACCGGCGACCTGAGCGTCTCCCACCGTCTGGGCCGCATCCTCGGACTGGAGGCGGCCGCCGTGGCCGCTCGAATCGACACCGTGCGGCGGGAGCCGCGCCTGGAAGGTTTCGTGGAATCCACCGCGCAGCAGGCCAAACAGCCATGGCGTGTGCTGGGCCCCAACGATGCCACTTTCAGAGTGGCTCAGAAGACCATCGAGCTGCCACGCCGGGTTTACTCCCGAGAAGAAATCGACGCGATGGCGGCCCTGGTCGCCGACGCCCAGAAACAGATCGACGCGGCCACAAAGTCCGGGGAAGGATGGAAGCTGGCGCAGGCCCAGGCGCGCCATCGCCGGTGGAACGACCTGCTGTCCAAGTTTCAGAAAGCGCGGGACACGACGCCGGTGGCCGTGGACGCGTTGATGCTTCGCATCGGTTCCACCGCTATCGTTTCGGTTCCGGGCGAATTGTTCGCGGAGATCGGCGCGGCTGTCAAGAAGGCCTCGCCCTTCACGACCACGCTGTTCTGGGGGTACACCACCGGGCGGGGCGGAGGCTACATGCCCACCGAGCCGGAATACCGCCACGGCGGCTACGAAGTGCAGATGACCCCCTACGGTCCGGCCGCCGCCCGGGAACTCATTGCCGAACTCACCGCGATGTACGCGGCCGTCCGCTAGTTACCTTCCGAAGCGCGGTTTCCGAGCCGCGGCCAAGCTTCCGAGCCGCGACCAGGCTTCCGAGCCGCGACCAAAGGGAGTGGTCGAATACTGCCTCGCGTTGTTTACCGCCGTGGCCGTGGCTGCAACCCTGCGGTCTGCCGCCCGGCCGTCTGTAACCAGCGCACTGTGCGGATCCGTCCGGAATCTCCGGCCTGGCGCTCGCGGGCAGGGCGCACTTTGCGCGTAGGCTTAATGGGAGAGGGACAAACGCAAAATGGCCAAACCGATACCAGAGGGTTACCATACGATCACTCCGTACCTGGTGGTGAAGGACGCGAACCAGGCAATCGATTTCTACAAGCGGGCTTTCGGCGCGCGGGAACTGTCCCGCATGACCGGTCCCGACGGACAACGCGTGATGCACGCCGAGATTAAGATCGGCGATTCGGTGATGATGCTCTCGGACGAATTTCCCGGGGCCGGCGTCTCGGCGCCGCAATCGGTTGGCGGGACCACCTGCCAGACGTTCCTTTACGTGCCCGATGTGGACGCGGCCTTCAAGCAGGCGGTCTCCGCCGGCGCCACGGCCAACATGCCTCCCTCGGACATGTTCTGGGGCGATCGCTTCGGCAAGCTCTCCGATCCGTTCGGCCACCACTGGGGCCTGGCGACGCACAAGGAAGACGTGGCGCCCGAAGAGATGAGAAAGCGGGCCGAAGCCTTCTTCGCCCAGATGGCGGAACAGCGGAAAGCCGGCGGCGGAACGGCGTAGAACAGACGCCGAGGGTCAGACGCCGGCCGCCAGTACCGGCAGCCGGCGGCCGGCGTCCATCGACTGGCGTCTACAGCAATTCCGTCCGCACCGTCACCGTGGCCTGAATCTGCACCAGTCCGGGCTCCACGGGGGTTGCCGGTGTTGTGGCATCCGTCCTGGTCTCCACCAGCGGAACGCTGGTGGAGACCGCGCCTTCCTCGGCCGAGAGTACCGTGCCGGCATGGCCGCCCAGGCCATTGGCTATGGCTTCGGCCTGCGCGCGGGCTTGCCGGGCGGCCGCAGCCAGGGCCTGGGCTCGTACTGGTTCTTCGTTTCGAACGCCGAACCGCAGGCCGCCGATGTTGGTGGCGCCCGACTGCGCCGCGGCGTCGATCAGTTTCCCCGCCAGGGAGAGGTCCCGGCTGGTAATCTCCACCGTATTCGTGGCGCTGTAGCCCACCAGCTGTGCCGGCTGCCCCTGGGCATACTTGTATACCGGCGAGATGGAGTACCCGACGGTGCGGGTTTCTCCGCTGGCGCCGAGCACTTTGCCCAGCTGCGCCAGGACGTTGGATACCTGCCCGGCGTTCTGAGCGGCAGCCTCCTGGGCGGTGGCTGCCTGGACCACCACCCCGACGTTCAGCTTCACCTGGTCGGGCGGAACGGAAATCGTGGCGTTTCCCACCGCCCGGATTACTCGCTGGGGAGTCTGGCCATACGCGGAGGAGCCCAGCAGAACTGTGACGAGAATAGGAACCGCGAGTCTCATAGCGTAAGTGTAAGCCCATCCAGGTCCACTCGATCCGCCGGAGCGCGCTATTCTGATTCCTTGGCCTTTTAAGGAGGATTACACATGGCGGGAAGCGGCTTTCCCCGGCGCTACTTCTTTCAGGGAGCGCTCCTGGCAGGCGCCATACCGCGCGGCGGTTTCGGCAGCGTTGCGTCGCTGAAGGCAGCCGGATACAAGTCACCCAACGAGAAACTGAACCTAGCGGCTATCGGGGCCGGCGGGCAGCCCGCCTCGGACCTTCGCACCGCCCAGGCGGGTGTGGAGAACGTGGTCGCCCTGGCGGACGTGGACTGGGCCCGCGGAGCCGACTCTTTCAAGCGCTATCCGGGCGCCGCCCGCTATAAGGACTACCGGCAGATGCTCGACCGGCAGGGCAAAGACATTGACGCGGTGATCGTCGGCCCGCCGGACCACATGCACGCCGCGGCGGCCCTGCACTGCATGCAGGCCGGAAAGCACGTCTACCTGGAGAAGCCGCTCACCCGGACGGCTTGGGAGGCGCGGCTCCTCACCCGGGCGGCGGAACAGTACGGCGTGGCCACGCAGATGGGAAACCAGGGCTACTCGCACGATGCCACGCGGGTGGCTGCGGAGATGATCTGGTCGGGCGAGATCGGCGAGGTGCGCGAAGTACACGCCTGGAGCGGGCGGCCGGGCTGGCCGCAGGGCATGACCAGAGTGCCGCCTCCGGCGCCCGTCCCGGACACGCTGGACTGGGATCTCTGGCTGGGCGGGGCCGCGGCGAGGCCTTTCACCGCGGGCGACGAGGAGTACCGGGCGTTTGTCGAACGCCGCAGCGGCTCCTCCCGATCCGACAACGACTTCGGTTTCTACCTGCCCTTCAACTGGCGGGGCTTCTACGATTTCGGCAGCAGCCTCATCGGCGATTGGGGAATCCATATCCTGGGTCCCGCCAACTGGACCCTGCAGCTCCATCCGAAATATCTGATGAGCGTGGAGTGCATCAAGAAGGACCCGCTGCCGCCTTTCACCTTTCCCGACGAGCTGGCCATCCGCTACGATTTCGGTCCCAGGCCGGGCATGCCTCCGGTCAGCGTCTTCTGGTACCATCACGCGGGCGGCGACGCCTACATGCCGCCCGGCATGACATTGGAGGAGGCGCGCAAGATTCCGGGCCAGGGGCCGCAGGTGGGGCCGCCGCGCGGGCAGGGCGGCTTCGTTCCGGGTTCGGGCGGCGCGCCCCGGCGGCCCGCCCGGCTCGGCTACAACTGCGTCTTCGTGGGCTCGAAGGGCTACCTTGGAACCAGCGGCCGGGGCGAAGATGTGGGCCTGTTGCCCGGCAAGCGCTGGGCCGAGTACCAGTTGCCCGCGCCCTATCTCACCCGCTCGCCGGGCGCCGGCGCCGGCTCGAACCATAGCGCGCACTGCCGCGATTTCATACGGGCATGCAAAGGAGGCGAGCGGGCCTGCTCCGATTTCCGCATCGCGGGACCGTTCACCGAGTGGCTGGTGCTCGGCGCCGCGGCCGTTCACGCGGACGAGAAGCTGGCCTGGGACAACGAGCGCGGCGAATTCACGAACAACCGGGAAGTGAACCAGTGGGTAAAGCCTGTTTTCCGCAAAGGCTGGGAGATCAGGCTGTAGAACAAAGGAGAGACCGCAGATGAGCGCCAGTCACACCGGCGGCGTCGATCGCCGCACCTTCTTCAAAGCGATCCCGGCAGCCGCCGGGGCAGTCGCCTTCACGGGCGAGTCCAGAGCGCAGATCGCGCCGAACTGGAAGGACCAGATCGGCCTGGAGCTTTACACCGTCCGGTCGCTGCTCACACCCGAAGGCTACGAACCGACCCTCGCCAAGGTGGCCGCCATGGGCTACAAGGAGGTGGAGCCGGCGGATCCGTACAACAACATGGAGCCGGCGCAGTACAAGCAGCTGCTGGACAAGTACGGCTTGAAGATGTACAGCACGCATTCCGACGTGACGGAAGGGCCGGACCTGGAAAAGCAGCTGGACGGCCAGGCGTCCATGGGCATCCGGTACACCGCCGTGCGCTCTCCCAGGCCGCCCTCCGGCGCTCCCCGCCGCCCGCCGGCGCAGCGCCCGGCCCTGACCATCGAGTCGGTGAAACGCTCGGCTGAGCGGATGAACCGGTTCGGCCCGGTCCTGAGGAAGTTCGGCATGAAGTACTACATTCACAACCACGCCAATGAATTCGACCCGCTCGAGGACGGCCGGACGACGCAGTACGATGTGCTCCTGAAGTACACCGACCCGTCCTGCGTGACGATGCAGCTTGACGTGGGCTGGGCGTACATGGGCGGCCAGGATGTCATCGAGATGTTCAAGAAGAACCCGGGGCGGTACGAACTCTGGCATGTGAAGGACGCCCGCTACAAGCAGGCCGACCCGAAGCTCAAGCCCACCGAGCGGGCGCGGGCCAGCCGGATCGTGACCATGGGCGAAGGCGATATCGATTACCGTCTGGTGTTCTCGCACGCCAGGCTGGCCGGATTGAAGTACTTCGTCATCGAGCAGGATACAGCCGGGCAGGGAGGCAGGGACGCTCTGGAGGATTGCCGCATCGCCTACCAGAACCTCCGCCGGATCCTGTCGTAGCGTGCTCAGTGGCCTGCGGGTCCGTCACGCGTCGTTCTCAAAACCGCTTCCTCTGGTCGCGGCTCGGTATGCGGGGTCTCCCGTTTGCGGCCGGAACGCGGGGCAAGCACAGTTTTCAAGGAAGCGGTCGGCTTTGCTCTCTCGAGGCCCTGGAGTCCCTGGAGCGCCCGGAGTGCGCCGCTCCCTCCCGGAGCGAGCATGATCTTCAGGAGAGTCGGAAGCCAGCGGTGACAAATTCGCCCACAGGGGGGTTGCGAGAGGCCCGAAAGCCGGACTAGACTAAATCAGCTCTATCATCCGAACCGGGGCTGGGACCGGCGCTATCACTTCTTCTGTTCGGCCGCCGCTCTTCCGGCAGGCGCGACCGCGCGGCTCCTCCGCCGGGTCGCAAAGTCTGGGCAAGAACCGCCGTGGACCGTCGCGGCGGTCAGAGGGGAGGGTACTGGGCATGAAGCACACCTTTGCGGTGTCCATTGGGGGAGCCGCGGGGCAGGGTGTCGCGACTCCAGGCAACATTTTCGCCCGCATCTTCGCCCGGCGCGGGCTCCACCTGAACGCGTACAACGCGTACCAATCCATCATCCGCGGCGGGCATACGTTTCTCACCATTCGCGCCGGCGTGGAACGGGTCAGCAGTTTCGGCGACCGCATCGACCTGCTCATTCCCCTGAACCAGGACACCGCGGACCGCCACCTGGGGCTGCTCGGTCCCGGCGCGGCCATGGTGTACAACGGGGATCTCATCCGGCCCGCCGCCCCCCCGGAGGGCGTGCGGCTCTGTCCGCTTCCGGTCGCGGAGTTGTCCAATAAGAGCCGCAACAAGGTGGAACAAAACACCCTGGCGGTGGCGGCCGGCCTGAGCATGCTGGGGGTGGGTTTCCAGGCGCTGGCCGACGTGCTGAGCCAGCAGTTCCGCAAGAAGGGCGAGGCCGTCGTCTCGGAGAACATCGCGATGGCCCGGGCGGCCTACGATTACGCCACCAGCCACTTCGAGCCCTTCGCCCGGCCGCTGCCCATGACGGACAGGCGCTACGCGGTGCTCACCGGGAACATGGCCCTGGCCATGGGAGGCGCCGCCGCGGGGGTGAAGTTCTATTGCGCCTACCCCATGAGCCCTTCCACGGGAGTGCTTCACTGGATGGCGGCCCATGCGCGCAAGGCGGGCATCATGGTCCGCCAGGTGGAGGACGAGATCGGCGTGGTGAACATGGCCATCGGCGCGGCCCACGCCGGAGTGCGCGCCATGTGCGCCACTTCCGGCGGCGGCTTCGCCCTCATGACCGAAGGGCTCGGCATGTCGGCTATGATCGAGACGCCCGTCGTGGTGATCGACGTTCAGCGCGCCGGCCCGTCCACCGGGGTTCCCACCAAAACCGAGCAGGGCGACCTCTGGCAGATGCTGGGGGCCGGCCACGGAGACTACCCGCGCATCATCGCCACTCCTACCGACATTCTGGATTGTTTCAAGATCATTCCCGAGATCCACAACCTGGCCGACCGCTTCCAGTGTCCCGGCATCGTTCTGACCGATCTCCTCCTGTCGGAGGGACACATGAGCGTGGATCCCGCCGACCTGGACTTCAATGTGGAAATCGACCGCGGAGAATTGATCACCTCGAACGGCAATCACAACGGCGCCCGGGAATACAAGCGCTACCTGATCACCGAAAGCGGCGTCTCTCCGCGGGCCATTCCGGGCGTTCCCGGCTACACCCATACGGCCGCCACCGACGAGCATGCCGAGGACGGCGTGCTCATCAGCGACGAGTTCACCGACACCGCCAGGCGCCGCGCCATGATGGAGAAGCGGCAGCGCAAGATCGCCGGGATCGAGGCCTCGGTCCAGCCTCCGGAACTGATGGGCCCTCCCGGCGCCGACGTCACCCTGATTGGCTGGGGATCCACCAAGGGCGTCATCGAGGAGGCCCGCGAGATTTTGGCCGGGGAGGGTATCAGCGCCAACCAGTTGCAGATTCGCTGGATGGTGCCGCTGCACGGCGGCCGGATCCTGGAGATCCTCGGGAACAGCCGCCGGACCATCATCGTCGAGAACAACTACAGCGGGCAGTTCGCGCGCTACCTGCGCAGCGAAACCAGCTTTGTGCCCGACGGCTATATTCGCAAGTACGACGGGGAACCGTTCATGCCGCACCACATCGTGGAGGCGGTGAAGGAACAACTGGCCGGCCGGACCCGGTTATCGGTTCCGGCACACGAAATCCGGGTGTAAGGAGAGCAGCAATGGCAACGACCGCACCGCTATTCAAACCGGTGACTTTGCCCGACCTGAAGGGCCGGGTGGATCCGGACTGGTGTCCGGGATGCGGCGACTTCGGCGTTCTGGCCGCGTTGCAGAAAGCGCTGGTGGAACTGCAGATCCAGCCGCACAACGTGGTGACGATCAGCGGCATCGGCTGCTCCTCGAACCTGCCGGGCTACATCGAAACCTACGGCATTCACTCCCTGCACGGCCGCGCGCTGGCCGTGGCCACGGGGGTCAAGCTGGCCAATCACGAACTCAAGGTCGTCATTACCGGCGGGGACGGCGACGGCTTCGGCATCGGGGGCAATCACTTCATCCACACCATGCGCCGCAACGTGGACCTGCTGTACCTCGCCATGGACAACCAGATCTACGGGCTGACCACGGGCCAGACTTCCCCGACCAGCCGGGTGGGCATGAAGACCAAGAGCGCGCCGTACGGCAACGTCGAGCCGCCGGTGAACCCGATCGCTCTGGCGCTCGCGGCCGGGGCCACCTTCGTGGCCCGCGGCTTCAGCGGCGAGCAGCATCACCTGACCGGCCTGATCGTGGAGGGCCTGCAGCACAAAGGCTTCGCCTTCATCGATGTGTTCAGTCCCTGCGTCACGTACAACCACGACAACACCTACCCATGGTTCAAGCAGCGGGTCAGGAAGCTGGAGGACGACCCTTCCTACAACCCCTCGGATTGGAACATGGCGATGGCCCGCTCGCAGCTATGGGGCGACGAGATCCCGATCGGCAAGTTCTTCCAGTCGACGGACCGGCCCTCGCTGGAGGAGTGTGAACCGGTGCTGGCGGAAGGCGGTCCGCTGGCGCACCGCGATCCGCGCATTCCCCCGGAGATCGCAAAGGAATTCATCGCCGAGTTGATGTAAGGCCGCCGGACGGCAAGGAACCGTTGCCGTAAAAGAGAGTGCCATGATTTGCCTCGATGACCTCGACCAAGTCGCCGAGGAGCTCCGCAAGAGGGGCCTGGACGCCACCCACGAGTTTCTCTACGGCCCCCGGGGATGCGAAGAAGGGCTGGCGATCGGCGAGGACTTCTACCCGCTTTGGGAATTGAGCCTGCCGGAGAACCGCGAGGCGCTGGAGAAATTCGATTTTCGCGCGGTTAAGGCCCACCGCGGCGCCGGTCCGCCCGGAACGGATACGGTCTCGATGGAGTGAGCGTCACACTCCGGCGATCTCGACCCAGTGGATACGGCCGGGCCTGGCGGCCTGGAGATCGATGACCGCCACCCCCTCCACGGGCGGCGCCTGCCAGGAATGAAAGCCGCGCGCGGGCCCGGGCCTGGGAGCGGCTTCGCCCTGGATGGGCCGGCACATTTCCCCGTTCAGACGGATCTCTGCAATTTCACAGTCTTCGAGTTCCAGGCGCAGCTTCGCATCGCCCAGGCGGGGACCGCAGTGCAGGCGGAAGGAAGCCCATTCGTTCGCGGCCAGCGTCCTGGGCAGCTGCGATGCGGCCGGCTCCCCCGGCGCCCAGGTATCCGAGTAGGTGACGACGTGGCGCCGGGGCTTGCCGGCTAGCGTGTCCAGCCGTCCGCATTCCCGCAGCAGCGCGGGGTAATTCTCCAGGTCCGGCATGGCGGTCTGCGAGTCCATGTAGTTGAACAGGTAGATCCGGTCGGCTCCGCGCGAGAGCAGGGAAGCCGCCGCACCCCGCACGGTTTCGAGCGTGTTGAACTGAAGCGGGCTGTAGGAGTGGTAGGGGCGCAGCAGCAGCTCGAGGCCCGCGCTCAGGATCACGCGGTCTCCCGCCAGGCGGCGCCACAACTCCACCGGCAAGTCGGTCTCGATGCTGGCCCAGAACGGAGTGATGGTCAGGAACTGAACCAGGCCGAGCCGCGCCCACAGCGCTCCGTCCAGCCCCAGGGAAATCGCGGTCTGCGGACGCGACGGCACCCGTGCGCCCAACAGGATGGAATGGCCGCGGCGCTTCTGCCATTGGTCCAGCAGCGCTCGCGCCCGGCGTACGAACCCGGTGAGCAGGGCGCCGCCCTCCAGTTCACGTCCCGGCCGGAAGTGAAAGCCGAAGCGCATCCAGTCGAGTTCCAGGCCATCGAAGTCGTAGCGCTCGCAGTACTCCTCGATGAGGCGGAAGTGATAGTCGCGCACCGCGGCGTGGGAAAAGTCGAAAGCCCGGTCGCGCCAGTCGACCGTGTGCCGGCCGGTACTGCGCCAGGGGACACGGCGGTACTCGGGGTGCGCGCGCCAGAAGCCGCTGTGCATGAAGCTGTCCGGATCGTCCACGTTATGGAGATCGTTCATGCGCATCGAGATCCACGGGGAAAGCCTGTGCCGGCGGGCGCGGGCGATCCACAGCCGGTAGGGATCGATGCCGCGCTGGGCCAGCGACCAGGCGGTGTGGACCCATTTCCGTCCTCCGGCGCGCGCCTCCGGGGCGGTGGAGCGGAACAGGGGCTGGTCGTCGGGAGCCGAGGGATCGTAGCCCTTCCAGATGGGGTCCCAGACCTTGCTGGCGAAGCTGGTGCGCTGCGAGTTGGCTGACAGCAGCAGCTCGCGCACCTGCGTGCCGGCATACTGGTCCACGAATGAGGCAACCGACTCTTCCGTCACCGGCTGCCCGGCGCGGGTGAAGAACCAGTGGCTGTTGTCCTCGTTCAGGGAAAGGGAAGTGGCGGCTGCCGGAGCTGCGAGCACCGCGGCAGGCATGGCGAAGAGGTCGCGCCGGCGAAGAGTCATCGACTCTCACTGTACAGGCAGGCGGCCCCTCTTTGGGGGCCGGAAACCCGGTTTTCGCGTCCCGCTGCCCCGATTTGTGGTACCCCTATAGGTAATTATGTTTACTGGCAGCTGGGACGACTTGATCGGCACGGTTCTGGAAGAACGGTACCGTTTAGAGACACTGGTTGCCTCCGGCCATGGGCAGGCGGAGTTCCGGGCGCAGCCGGTAACGCCTGAAGACACCCCTCCGTGTCTGGTTACGCTGATCTCGGTGGAGCCGGACGAAGTCGCGGAGCAGCTGGCCGCCATCGAACGCGCCAAAGCGCTGCAGCACCCCAACCTGCTGCGGATCCTGGACGGAGGCAAGTGCTCTTCGGGAACCGCCGGGATGCTGTACGTGGCGACGGAATCGGCCGAGGGCACACTGGCCCAGACCATGGCTGCCGGACCCCTGCCGGAGACGGCTGTCAAAGGCCTTGCCGGAGACCTGGTTTCCGCCTTGGAGTACATTCACGGGCAGGGCCTGGTATGCCGGACGGTGGAGCCGGACGCCATCGTGCGTGCCGGGGACCGTTGGAAGCTCGGCGACCTCGGGCAGTTGCACCCCGCCGGCGACTTCGGTCCTTCCGCCTCCCAAGCCGGGAGCCCCCGCGTGCCGCCGGAGGCTGCTGAGGGGCGCATCCGGCCGGAAGGGGACATCTGGGCTTTGGGCGTCACGCTGCGCGACGCGCTGGCCGGGCAGAGGCGCAACGGGCCGCGCACCACCTTCGACACGGTGGTGAAAGGCTGTCTGGAGCCGGATCCGGCCAGGCGGCTGCCGCTCGAGGAAATCAGGAGGCTCCTGGAGAGGGAAACCGCGCCGGTAGCCGCGGCCCCGGGACCGGAGCCTCGAGTGAAGCCGGCTGAACCCGCCCGCCGGCGCTTCCGGAGCGCGGTCCTGGTGGGTGCATGCGCCGCTGTTGTGCTGGCTGTTGCCGGAGGAGTGATATTCCGCCGCGAGGCGCCTGCTCCCGCCCCCGCCTCCGCGCCGCCTGTCGAACCGGTGCAGGAGCAGACTGCCGCCCCTCCTTCCGGCCGTCCCAGCGCCTTTACCGGTAAGACTGTGCTGAGTCCCGGGACCCAACCTTCCACCTCTACGCCCGAGCCGGCGGCGAAGCAGGAAGTCCCACCCCCTTCCGCTACCGCGCCCGCGGCTACGCCCGCTCCCGACACCGGGCGCGCGGCCCAATCAGAGCCGGCGGTGGAGGGCGGCGGCGAACTGACTGGCCGGGCCAACTTCTTCGGTGACGATCTGAACGGCCAGGTGACCGCCAGCGGCGAGCGCTTCAGCAACGACGCGATGACCGCCGCGCACCGCAGCCTGCCCTTCGGGACGCGCCTGCGGGTCACCAACCTCGGCAACCGGCGCAGCGTCGTGGTGCGGGTGAACGACCGTGCCTCGGGAGGGCGCGGCCTTATCCTCAGGGTCACCCGGGCCGCCGCTCGCGAGCTGGGCTTCGAGAGGACCGGGTCGGCCAAGGTGGGAATCGAAGTGATCCGGTAGCGCAGGCAGGCGCGCGCACCGCACACGATTTCCTTCCCGTTTCGGCATAATGAGACGCGGTGCGGCCGTGGAACGGGCGGAGACCCTCCCGCGGTACCGCACCGGGACAGGCTTGGTGCCGGATGCTGGCGCAAATCAGCGTTGCCAATTTCAAGTCACTCGGGAACATCCACCAACTGGACCTTCCCCGCCTGGCCTTGTTTTTCGGGCCCGGCGCGGCCGGGAAATCGAACTTCTTCGATGCCGTTCAGGTGCTGTCGCGGGCCGGGACCGCGCGCACGCTGGCCGAGTCGTTTCAGCCTCCTGTACGCGGCCGGCCGGCTGAGGCGTTTTCGTTCCCGCCGGACGGATTGCCGGCCCAGGCGCGTGCCGAATTTCGCCTCGGCGCTCTGCTTCGCATCGACAACGAACCGTACGAATACCGGATCGCCGTACGCAACCAGCCGGAGCCGGGCGCCTTGTGCGTCGCAGACGAATACCTGGCGGTTCTCACCAGCGCCGGAACGCCCAGAGGAAACCCGTTGATCGAACAGTGCGAGGGGGAATTGCGGATCCGCCGCCGCAGCAAGCCCGCCCATCCGCGGCAGGAACCGCTGGGGCTGCGCCACTCGCTGCTTTCCGACCCCCGGCTCTCCGGCATCGAATACGGCGGCATCGAGCGCTGCCGGGACGAACTGCGGAGCTGGCGATTCCACGAGTTGGAGCCGCGCGCGATGCGCCGCGCCGCGATGCCCGCCAGGGTGGACGATATCGGCTTTTCGGGTGAAGACCTGGCGCCCTACCTTCACCGCTTGAGAACCGGGCACGAGGCGCAGTTTGGCGACCTGATCGAAGTGCTGCGCGCGCTGGACCCCGGCGTCGAGGATCTGGCCGTGGACTTCGATCCCGCGCGCCCCTCGCTGGACGTAGTGGTTCGCCGGCGCGGCGCGATCTGCCCTGTCCGGCTCCTCTCCGATGCCACGCTGCGCCTGCTGGCCCTGGCCGCGCTCGCCGTCAATCCCTGGGGCGGTTCGCTGCTGGCTTTGGAGGAACCGGAAAACGGGCTGGACCCGCAAGGCCTGGAGCGCGCCGCCGACCTGCTGGCCGCGCTGGCGCTGGAACGCGGGCGCCAGGTGCTCATCACCACGCACTCTCCCTGGCTCTGCGCAGCCGTCCTCCGCCGGCATAGGGAACGCCCGGACGACATCGGCGTCTTCCGCATAGGCATGGGCGCACAGGGAACGCAAATCGAGCGTTTTCCCGATCCCGGCCCGCTATTCGCCGAACGGGAAGTGCTGCAGTCGATGGGCTGGAGCGGATCCGGGGACACCCCCGCCGGCTGCGGAGGTCCCCCGGACCCCGTCAGAACGTCGTGAAGCCCTGGTAGAGCCAAACACCCCCGGTCACGATCAGCAGCGTGGCCGAGGCGATGCCGAAAGCTTTCGCCAGCGAGGTGAGGCGCTCTACCTTCGCGACGATGCGCTTCTGCTCGTCCAGTTGCGCAGCTTCCGCTTCCCCGATGAAGAGCACGTTTTCCTCCTTCATCCCGACCAGCGACTTCCAGATCATCACGGCGACGAATGCCCCCGTCAGGAGTCCCCAGGTCAGGAGAAGCCAGGCGATGGTTCCTCCCATGGTTTGCCCTCCTCTGCTACTCATGCTGCAAAAGGAGTTGTTCGAAGTCAAGTCTTCCTTGCGCCCGTGATAGAATGCCGCTGAATCCGTTACTGGGGAACCTATGAGAGAACTTCACTGGAGCCGCCGCGGCCTGATCCGGCGGGGCCTCGGTCTGGCGGCCGTGCCTGCCCTCAAAGGTCTGGCGCGGGCCGCCGGGCAGTCGCCGCGCATCCGCATCACCGGCGTCGAGTCCTTCCCGGTCCGCATCCCGCCCGAGGGAGGCAAACCGGACCCCTTGAAGCTCTACGGGCAGGGCGTGAGCCGCGTCCATACTGACGCGGGCATCGTGGGGACTTCCTTCATCGGCTGTCCGCAGCCCATCCTGAACAACTGGATCAAGCCCACCCTGGTGGGGCAGGACCTGTTCGCGGTGGACCGCCACCTGAAGCGCCTCCAGATGCAGCGCGGCGAGTCGGGGGTGCAGATCTGGTCGGGCGTGGAACACGCCCTGTGGGACGCCATCGGCAAAGCGGCCGGCCTGCCGGTGGCCAGGCTTCTGGGCGGCTTCCGGGACCGGTTGCGGGTCTACCGCACCTGTGTCTTTCCGGGCAAGCAGGATCAATCCGACGTTCCGTACGAGACGCAGGCGGCTTTCGCCGCCCGGCTCAAGAACTCGGGCTACACCGCCATCAAGGTCCGGGCCTGGCGGCCGCGTCCCCTGGACGACGTCGACATGGTGGGAGTGATGCGCGCCGCCGTGGGTGACAACTTTGAGATCATGCTGGACCGGACGGCGGTGCGGCCGGGCTGGGTCTGGGATTACCCCACGGCCCTGCAGGTGGCGCGCGGGCTCGAGAAGCACCGCGCCTGCTGGCTGGAGGAGCCTTTCGACGGTTTCGATCTGAACGGGCCGGCGCGCCTCGCGGCCGAAGTCGATATCCCCATCACCGGCGGCGAGCTTGGCAAGAGCATCTATCACTTCCTGAACTTCCTCACTCACAAGACCTACGACATCGTCCAGCCCGACACCCGGATTTGCGGCGGCATCTGGATCGCGCGCAAGATCGCCGTCCTGGCCGAAAGTTTCGGCGTTCCCTGCATCCAGCACGGCACTTCGGGGCTCTCGCTGGCCGGCTATATTCAGGCCGGCTGCGCGATGCCCAACTGCGAGTGGCAGGAGATCATCGGCGGGCCCAACCTGCCCGAGGAGGAGTGGGAGCCGCTCACCCGACTGCTGCGCACTCCGCAGCCGTTCAAAGTTGCTGACGGCTACATCCATCTGCCGGAACTGCCCGGCTTGGGACTGGATGTGGACGAGGACGCAATCCAACGCTACAGGGTGAAAAATGCCTGACTGCACACGCAGAGAATTGCTGGCCGGGTGCCTGGGCGCCGCCCTGGCTCCCCTGCGCGCCCTGGCCGCGGCGGCCAAGCCGGTCCGCATCCGCGCCGTCGATATGTTCGACATCCGGCTGCCGGTTTCGAAAGTCGAAGCCGAGGCCGGCGTGCAGTTCCACTATCCGGTGGTCCGGATCTCCACCGACGCCGGGGTCACCGGCTACTCCTTCGCCGGGCACGGCCCGCGGAGCCTCGCCCCGGTTCGCGAGCTGCTGGTCGGCAAGGACCTGTTCGCGGTGGAGCGGCATCTCAGGGACGGGTTGGGACGCTGGGGCGGCGTCGAACATGCCCTTTGGGACGCCATCGGCAAGATCGCCAACCAGCCCGTCTACAAGCTGTTGGGCGGGTCGAAAAGCAGCGTCAAACCCTACCTGACCTGTGTCTGGAAGGGCAACCCCGATCAGTCCCACGTGCCCTACAAAGCTCAGGCGGAAATGGCCGTGCGCATCAGGAAGGCGGGCTTCAAAGGGATGAAGATTCGGGCCTGGCGCCCGAATCCCACCGACGACGCCGATGCCTGCGGCGAGATCCGAGCGGCGGTGGGCCCGGATTTCGCCATCATGTTCGACCGCACCGCCCACGCCGTGGAAACGGCCGGGCAGAAGGTCTGGGACTACGACACCGGCCTGAAGGTGGCGCGCGCGCTCGAAAAACACGGCGCCTACTGGCTCGAGGAGCCGTATGCGCGCGACGATTACGGATCGCCCGCGCGGCTGGCGGCCGAGGTCGGGATTCCCATTACCGGCGGCGAGGGCTACCTGGGAATTCAGCCCTTCCGCGAGTGCCTGCTCAACCGCACCTACGACATCCTGCAGCCCGAGGGCCGCGGGTCGGGCGGCATCCTCACCTGCCGCAAGGTAGCCATTATGGCTGAAGCCTTCCACGTGCCCTGCATCCTGCACGGCAGCATGGGATTGATGGTGGCGGGATGGATTCAGGCTTCCCTGGCAATTGGGGCGGAGTGGCAGGAACTGGCGCTGATCACCCCGCCGCTGATGCCCGAGGAGCAGTGGGCGCCGGGCCTGCACGTGCTGCGCAACGGCCAAGTATTCACCATACGGGACGGCGAACTGCTGGCGCCGGAAAGCCCGGGCCTGGGACTGGACGTCGACGAGGAGAAACTCGGCAAGTACCGCGTGTAGCGGATGGAGGGACGGCCCGGCCGCGCGGCCCGGCACTAACCGCCCCGCCGGGCCGCCTCAATTCCAGGGGTTGGACTCAGCCTTTCTCTTTCTTGATGAGATCCTGGATCTTCCGGGTCAGGTCCTTGGTTTCCTTGCTTTCGGGAACGCCCTTGAGGGCGGCGAGAGCCCGGTCCCCGAGGGCTTTCAGCTTGCTGGGATCGCTGAGTTTCTTCCGCGTGTACAACTGGGCCTGGTCGTAGAAAGCGTTGGCCATGGCGAGCATGAAGGTCGCTCGCGGCACTTCCACCTTCTCGGCCTTGAAAACCTCAGCCGCCTTGGCGGTGTCCTCGGGCGCCCCCACCGCGCGGCAGGTGGTCAGCAGAATCCCGCGGTCGAGCGACGCCGAATGCGCCGCTTCGATATCGGCCTCCGACGGCATGATGCCTTTCTCCACGCGCAGCAGGTAGGGAGGGACGCCCGGGTTGCCCTTGGGAAAGTTGAACGCCAGCGGCACGGGATCGGTTGTCGTCTTCGAAAACACGTCGAAGGCCTGAGCCAGTTGCAGCGACAGCCGGCCGGCCGTCTGCCGGTAGTTGTTGGCCACCCGGCGAAAACTGAGCGGATCCGACCGGTTGGCCCGGGCGCCCGATTCGAAGTTCTCGGCCATATCCATGTAGCCTTTGGCCATGCCGGCGTTCAACACCATGAGCCAGGCCTGGGCGCGGGTTGTGTACTCGGTTTCCTTGGACGCCAAACGGTCCAGGTGCATGGTGGTCTTCACGTAATCGCCCATGGCCGTGGTCTCTTTCGCCGCCGACCAGTAAAACTCGGGCGACCCGGGCTGAGGGCCCACCGGCTTGGAGGAACAGGAAAACAAGAGTACAAAAGCCGGAATTAACGCCGCCAGGGCCAATCCGCGAGTGCAGGTACGCGTCATTATGATCTACCTCCGTCCGCATCTCATTTACCACACGCCGGGGCAACTTGCAAGCGAGCCTGCTTTCATTCGCGTGCATTCTTTCCTCCCCGCAGGTCCGCCGGCGCGGCCCGCGCGGCCCTTCCTGATACCATGGCCAGTGGCCCCGTCCGCTCACGGGGAAGGAGGAGAACAATGGCGGTTCAGAAGATTCTCATGCTGGTCGGGGATTACGTGGAGGATTACGAGGTGATGGTGCCCTTCCAGACCTTGCGCATGGCGGGGCACCGGGTGGATGCCGTGTGTCCCGGCAAGAAGGCGGGTGATGTGGTCCGCACCGCGATCCACGACTTCGAAGGCGACCAGACCTACAGCGAGAAGCGCGGCCACAACTTCGCCTTGAACGCGGATTTCGACGCCGTCCGGGCAGCGGATTACGATGCCCTGGTGATCCCCGGCGGACGCGCCCCGGAGTACCTGCGCCTCAACCCCGCCGTCCTGGACGCCGTCCGGCACTTCTTCGAGGCCGGCAAGCCCGTCGCCGCGATCTGCCATGGCGCGCAGTTGCTGGCCGCGGCCGGCGTGCTGGAACAGAAGTGCGTCAGCTGTTATCCGGCTGTCGGTCCGGAAGTGACCCGGGCCGGAGGCCGCTACATGGATGTGGCCATCGACCAGGTGCACGTGGACGGCAAGCTGGTGACCGCGCCCGCATGGCCCGCCCATCCCGCCTGGCTGGCCGCCTTTCTGGAGGTGCTGGGCACCCGCATCCAGCCTTGACTCCGGCCGCTTACCGCACCACGGGAGTTACGCTGCCGGGCGGCTCCAGAAACTCGCGGTTGCAGCGGGTGAAGGTGATGAACTGGTACGGCTCGGCTACGCCGCGTTCCCACAGCACGCCCACCGTGCCGTCTCCGAGAATCTCCAGGTCCGAATAGGCGGCCAGTCCGCCGTAGATCAGCCGCTCGTTTCGGAAAGTCTGGCCCTCGTCGTAACTGATCCGGATCACCAGGTTGTTTCTGCCCGGCCCGGCCGGTCCGGTCCACAGGATGCGATTCCGGTCGTCTCCCCGGCTTTTCAAGGTGTAGCGCTCAATGCCCGCGGCGATTTCGGTCACGGCTTGGCCGGGCCGGGGCGTCGACCAGGTCTGCCCGCCGTCAGTGCTGATCACCCGCCAGCGGTGGCCGCCGTCGCCCTGGCGTGCGTCCATCAGGATTTCGCCGCCGGCCAGCTCGACCAGTTGGTTCTCATTGGTGAAAGCCTGAAGCAGCCGGCCGCGCCGCCAGGTTTCGCCGTGGTCGTCGCTTAGCAGGGCATAGGCGCGCAGGACGTTCAGCGTGCCGTGAAAACCGCCCACGGAAACCCAGATGCCGTACTCATCGAATTTCGCGGCCGCGGGGATCAGCAGGCGGCCGCCGCGCGTCTGAATGCCGCCGCCGGGGCCCAGGAACATCGCGCCCCAGTTGTCGTAGTCGCGTGCGGAGCGGGTAATGTCACGCGGGGCCGACCAGGATCTGCCGTTGTCGTCGCTGTAGCGGGTCCAGGTCTGATTGTGGGAGGCGCCGGGCTGCGATTCGGCGGTGCCCCGGCCCGGTTCCCAGCGGTTGTAGAAGATCCAGACGCGCTTGCGGTCGCGATCGGTAACGGGTGTGGGGTTCGAGGCGCTCCACTTTTCCCCCGGATCGTCCAGTACGACGAGCGGCGACCAGGCGGCGCCCTGGTCCGTGCTGCGTTTGACGACCAGGTCGATGTCACCGCCCCCGGGATCGCTGCGGTTCTCCTTGCGTGCCTCCGCGAATGCGAGCAGCGTGCCGTCCGGCGCTTTCACGATGGCCGGAATCCGGAAGGTGTGATAGCCCTCCGTCCCCGAGCGGAAGACGTCAATGTGAGAGAGGAGGGGTTCGGCGGCCTGCGCCAGGCCGGCCGCGATGAAGAGGATCAGGCAGCGCGTCCACATGGTTCGATGGGCTCCTCCGCCTAGCATCGCACCAATGCCGCGCCGGACAAACCAGCCGGTCGGGAATGAATGTCCGACGCCGAAGTTGCAGGGTGGTGGACAAGCCCTCCGGCGCCGTCGCCGGGGAATGGGAACGGCCCCTGAGCCGGCTCCCCGCGCCGGGTCGAGCGGGGCGGCCTCTGCTATTCTGGAAGGCCTATGACAAGAAGATCTTTTTTGCCCGCTGTAGCCGTCTCCGGCGCCCTGGCGGCCGGGCAGAGCGCGGCGTTGAAGGGCCGCCTGAAGCAGTCCGCCACGCGGGGCTGTTTCGGAAAGGGCAAATCGCTCGACGATATCTGCCGCGATGCGGTGCGCCTCGGCCTCAAGGGCGTCGACCTGGTGGGTCCTAAGGATTTCCCTGTCTTGAAGAAGTACGGCCTGGTGCCTACGATGACCTCGGGCGGCGCCTCCATCGCCATCGGCATCAACCGGGTGGAGCATCACGCCGAGATCGAGAAGCGGCTGCGGGCCGCCATCGACGACGCCGCCGCGGCCGGCGCTCCCAACGTGATTATGCTTTCCGGCGAGCGGCGCGGCCTGCCCGACGACCAGGGCATCGAGAACTGCGTCGTCTTCTTTAACAAGGTGAAGGCCCAGGCCGAGGACAAGGGCATCACCATCTGCATGGAGCTGCTCAACAGCAAGGTGAATCATCCGGATTACCAGTGCGACCACACGGCCTGGGGAGTGGAGATCTGCAAGCGGGTCAATTCACCGCGGGTCAAGCTGCTGTACGACATCTACCACATGCAGATCATGGAGGGCGATATCATCCGCACCATCCGGGACAACATTCAGTGGATCGGCCATTTTCACACCGCCGGCAACCCCGGGCGCCACGAACTGGACGAAACCCAGGAACTGAACTACCGGCCGATCTGCCAGGCCATTGTCGAGACCGGTTACACCGGTTACCTGGCTCACGAGTACAGCCCATTGAAGGATCCGTTCCAGTCGCTCCAGCAGGCCATTCGGGTCTGCGACGTCTAGCTGCCGGGCGGGCGGCCGATCCGTGAGCGCGACGCGGCGGCGCCAGTGGCGCCGGGGCGCGCCGAAAACCTCCGCCGGAGAGTGAAACCCCGGCCCGGCCGGAGAGTCGCGGTTCAACGGTTCATCCCCTTCCTTGACCGGAAAGCGCGAATCTTCCTTGACCGGAGAGCGCGAATCCGGCACAATCCGAGGTTTCGGAGGCAATCATGCAAAAGCCGGATTTTTCGCGCCGTCATTTCATTCAGGCCCCGGTAGCGGCCCTGGGTGGATCCGCTCTGCTGCCCGCCCAGTCCCCGAACGATACGGTTCGGGTAGCCATCATCGGAGTCGGCAACCGTGGCTCCTACCTGCTGCGCCACATGAGCAGGGTGCCGGGCGTGAAGGTAGTGGCCGTCTGTGACATCAATCCCGAAACGCTCCGGCGGGTGGCCGGGGACACCTACGAAGCTTACGAGGAGTACCGGAAGCTTCTGGAGCGGAAAGACATCGACGCGGTGGTGATCGCCACGCCGGTGGATACCCACCGCGCCATTTCCCTGGCCGCGCTGGACCTGGGCAAGCACGTGTACTGCGAGAAGCCCATGGCCCTTACGCCCGAGGACTGCAAGGTCGTGGCCACCGCCGCCGCTCACGCCAAGGGCATTTTTCAGGCCGGCTTCCAGTTGCGCCACGATCCCAACCGCGCCGCGGCCATGCGGTTCGTTCAGCAGGGCGGGATCGGCAGGGTGCTTTTCCTGCAGGGCTACCGGCACACCGGAGATCTGCCGCGGCAGACTCTCTGGTACTTCGACCGCTCGCGCTCCGGAGACAACATTGTCGAACAGGCCTGCCATATTCTCGACCTCATGGTGTGGGCCGCGGGCACGCATCCCCTGCGCGCGTTCGGTTCGGGCGGCATCAACCTGTACAAGGACATCCCGCCCGGGCGCACCACCATGGACAACTACAGCGTAATCTACGAGTTCCCCAACGACGTGCGCCTCTGCTTCAGCCACATCTACTTCGATCCGCCGGGATTCTCGGGCATCAAGGAACGGGTCTACGGCTCTCTGGGCGCGGTGGACCTCCCCACCGCCACGTTCTTTGAACTCGGCAACAAGGCCCAGAAGAAGCTGGAGGCGCCGGACGCGGGACAGGACTCCACCTACCAGTCGCTGGCGGCGTTCATTGAAAACGCGCGCGGCCGCAAACAGCCGCTCAACAACGCGGAGTCGGCGCGCATCTCCACCCTGACCGCCATGATGGGCCGCAAGTCCATCTATGAGCGGCGGGTGGTGACCTGGGAAGAAGTGAACGGATGAGAAAGGCTCTTTCGATGCTCCCGAGAAGACTGAGGCAGACCGCCATCCTGCTGTGCGCCGCGGTGCCGCTGCTGGCCCAGACGGCCGCCAATCCCGCCAAGGCGGGCATGGACTCCGAGCGGCTGGCGCGCATTCCCGCCCGGATGAAGGCCTTCGTGGACCGGGGGACGGTTCCCGGCGTGGTGACCCTGGTGATGCGCCATGGCGCGGTTGCCAGCCTGGAGGCGGCCGGCTACCAGGATCTGGAATCGAAGAAGCCGATGCGGCCGGACACCATCTTCCAGATCATGTCCATGACCAAGCCGGTGACGGCGGTGGGCATCATGATCCTGATGGAGGAAGGCAAGCTGGCCATCAGCGACCCGGTGGAGAAGCACCTGCCCGAGTTCAAGGGCATGTGGGTGGTCGAGAGCCGCGATGGGGAGAAGGGCCGGACCCTGGTTCGGCCCGAACGGCCCATTACCATTCGCGACCTGCTGACCCACACCTCCGGCATGTACGGCCAGGTCCCCGAGCCGCTGAGGAACCTCTACCGCGATTTCGACCGCCCGCTCTCCGAGGTGGTCGCCATCGGCTCGCAGGCTCCGCTCGACTTTCAGCCCGGCACGAGGTGGCAGTACAGCAATATCGGCATCGCGGCGCTGGGCCGCATCATCGAAGTCCTCGCGGATCAGCCTTACGAAAAGTTCCTGGCTGCGCGGATCTTCGAGCCCCTGGGGATGAAGGACAGTTTCCTGTTCCTGCCCGCCGACCGCCATGGCCGGCTGGCGTCCCTGTACCGGCTCGAGGACGGCAAGCTCCAGAAGGTGGACGCCGATATCTTCCGCAAGGGCTCGAAATTCTCCATGCCGGAGGGCGGGATGTACTCGACCGCGGAGGATCTGGGGGCCTTCTATCAGATGATGCTGAACGGCGGCGCCTACAAAGGCAGGCGCATCCTCTCGAAAGCCACGGTTCAGATGATGACGGCGGTTCACACCGGGGACCTCCAGGCAGGCGGCCCGGGCATGGGTTACGGTCTGGCATGGGCGGTGGTGAAGGAGCCGCGCGGCGCGCTCTCGCTGCAATCCATCGGCGCCTACGGCCACGGAGGCGCGTTCGGCACCTACGGCTGGGTCGACCCAAACCGCGACCTGATCGGCGTTTTCATGGTGCAGCAGTCCAATTCAGGCGATGCGCGCAACGCCTTTGTGGCGCTGGCGAACGCGGCCATCGTGGACTAGGAAGCCGCCGGCGGTCAGCCCTCAGCCGTCGGCAACGGAAGGGCTGACGGCTGACGGCTGAGGGCGGTTGTTCAATACTTCGGAACGCTCGGGTCCACGCGGTCGGCCCAGGCCAGGATGCCGCCCTTCAGGTTGCGCACCTTGCGGAAGCCGGCCTGGCGCAGGAAATCCACCGCCTTGGCGCTGCGCACACCGCTTTTGCAGTGGGCCACGATCCGGTCGGCCGAGTTCAGTTCGTGGACGCGCGCCGGCAATTCCCCTAACGGAATCAGCGTCGATCCGGGGATCCGGCAGATCTGATACTCGTGCGGCTCGCGCACGTCGATCAGGGTGAAACGCTCGCCGCGATCCATCCAGTTTTTCACTTCCACCGGATCGATATCCCACTCCGAAAGGCCCGGGGCAGCGGCCGGCTCGTGCTGGGGCACGCCGCAGAACTGGTGGTAGTCGATGAGCCCGGTGATCGTAGGATCCGTGCCGCACGCCGGGCAATCGGGGTTCTTCCGGAGCTTCAGTTCGCGGAAGCGCATGGCCAGCGCATCGTACAGCAGCAGCCGGCCCACCAGCGGTTCGCCCTTGCCGATGATCAGCTTCACGGTCTCGGTAGCCTGGATCAACCCGATCAGGCCGGGCAGAATGCCCAGCACGCCACCCTCGGCGCAGCTGGGAACCAGGCCCGGAGGCGGCGGTTCCGGGTACAGGCAGCGGTAGCAGGGTCCGCCCTGGTAAGCGAAGACCGTGGCCTGTCCCTCGAAACGGAAAATCGATCCGTAGACGTTGGGCTTGCCCAGCAGCACACAGGCGTCGTTGACCAGGTAGCGGGTGGGGAAGTTGTCCGTTCCGTCCACGACGATGTCGTAGTCCTTCAGGATGTCCAGCGCATTCTCGCTGGTTAGGGCGGTTTCGTGCCGGTCGATCTGCACGTTCGGATTGATGGCCGCCATGCTCTCCGCGGCCGAGTCCAGTTTCTTGCGGCCCACGTCGGCGGTGGAGTGAATCACCTGCCGCTGCAGGTTGGTGAAATCGACCACGTCGAAGTCCACCACCCCGATGCGTCCCACCCCGGCCGCCGCGAGGTACAGTCCCAGCGGCGCGCCCAGGCCCCCGGCGCCGATCAGCAGCACCTTGCCGCTCTTGAGCTTGAGCTGCCCTTCCATGCCTACTTCCGGCATGATGAGGTGCCGGCTGTAGCGCAGGACCTCGTCCTTGGAAAGGGCCGCCGCCGGAGCGGCTGTCTCAACCGGCATGCAGGCCTCCCGCGATGCTGGGCACGATGGAAATCGTGTCGTTTTCGCCGACCGGCGTTGCGTCCTTGCTCAAATAGCGTATGTCTTCGTCGTTCACGTAGACGTTCACGAAGCTGCGCAGCCGGCCCTCGTCGTTGTAGAGGTGGCGCCGCAGGTCCTGGAAGCTGGACGTCAGCGCGTCTAATACCTCCCCGACCGTGGATCCGTTCAGCTCGACGGCATCCTGCCGTCCGGCATACTGGCGCAGCGGCGTGGGAATCAGAATCTTTGCCATATCACTCTCCGCAAATCAGCTCTTCTTTCTCGGCGGCGGTCTGCTCGGCATTCGGCAGCCAGCTGTTGGCGTGGCCGAAAGCGCCCCGCTGGATGGAAAGCACCACGAAGGAATACCAGGGGCAGGAGTTCTTCAAGTCGGTTTCCGAGAAGTAGGCATCGCAATCCGGGTGGGAGTGGTAGATGCCGATCAGCTCCAGCCCCTGGGCCCGGGCCTCTCTTTCCGCCGCCAGCAGATCTTCCGGGCGCAGTTCGTAGCGTGCCCGCTGCTCGCCCTGCCAGGCGTTGTCTAACGGCACGGCACGGCTCACCCGCTTCTCTCCGTTCGACGCCTTGCCCAGCATGACGCCGCAGCACTCGTTCGGGTAGACGCGCCGGGCGTGCTCGACCATGGTCTCCCAGGGTTGTGTCTCGATACGAACCATCTAATCGTCCCAGAAGTGCTCGCTGAGGTACTTGTCCGCCGCGTCACAAAAAACGGTCACGACCACGCCCGTTTCTCCGCGCGCTTTGAGATCCCGGGCCAGGCGGAGAGCGGCTACGACGTTGGCGCCGGAGGAGATCCCGACCAGCAGGCCCTCGCTTCGGGCCAGGCGCCGGACCATCTCGTAGGCGTCCTCGGTTTCCACCCAGACGATGCCATCGGCCAGCGACGCGTCGTAGATCCCCGGCACGATCGAGGTCGGCA
>JADZAF010000197.1 GCA_020852755.1 Bryobacterales bacterium
CAGCCGCCGGACGGCCTCTTCCTTAAACTCCTTCGTAAACGTCCGTCGAGACATTCCCATGACTCAATTCTCCATTCAATGAAAAATGAGTCTTAACCGGTTGTCTCAATTCAGGGGACAAGTCCATATCGACCTCATGGGGTCGTATTCTGGTGACTTTCTCCAAACGATCAAGGAACTCGAAAGGGTCGGTAACACGTTGGTGATTGAGGATCCCCCACCTAAGGTTGACGCTCTCAACGATTACCGAGCACTACGTGGAAGAACCGCCATCCCCCTGGCCATGCACCTGTACATCAACCGCGAGGGTGTGCGCGGCATGATCCGGGCCATCAGCGCCGAATGCTGCTCGGTCTTCAACCTGGGCGCCGGCAGCATGGCCGAATTCGTCGCCCGCAGTTACCTGGCTGGAGAAGCCGGAATCCCCGTCTGGCACGGCTCGGCCCACGAATTAGGCGTTCTCGACGCCGCCATGCTTCACACCTGCGCGGCCTCCCCCAACTGTACGTATCCCAGTGACATCCTGAGCTTCCAGCGGGTGCACAACCTGCTCGCCAGGCCCATCCCCATCCAGGACAGCTACGCTCTGGTCTCCGACGCACCCGGCCTGGGCGTCGAACTCGACGAAGACGCGCTGAGGCGCTACGAGTTCAAAGGTTGATACGGCGCGCCTGTATCTGGTATTTCTCTTGTCGTAGGATGTATCAACCGCGATCCAGGAGGGCAAATGAGTACGTGTTCACGTCTCTGGTGTCTCGGCATCCTTGTGGCAGTCGTGTGTTCGGCGCAGCGGCGAGCACCCGATTCGCCGCCAGCGCTGTCTGGCGGCAAAGTGATCGTCATGAGAAGTCCCGCCTGGGTACCTCATTCACTGGATGCTTTGATCGATAAGTCAGAACTGATAGTGGACGGAGTCGTGACTCAAGTCCTTCCTTCCAGGCTGTGGAACCCGGACGACTCCATTTCTCACTGCACCGATTCGGTAATCACTGTCAACAGAGTCTTGAAAGGATCCATCAGTCGAAAACTGGTAGTTTTTGAGCGCGGCGGCAGGGTCGGCGGAGTTGAGATCGTAACACCGCAGGACACCCTGATGGAGCAAGGGAAACGGTACATCCTGTTTCTCACGAAGGACAGGGCTGTGGCAAGGCCGGAAGTTGGGGACAACGAATACTTCGGCCTGACCGGTCTCTGGAACGGAAAGTTCTCCGTGGAGGATGGCAGAGTATCGGCCTCTCGGGAGGCGACCCCCGAGTTGAAGACTCTGGATCGCCTGGACGTCGAGGACTTCCTCAAACGGGTTGTCGAAAGAGTCGCAACGGCGGCGCGGACTCTCTGACCCGCACCTTCCCCTACATAATCGCCGTCGGCGGCGCCGGCTCGTCCGGGCGCCCCGCGTTGCTCAGCGGAATCCGCACCATGGCGAAGGCCAGGATGGCCAGGAACAGCGCCGAAAGCAGCAGCGGAGGCGCGGCGAAGATCTCCGGGAACGGCTTGTTGGCGAAGCTGAAGCCCGCTTTCACCAGCCCCATCAGGGCCTCCCCGGCGATCAGGCCCGAGGCGGTCAGCACTCCCGCGTTCTCGATCCGCGCCTTCTGCGCCTCATTGAACCCGCGGCGCGCGCTCATCGAATCCGTGGTCCAGCGGATCAGGCCGCCCACGAAAATCGCGAACGTCGTTTCCAGCGGCAGGTACATGCCCACCGCGAAGAGCATCGGGCTGCGCACCTGCACCATGATCAGGGCGAAGCCCATCATGATCCCCACCACCACCAGCGGCCAGGCCATCTCCCCGCCCACGATGCCCTGCGACAGCGAGGCCATCAGCCCGGCCTGCGGCGCCGAGAGCTTGGGATCGCCGAAGCCGATGCCGCCCTCGTTGATGTTGCCCTGGTGCAGCAGCAGCAGCGGGAAGTACAGCAGCAGGCTGGCCGCCGCCACGCCCAGGAAATCGCCGATCTGCATGCTGCGCGGCGTGCCGCCGAGAATGTGTCCCACCTTCAGGTCCTGGAGCATCTCGCCGGCCACCGCCGAGGAAACGCAGATCACCGCCGCCACGCCCAGCACCGCCGCCACCCCGGTGATGCCCGAAACCCCGATGCTCACCATCAGCAGCGCCGCGATGATCACCGTGGAAAGCGTCAACCCCGAGATGGGATTATTCGACGACCCGATCATGCCCACCAGGTTGCCCGAGACCGCGGCGAAGAAGAAGCCCAGCACCATCATCACCACCGCCGCCACCAGCGCGCCGGGCAGGGTTCCCGTGAAGAAGTAGTACAGAACCGCCATGGCCACCAGCACCACACCCAGCCCGCCAAAAACGAACTTGGCGCCCAGGTCGCGCTCGGTCCGGTTGCCCGCCTGCGCCTGTCCGCCCGCCCTCTTCAGATCGGCCACCGCGCGCCGCATGCCCACCGCCAGGTTCTTCCTCATCCGGAACAGCGTGTAGCCGGCGCCCACCAGCATGCCGCCCACCGCGATGGGCCGCACGATGGAGAACCACACCCGGGTGGCCAGCGCCGCCCAGGGAGTCGAGCCGTCCGGACCCGGCGGCACAGTCGTCGCCAGCTGCGGGCCCAGGAAATACAGCAGCAGCGGAACCAGCAGCCCCCAGGCGATCACGCCGCCCGAGAAATTCAGCGCCGCCAGGCGAGGTCCGATGATGTAGCCCACGCCCAGGTAGGCCGGGCTGATCGCGGGAGCCGAGAACTGCGTTACCGCGCCTACCGCCGTGGGAGCCGGCACCGGACCGCCCAGCCGCAGCGTGCTGCGTCCCAACTGCCCGATCGAGACCATGAAACTGTTGCTGGCGCTGAACAGCTTGAATTCGCCCAGCAGGTATACCAGGCCGCCGAAGCCCATATTGGCGAACAGCAGCTTGGCCGCCTGCGCCCCGCGCTGCCCGGCTTTGTGGATCTCGCCCGCCGCCACCGATTCCGGATACGGCAGCTCGGGATCCTCCACCATCACCCGGCGCAGCAGCGTCACGAACAGGATGCCCAGCACGCCGCCCACGAACATCAGCACCGTGGATTGCAGGTAGGCATGCCCGGGATCGAAGGAAGGCCAGGCCCGGGAGATCACGAACGCCGGAATCGTGAAGATCGCCCCCGCCGCCACCGACTCTCCGATCGAGCCGACCGTGCGGGCCATGTTCTCTTCCAAAATCGAGCCCCGCCACAGGCGCAGCACCGCCATGCTGATCACCGCCGCCGGATAGGTCGCCGCGATCGTCATGCCGGCGCGCAGGCCCAGGTAGGCGTTGGCCGCCCCCAAAACCACGGTCATGGCAAGGCCCAACAGCACCGCCCGAAACGTGAACTCGCTCATCGCCATCGTTTCGGGCACGTAGGGCCGGTAGCGTTTCTCTTTGTCGGAATTGTCCGGAGGGGTCATGAGAGTCGGGTCCGCACTTTCTCGCTGAGTATCTTGCCGTCCACCCGTTTTCCAGCCAGGCGCGCCTGGGCGGCCTTCATCACCACGCCCATCTGCCTGAGCGAGGTCACACCGGTCTCCTCCAGCGCGGCGGCCACGGCGGCATCCATCTCCGCCTCGCTCGCCGCGGCCGGCATGTAGCTCTCGATCATTCTCAGCTCGGCCTCTTCCTTCGCCGCCTGCTCCTCCCGCCCGCCCTTGCGGAACGCATCGGCGGCGTCCGCCCTCTGCTTGATGAGCGACTTGAGCACCTGCATCTCCGCGCCTTCATCCAGCGGCTTCATGGAATCGATCTCCACTTTCTTCAAAGCCGCCTTGATCATGCGCAGCGTGCTGAGCCGCGACTCCTCGCGGGCCTTCATGGCGGCAGCCATGTCCTTCTGAATCCGATCGAGTAGCGCCATGGGATCTGCCTCGTGGTACATCTCATGGTACAAAAACCGGCGCGTCGCGGGCCGGCAAGTGCCCGCCATACTGAGCCGCGACTGCAAGGAGCGGTCCGGCATTACCGCTTTTCCTCCCGCCAGGGCGTACCATGGTTTCTTGCGCCCAATAGCGGGCGCGCAAAAAAGGAGCCGTCAGCTTGCAGGTCTCCAGACGAAACTGGCTGGCAGGCGGGGTCGCCGCCCTGCCCGCGCTGCGGGGAAGCCGGCAGTCCGTGATCATCCCCACCCACGAATACGCCGGCGATCTCGAGGAGCGCCTCGACTTCCCCGCCGACTGGCAGGTCCGGGTGATGAAGATGGCGGGACACGGCGCCCCCGCGCTCTCCCGCGCGGAGATCGCCCGCCGCCTGTCCACTCCCATCGGCACACCGCCCCTGGCCGAAATCGCCGCCGGCAGGAAGACGGCGGTGATCACCTTCGACGACCTCACCCGCCCCACGCCGGTCCACGCCGTGGCCCCCCTGCTGGTCGATCAGCTCAAGGCCGCCGGTCTGGCCGAATCCAGCATATTCTTCCTCGGCTCCTTCGGCGCCCACCGCACCATGGAGCAGACCGAAGTGGTGAAGAAGCTGGGCAGGGACCTGGTTCGGCGCCACCGCTGGTTCAACCACAACGCTTTCGAAGGCCTGGTGGATGTGGGTGAAACCAGCGGCAGGAACCGCGTCTGGCTCAACCGGTTGTTCCACGCGGCGGACCTCCGGATCACCATCGGCGGCGTCAAGATCCACTCCATCGCCGGCTATAGCGGCGGCGCCAAGGCTGTGCTGCCCGGCGTGTGC
>JADZAF010000198.1 GCA_020852755.1 Bryobacterales bacterium
GAGCACCCAGGTGCCCGACCGGGTGCAAGCCTTGATCCGCCAGCGCGAGATCTGGGAAGGACTGCTGGCGCGCTCGCTGCAGAGAAGGAGCTGAGACATGCGGCGCCGGATCCTGACGCTCCCCGTGTTCCTGGCGGCCCTGGCGCTGCACGGCGCCGAAACCGCGCCCGGCCGGACGGTGCCGGTGAACGGCATCGACATATATTACGAGACCCGGGGCAGCGGCCCGCCGCTGGTCCTGCTGCATGGCTTCAGCGCTTCCGGGCAGGTCTGGCAGCCGTTCCTGGCTGCTTTCGGCCGGCAGTACCGGCTGATCGTGCCCGATCTGCGCGGGCACGGCCGCTCGACCAACCCCTCGGGCGAGTTCACGCACCGCCAGTCGGCCCGGGACGTCTACGCGCTGCTTGACAGCCTCAACATCCGCACCTTCTCGGCCATGGGGATCAGCACCGGGGGCATGACCCTGCTCCACATGGCCACCCAACAGCCCGAGAGAGTGGAGGCCATGGTCCTGATCGGGGCCACGACGTACTTTCCGGAACAGGCGCGCGAGATCATGCGCAAGACCACCCCGGACAACATCCCGCCCGCCCAGTTGGAGCGCCAGCGCGCGCTGCACACGCACGGCGACGCGCAGATCCGCGCCCTGCGCTCGCAGTTCAACCGCTTCAAGGACAGCTACGACGATATGACCTTCACCCCGCCGCACCTGGCCGCGATACGGGCGCGGACGCTGATCGTGCACGGCGACCGGGACGCCTTTTTCCCGGTGTCCATCCCAGTGGAGATGTACCGTTCGATTCCGAGATCGTACCTGTGGATCGTGCCGAACGGCAGCCACGTGCCCATCCAGGATCATGCACGGGAATTCGAACGGCTGGCGCTGGAGTTCCTGTCGGGCAAATGGGCCAGGCCCTGAGATACGATACAAACCATGACGCGACGATCTTTTATTCCCCTCGGCGCCGCTCTGCCCGCCGCCGCTTCCACCCTGCAGGCGCCCATCGCGCGCAAAGGCCGGGTGAAGCAGTCGGTGTCGCGCTGGTGCTTCAACAAGTTCCCGCTCGACGACCTGTGCAAGGAGGCCAGACGGCTCGGCCTGGTGGGCATCGACCTTCTCGGCCCGGCCGAGTGGCCCGTCGTGCAGAAGTACGGGCTGATCCCGACCATGGGATCGGCCGGGGGCAAGGCCGGACCGCTGAACCGGCGGGAAAACCACGAGCAGATCGAAAGAGTCTACCGCGACGGCATTGAGAAGGCCGCGGCTGCCAAGGTGCCCAACCTGATCATCATGTCCGGCAACCGGGCCGGAATGCCGGACGAGGAAGGCCTGGAGAACTGCGCCGCGGGCCTTATGCGGATCAAGCCCGTGGCCGAGGACAAGGGAGTCACCGTCTGCCTGGAGCTGCTGAACAGCAAAGTGGATCACAAGGACTACATGTGCGACCGGACGCCCTGGGCGGTGGAGGTGGTCAAGCGCGTCAATTCGCCCCGCATCAAGCTGTTGTACGACATCTACCACATGCAGATCATGGAGGGCGACGTGATCCGCACCATCCGGCAGAACATCCAGTGGATCGGCCATTTCCACACGGGCGGGAACCCGGGGCGGCACGAGATCGACGACACCCAGGAGCTCAACTACAAGGCCATCGCCCAGGCGGTCGCCGATCTGGGCTTCACGGGCTACTTCGCCCACGAGTTCGTCCCCTCCCGGCCGGACCCCATGGCTTCACTGGCCCAGGCGGTGGAGATTTGCGACGTTTGAGGGGTACTGGTACTTTTCTCAAGCGGTCCCTTCACTTCCTGGAACCGTAAGTCATACTACGCTGCTAGAATTCATTTGACGTGCCATTCGTCCGAAGGAGCCAGTGCTGATGACGGTGAAGACGCGCATACTGACCTGCCTTGCTGCATCCCTCTTATTCGCTGCCGTAGGCTCGGCGGGTGTGATACCCGGACCGGTGCCGGACGATCTGGTCGTTCTATATGGTGGAATTCTGTGGGCGTGGGCTTCGCCGTGCGATGGGGGCTGCAGCACCCCGCTGCCCAGCTATCAGGCGGGATGGGATTACGCGACCGCCGAAGAATGGGCGGCACGGCCCGACTACACTGCTTTTCTGAGGCAGGATGGCAGCGTCAGGTGCGCCTCGCCTTACTTCGACCCCCTCCACTCGCACTGCGATCTGGGCGATGCACAGTGGGGTTATATCACGAGTTGGCCCACCGGCGACAACCTGGAGAGCTGGTTTGTGAACCGCGGCGGCAACGCGATTCCGGAACCGGCCACCTGGCTGCTAGGCGGCTTTGGATTGGCGCTGCTGGCCTTGCGCAAGCGTTCCTCGGCCTAGCCTGAGCCGGCGATTCCGGTTGTCCACCGTCAAAGCCCGTCCCCCGGGTCACTTCTCTCGCGACACGGCGGGCTAAGTGTCCGCCCCTTCCAGCAGGCGCGCGGCGGGCTCGTCCAGATACCAGGCAGCGTGGCGGGCGAGGATCTGGGCCGGGTAACGTTTGGGGTCGTGGTCCCCCCGGAGGACCGCCCGGACCGCCTCGGCCTTGTCCGCCCCCGTCACCAGCGCGACGGCGTGGCGGGCGGCGAGCAGCACGCCCGGCAGAAGGGTGATGCGCCACTGGCGCAGCTTCTCCACGTACACGGCGGCGGCCAGGTGCTCGCGGTCCTCGATCAGCGGCTCGCCCGGAAACAGGCTGGCCGTGTGAGCGTCGGCCCCCATGCCGAGATGGACGGCGTCGAAGCGCGGCAATTCTCCCGGCTCCAGCCCGAAGAACTCGCGCATCTCTTCTTCATACCGTCTTGCGGCGCGGTCCGGCGCCAATTCGGCGAGGATGCGATGAACCTGCCGGCGGGGAATATGAGCCGGCAGGATCAGCCAGTCCTCGGCCAGCCGGTAATTGCTCCCGGGATCGGTGGGCGGCACCGGACGTTCGTCAACCCAGAACAGGTGCACCCGCTCCCAGCGGAAGGGCTGCCGCACCAGTTTCTGGAACAGCAGCCGCGGCGTTCGCCCGCCGGAAACCGCCAGCGAGGCGCGCTGGCGGGCAGCTACCGCTTCTTCCAGCACACCCACCAGGCCGCGGGCGCATTCCTCCGCGGCAGCCTGCTCGTCGCCATAGGCGTGCCAGCGGAAAGTCATACGCCCTCAACCTACCACTTCAGGGCCGCTTGCGCTCCAGGCCGATCCGCTCGAAAGGGATCCGCTTGAAACCGAGCTTGTAAGCGGGAGAATCGTCGCGCAGCTGGAAGTTCATTTTGGCCGGGTCCACGAAGCCCGGGTCGCCTTCGGTCAGGTTGTCCGCCACCTCGATGATCCTGGGGTCGGCCAGCCAGCGTATGTCCAGCCATTTCCCCACGCAGACGTTGCGGATCACCCGGTTGCCCTCGGGCGGCACGCCGGTCGTGCCCTGGTAGTACTTCTTGAGCCGCGCCAGTTCCGGATAGCGCGTGCTGTAGGGCGGCTCGTCGGGGCGCATGGCGTCCAGCCGCTCCTTCATGGTCTTGTAGATCTGGTTGCGCCACACCGGCCGCGGATCCAGGCCGCGCGCGTCGATCTGGACCGCCGGTTCGCATTCCACGAAGATGTTGTTTTCCACGGTGTTGTCACGCCCGCCCCCGATGAACATGGCGCGGCTCATCTTGTAGAAGACGTTTCCATACACCGTGGCGCCGCCCGAGCAGTCGTCCAGGTAGACGCCCATGGCGCCCATGCCCACGCCGCCGGTGTGGTGAAAGAAATTGTGGCGGACGACGTTGCCGCGCATGGTGAAGTCGCGGCCCATGTAGAAAGCGCCCACATCGCCGGTTTCCAGGGCCATGTGGTGAATCTCGTTGAACTCGATGAGGTGCTCGTTGCCGGAAAGCTGGATGGCGGAGTGCGGGCCGTCGTGGATCAGGTTGTGCACGATGCGGTTGCCCACGCCGCTGATCTGAATGCCCGGCTGGTAGGTGCGGGACCACTGCCCCATGCGGTGGATGTGGTTGTCGCGCGCCTCGTGGCCGCCCGGCTCGAGCGTGGCCCGGTCGCCGCCCGCCATCTGGATGCCGGAGTCGCCCAGGTGGTAGACGTCGCAGCCGGAGACGGCGTGATTCGCGCCGCCCTCCAGGATGACGGCGCTGTTGCCGATGTTGCGGATCACCGAATCCGCGACGCGCACCCCGTTTCCTCCCGAGACTTCCACGGCATTGCCGCGGATGTACTCGAAAGCGAGGCCGCTGAAAGTGATGTGCGAGGCGTTCCGCGCGCGCACGAAGGGCCCTTCGAACACGGAGACGGCGGCTTCTCCCGACTTCACCGCCGCGGGAGGCCAGAAGTAAAGCTTGCCGGCAGCGGCGTCCACGAAGTACTCGCCCGGCTGGTCCAGCTCTTCCAGCACGTTCAGGAAGTAGAAACGCTGCCCCTTGCGGAAACCGTAATTGCCGTGGGGCGGGCGCGTCCGGATGAGCCGCTTCTCCCGGTCGATGGTATCGATCTGCTCGTAGGAGTTGGCCCAGTCCCAGGCCCAGTAGCCGTGCACCCATACGTCATCCAGCGTCTTCCAGCGCGACGGCCGGTCGCCTTCGTAATAGAAGCCGTCTTCCAGGCGGCCGATCACCCGGCCGTGATCGTCGTCGCGGCCCGCTCCCACAATCTCCGCGATCTTCGTGAAGCCGCCGTTGGGCCACTGGGCCACCGTCATGCGGCGGTTCTGGAAGAACAGTTCCATGTGGGCCGGAGAGGGCTTGCGTCCGAAGCCGCGCGAGGTGAGCCGGGCATATTCGGTGACGCCCAGGGCCCGCAAGTCGCACTCCAGCACCTTCGAACGGGCGGCCGGGTCGAGGCGCTCACGAACCGAGGCGTCGCTCACCCGGCGAAAGCTTTTCAGAATCACGCCGCCGATCAGCCGCACCGCTTCCCTGCCCTCGGCCCGGTAGACCACCGGGGCGGCCGGCGTCCCGCTGTCAGTCTCGTTGAGTTCCAGGGTCCTGGAAACGGGATAAACACCGCCGCGCAACAGCACGGTCGCGCCCCCGGGCGGCAGGCCCGTCTTCTTCAATTCGCGCACCGCGTCGCGGGCCCGTTCCAGCGTCGCGAAGGGGCGCCCGCGGGAGCCCTGCCAGGCGTCGTTGCCCTTAGGGGAAACGTAGAATTCGACTGCCGGGGCGGGCCACAGACAGGCGGTCAGGAGAATGAAAAAAGAGGAACGCATGGGGTATTCCGGAGTTTCGATTGTACAACGCGGGAAACGTCCCGGCCGCGCGCCTCACTCGGAGGTTTCGTCCAGGTCTTCCACCCGGTTCTCGAACTTGGTGTACTGGTGCAGGAAGGTGAGATCCACCTTGCCGACCGGGCCGTTGCGCTGCTTGGCCACCATGACTTCGGCCAGGCCGCGCAGGCTTTCGTCATCGCGCCGGTAGAACTCCGGACGGAAAATGAAAGCCACCACGTCGGCGTCCTGCTCGATGCTGCCGGACTCCCGGAGATCGCTCAGCTGCGGGCGGTGATCGCCCTGGCGGGTTTCCGGCGCGCGGCTCAACTGGGAGAGCACCAGCATGGGGACGTTCAGTTCCTTGGCGAGCAGTTTGAAGCCGCGGGAGATGGAGCTGATCTCCTGGTTGCGGTTTTCGAAACGCCCGCGCCCGCTCATCAGCTGCAGGTAATCCACCACCACCAGCCCCACTTCACGCTCGGATTGCTGCAGCCGGCGGATCTTGGCGTGGATGTCCATCAGGTTCGCGCCGGCGGTGTCGTCGATATACAGAGGCGTCTCCACCAGCTCGGTGGCCGCGGCCTGCAGGCGCCGCCGCTCCTCGGCGTCCAGGTAGCCGATCCGGAAACGCTGCCCGTCCACCCGCGCCAGGGAGCACAGCATGCGGGTGAGCAGGGACTCCTTGGACATTTCCAGCGAGAAGACCGCCACCGCCTTCTTCAGCTTCACGGAGACGTGCTGGGCGATGTTGAGCGCCAGGGCGGTCTTGCCCATGGATGGGCGCGCGGCCAAAATCACCAGCTCGCCGCGGTGCAGGCCGCCGGTCATCTCGTCCAGCTTGGTGTAGCCCGTGCTGATGCCCTTGATGCGCTTGCTGGGATCGAGAAAGGCGTTCAGCCCGCCCTGGTACTCCTCAATCACCTGTCGCGGGCGTACCAGGCCGGAGCGGATCTGCGCGTCGCTCAGGCGCAGCAGCGTCTCCTCCGCGCCGGCCAGAATCTCCTCGGGGCTCTCCTCTCCGATCAGGCAGCGGTTGATGAGCTGCTGGGAGCTCATGATCACCCGCCGCAAGGTGGACTTGTCCTTGACGATGCGAATGTAGCTGTCGAGGTTGCTGATGCGGGGCAGCCCGTCGTCCAGGGAAACCAGGTAGCTGAGGCCGCCGCAGGACTCCAGCTGGCTGTGGCGCATCAACTCGTTGGCGAGCGTGATGCGGTCGATGTTCTCGCCGCGCTCCTGCAGCTCGCCCATGCGGGTGAAGATGCGCCGGTGGCTCTCCAGGCTGAAGTCGTCCGCTTCCAGCACACCGGCCGCCTGCACGTACAGTTCGCCGTCCAGGAGGATGGAGCCGAGCACGAAGCGCTCCGCTTCCAGACTGGCGGGCAGGCCCTTCTCGAAGGCAATATCGGTGGCGGCCATTTTTCCGTTGAAGGTCTACCTTACAACGCTCCGTCCGCTCTCGAACAGAGCCAATTTCGGGTCCCGTTTTGTTGCGCTTACGCTATGGAAAAGCGGAGCTTTGACAAGACTCCGGCCGCCCGCGCGCAAGACGTTGAAAAGCGGACCCAAACACACCCCAGCCCGCGGCCTTTTCCACAAACGTCCACAGGCCCGTCAACAGGAAAAAACACGCTCCTGCACTTCTGTTTTACTCCAAGGCCGGGCGGATTTCCAGCACTTTCCTGTGAAGCACACGGTTCCGGTGCAATTTGCGCCGCACCTTCCCAACCTGTACTGCTGCCGCAGCTGCCGGGATGAACCCCCGGCGGCGCGCGCTACCGGCGCATGCGGCAGGTTTCGCGAAGGCAGTGGTCGCAGGGGCTGCCCTGGCTGGTGATGCTTTCCTTGGGACCGATGCCGATGAGGCCGGAGATGGACTTGACCGGGCGCATGATGAGCGTGGGGAGCAGCTCGACCCCGATGCCGGGCGCGTCCACCAGCCGGAACAGCGTGCGCTGGTCGGTCATCGGCATGCCGCAGTAGCCGGGGCTGAAAGGCAGGGTCAGGGCTTCTTCCGGGGAGATGGCGCAGCGCAGTTCCTCCAGAATACCCTCCAGCACGGACTCGGCCAGCACCGAACCGATGGAATTCAGGATCAGGCCGCCGAGCGTTTCGCGCGAGCGCATGGCGGCTTCCGACAGCTCCACGATCTCCGGCCCCGCCGTGGTGAGGAACACCGCCACCCGGCGCACGCCGGAGAGGAACTCGCCGATCGCGCCGCTGAACGTAGCGCCGCCCTCCAGGGCCAGCCGGCGGGCCCCGCGCACTTCGGCCGGGTAAATCTCGTAGACCCCCTGGGGCCGCGCGCACCCAGCGGCTTTCTCAATCCACTGGAGGACGCGCTCCTCGATCCGCGGCTCGGGCGCCGCTCCCTTCGGATAGCCGAGATAGCGCAAGACCTCAGCCGGGTCCGGCCTCAGATCACTGGTCCCACTGGCGCGCGGCATCGGCCATCTCCTGCAGGTTCGCGTCCGGCGCGGCGGGCGGCACTCCGCAGCCCGGCGCCAGCAGGTGCACCCCCGCCGCCAGGCACTCGCGGGAAGCGCGGCGCACGTCCTCCACCGTCCCGCGCAGCAAAACCTCCACCGTGGCAACGCCGCCCATGATGGCGCAACCGCCCAGCGCCGCGGCGGCCCTCAGGTCCGTGCGCGACTCCAGGCTCAGCGCCGCCGCTCCGGTCCGGGCCAACAGTTCGAGGATCCTGGTGTTCGACCCGCAGATGTGCAGGATCACCGGCGCGGGCACGGCTTCGATCAGGCGCCGCTGCGCGGGAAGGATCAGGCGCTCGTAGACCCGGGGCGAGGTGAGGTCGAGGCCGGCGCTCATGTCCTCCACCGTGATCGCGTCCGCGCCCGCCGCCACTTGCAGCCGCGCGTACTCCCGGCCCGCTTCCACCGCGAAATCCAGCCAGCGCTCCACCCGGGCGGGACGGCGGATCGAATCCATCAGCACCTGCTGCGGCCCGGCCAGCGCGCAGGCCAGGGTAAAGGGCCCCACCACGCCGCCGGCCAGCGCGGCGGGGCAGGTCCGCTTCAACCGCGCGATGGCCTCCAGAACGACGCCTCCGCGCCCCGAGGCGAAGTCCCGGCAGGCGGGCGGTTCATCGTCCAAGCTGAAGGGGTGGCTCCGGATGGAACAATTCGAGTTCGCCGTCCCGTAGTCCACCCGCGCGCCCAGCAGTTCGGCTTCGATGGTCTGGTCAAAGGGCACGTGCACGAGTTCGAAGCCGAAGCGGGTGTGCGCGGCGGCGGCCAGCTCCGCCATTTGCCGGGCATCCGAGTGAGCCTCCGGCCAGCTCGCTCCCGACGCCTCCATCCGGGCCAGGGTGGCCGTCTGCACGGGCGAACCCACCGGGACGGGACGCAGGCGCTCCCCGCGCAGAACGGCCAGCACCCGCTCCCGAACGGTCACAACCTCCGCTCCCGGGCCGCCTCGATCATGGCCTTCACGTTCTCCACCGGAGTGAATGCGTCGATCTCGCAGCCGGGCATGACGACCGCCGTGGTGTGCGGCGTGGTGGCGTCGACGAAGTCCCGCACCATGGCGCGCACCTCCCCGGGCGTGCCGTGGCAAGCCAGCTGGGTGGTGGGCGCGTTCATCGCGCAGCGCTTGCCCGCGAACAACCTGGCCACCGACTCGAACCACTCGCGGTAACTCAGCTTCTGGCTGTAGTAGGGCATGTCGTACTGCACGGCCTTGAGCGGCCAGCAGGTCAGGTCCTGCATGGCTTCCGGCAGATTGTGGCCGCAGATGTGCCAGAACAGGTAGGGGAAGATTTTGGCGGCCTTCTCGACGTACTTCTGGTCGGCGTAGCCGAACTCGCGCAGCTGCCGGGGCCCCCAGGTGCGCGCGCCGCCGAACAGGCCGAAGAAGCGGCAGCCGTTGCCGTAGGCGGCGTCGGCGTAGTAATCCAGGGCCTTGAGCCGCTCCTCGAGCGCCAGGTCCAGGTAGTGCTTGAGCTTCCTGGGCTGGGTAATGGTCCAGCGCACGAACTGCTGCACCTCGACGATGGTCTCGGCATAGTTCGAAGGCGAGGCCGCGCCCACGATCACCGGCACCACCCGGTCCATCTTCTCCTGGAACTCGAGCAGCTGGAGCATGTGCGGGTGATAGTGAGTCACCGCCCGTGAATCGCCGAGATACTTCTCGAAGGTGCGGTTCTCGTAGAGCGCGATGGCCTCGTCCAGCGTTTTGGCCAGGGGCTTGAAGAGCAGGTAATCCTTCGAGCCCCGGTGCACGAAATACTTCGGACGCGCCTCGGCCGGGATGAAGTTCTCGATCTGGTGCGAGATGTCGATATACATCCAGATCGCGTCGGTGCGCAAGTCGGCCCAGGTCCTGATACAGGCGTCGGTGCACTTATCGGCGTCGTTGTAAATTTCCTGGTGCGAGTAACCGGCGTACGTAATCTGCCAGTAGTCCAGCTCGGGCGCCACGGCGGGCATGTCCATGGGCTTCAGATCGAAGGCCGCGGCCATGCGCTCCCAGTGGGTCATGGTCCCGATGGGAGGCAGCTTGCCTTTGAGGCGCTCGACCCAGCGGTCGACAACTTCGCTCATACGGTCCTCCCCTGGGCTTTCAGTTCATCCATCAGGCGGTCCAGTTTCCCGACCGCTTCCCAGGCGTCGTCGCTGGCGTCGTCGGCGCCCATGCGCTTCGCCGCGCCGGCGTCCACCGAAGGGCCGCCGCAGATGATCTTCACCTGGCCGCGCAGACCCGCCGCTTCTATCGCCTTCACCGTCTCCCGGGTATGCATGAACGTGGAGGTCATGTAGGTGCCCAGCCCCACGAGGTCGGGCCGGTGCTCGCGGATGGCTTCCACGATCTTCTCGTCGGCCACGTCCACGCCCAGGTCGATCACGTCGTACCCGGCCGCCTCGAACACCGGCACCGCCACATCCTTGCCCACGGTGTGTATGTCGCCGTGGATGGTGCCGAGGATCATCCTGCCGCGGGCCTGCCGGTTTTCGCCCGGCTGAATGAGCGGCCGCAGCTTTTCCAGGCCGGAATAGTAGATGTCGCAGGCCACCAGCACCTCGGGCATGTAGATGACGCCTTCGCGGAACTGCTCGCCGACCTTGCGCATGCCGGAGGAGAGTCCCTCCGAGAGAATCCGCGCGGCCGGGATGCCGGCCTCCAGCGACTCCCCGATCAGCCGCGCCGCGCCCTCGCCGTCCAACTGCAGCAGGGCTTCCGATAACTCCGCCAGTTTGTCCATAGTGAATCCTTCGTTCAGGCGTGCGCCGCCCGGGCCTCGACTTCGGCCAAAGTCCGGCGCGTCCACTCCAGGCTGCGCTCCAGCATGGGCCCGCCCTGCGCGTCGCACTCCAGGCTCATCACGCCGTCAAAGCCCGACTTCACCAGGATCTCCATGCATTTCCGGATATTCTCCGCGTTCACGCCGTCGCCGATGGCGCAGGCGCTCAGCGCGATACCCGTGGCCTGCCCCTTCAGCGCCTGTTCCAGCTCCCGGCTCACATCCTTGATGTGAATGTGGTTGACCTTCGCCCGGAATTGCTCCAGGAAGGCCACCGGATCGCGGCCCGCGATGAAGGTGTTGCCCGTATCCATGTTCATGCCCAGGTAGGGCGAATCGTACAGGTGCAGGATCTCGTGCATGAGCTCGGGCTTGGTGGTGCAGTAGCCGTGCGGCTCCACGTTGACGATGACCTGGTGCGCCTCGGCCGCCGGCAGCACCATGCCGTAGACGCGGCGCAAATGCTCCAGCACTTCCTTGTCGGTCATGCCCGCGGGACGGTGCTTGTCGTCGGTGGTGTCCACCCGCGGGCAGCCCGCCATGCTGGCCCAGCGGATGGTGTGCAGGATGTACTCGACCCCCAGGGTGAGGCCCTCCGGAATGGAGAGCGGGAAGGCGGCGTCGATCTCCGACATCTGCACGCCGTACTTCTCCATCTTGCGCCGCAGCAGCACCGGGTCTTCATAGAGGGCCACGTGGGGCCAGTAGCCCAGCGAGTGCAGCATGTAAACGCCGTCGATGGCGCCGCACTCGATATGGGTGACACCGTGCTGCCGCGCCCACTCGAGGCACTGCTCGAAGTTCCAGTTCGCGGTGTTAAAGGCGTCGGTGTGATAGCCGATTCCAATCATGGGAAGCTCCTCACTTTGCTCCAAGTCTTCTCAGAACGATGTCCTTGTACTGCACCTGCATGGGCGGCCCGGCGTGCAGCTGCAAAGCCAGCTTGCCCGAGCCCAGGAACAGCTTCGGATCGTTGTCCACCAGCTCAAACGTCCGCTGCCCGTTGATGTAGCCGCTCATACGGCGGCCGCGGGCCACGATGCGGTACTCGTTCCAGCCCTCCAGGTCGATCTTGCGCAGGAGTTCTTCCGGGGAGGCGAACTGCGTTGCGGTACGCTTGCCGGAGGCGTCCGCCTCGACCCTCTGCCCGCGCGGGACCAGCAACTGCCTGCGCCCGTCGCCCTCGTCGTAAAGCGCGCCGAGGTATTTGCCCGCACGGTCGATGTCCGCCTGGTAGCCGCTGGAGTGCGTGGCATCGGCGTTGAAGGACGTCCGGAACTGGATCCCCGCGTTAGCCGAGATGTCGCCCCGGATGCGGAATTTCAGGGTCAGCTCGAAATCGGACAGGTCGCCGCCCTGCCACACCAGGTAGTAGTTCCTTTTGGCGGGGTGCGCGGGCGTGGAGCGGCCCGTGATGGCGCCGTCCTCCACCGACCAGTAGCTCATGTCCGGATTCGACCATCCGGCCAGAGTCTTGCCGTCGAACAGCGATTCGGCTCCCGGTCCGGCGGCCGTCAGGATCGCTGCCGCCAGTACGAGTCCGAGGCATGTCTTCATGTCGGCCTCCCGCCGGCCGCCTTCCAAGCACGTGCAGCTAGCGCGGCGGCCGGCCCATCTTTTCCATCTCGGTGAAGTATACCCGCCGGCCCTGGTCCATCGCGAGGTTCGCCAGGATTACGGCGGTCGAATCCTCCAGCCCCGCGTCCAGGCCGGCCTTGGGCGGATCGCCCGTCCGGCAGCACTGGAAGAAGCTGTCCATCTGGGTGTCCACCGGGTTGCGGTCCTCGCGCGGGGTGACGATGCCCTTGGAATACAGCCAGCGCCGCGCGTACTTCATCTCGCGCTCCAGGAACGATTCGTCGCCGCTGAACTGGTCCCTTCGCAGCAGCACCGGATAGCCGCGCGAGCTGCGCCCCGTGCTGGCCAGGGTGGCGCCCGCGAAGGCCGCGATCTCCGCCGCCGACTTGCTCACCCGGGCCTTGGGTTCGTAGTACCAGAGCGCGATGGCCGGCTCGTTGTCGGTCCCGACCGTGATCTCGATGCTGCCTTCCGTGCCCATGATCAGCTCGGCGAATTCCGTGCGGGTTCCGGCCAGGTAGGGCAGGTGGTGGTTGGTGCTGATCGAAGTGTAGGTCAGGGTCTGGCCGCCGGCGTAGCGGAAGATCAGGCTGATGTTGTCGTAGACCTCGCGCCCGTCCTTCATCCAGGTGAGATCGCCCACCCCGGTTACGTACTCCGGCGTGTCAGCGAACATCCAGTTGGCCACGTCCACCTGGTGCGAGGCCAGCTCCGCGGTCAGGCCGCCCGAGAACTCGCGGAACAGCCGCCAGTTGCGGTCCCGCGGCAGCTGCGGCTTCATCGTCCAGCCCGGATTGCGGTGCCACTGGGCCTGCATGTGCGTGACTTCGCCCAGCATGCCCTTGGATACCATCAGCTTGGCCGTCTGGTAATACTGGCTGTAGCGCCGCTGCAATCCGACCTGAAGCACCTGCCGCGGCCTCGACTCCGACAGCGCCCGCAGCGCGTGTACCTCCTCGGGTTTGAAAACCAGGGTCTTCTCGCAGAAGACGTGCTTGCCGGCCAGCAGCGCGTCCCGGGTGATGGGGAAGTGGGTGTACAGCGGCGTGGCGATGA
>JADZAF010000199.1 GCA_020852755.1 Bryobacterales bacterium
CGGCAGGCGCGTATTCCGGGCGGAGCGCCGAGGATTCCTTCGACCACTTCGAAGACCAGCGCATGGACAACCTGGACTTCCTGAAGAGCCTGCCCGAGGAAGCGGCGGGCCGCACGGGAGTGCACCGTCGGATGGGCCCGTTGACGGTCGAGCAAATCGTGAGCGAATGGGCCTTCCACGACTTGGGACACATCCGGCAGATCGCCGAGATCATCCGGGCGCTCAAGTACTATCCGCACATGGGCCCCTTCCAGACCCAGTACAAAATCAATCCCTGAAGCAAAGTTGCGGCCGGACCGGCCGCCTGATCGTTACCCTCAAGTGAAACGGCCGCGGCCGCCTCCTCCGCCCGGGCCGCATCCACCGCCGCTCCGGGTCATGAAGGCCGAAAGCAGCCTCCGGACCTCTTCCGACTCGCACTTGGGACACTGGGTCGGCGAATCGGCTTCGCGGATGGGACGCAGCCGCTCGAAGTCTGTGCCGCAGGTTTCACAGTGATACTCGTACAATGGCATCTGATTCCATTTTGCCTGATTCAGAAACCGCGGTGCAGGTGACAGAAGCTCCGGAACCTGGGGACGGACGGGACGTTCCGGAGATTCCACAGGCAGGAGTACATCCTGAAGCGCGGTTCCGGCCGCCGGGTCCACCCGCGACTCCTCGGCCGACACGGCACGCTGCGCGGGCGAAGATCACATTCCGGCCGTCCCCGGTTTGAACGTCTTGCCGGCCCCGCCGGACAGGCAGCGGGCGCCGAATGCCTTCCGGAACGCGGCGACGGCGGGCTCTCCGGTGCAGTGCGTGGGAGCGATGGATTCGACCCCCAGTTCCCGTAGCCGGCGGACCGTTTCGCCGATCGCGGCCGGGCTCTGCCGCAGCATGTGAAAGCCGCCCAGCAGCAGGCGCACCGGCTGCCGTTCGCCGGTTCTGATGGCCGCCTCCACCATTCGCACCACACCAGGATGGCTGCAGCCCGTCAGAACCACAATGCCCTGCCCGGTCCTGATCACCAGGGCCTGCTCGGGGGGCGTTCCCTCCACCGAACCGGTCGTGAATATTCCCGGTAACACCTCGCGCGCTCCCTCCGCCGGCGGAAAAAACGGCACACCCGGCCGGAAGAAACTCTCCTGCCGCAGACCGCCCGAGTGGTCGGTGTGCACATGGGACAGCACCAGGGCTTCCAGAGAATCCGCCGGAATCGACATCTTCGCCAGATTGCGCCGGAGGACTTCCGGCCTGGCCCCGCCGTCGAACAGCACGCGCCGGCCGTTCCAGTCCACCACCGCGGCGAATCCCCAGTCGGATTCCAGGCCCGGCTCCGCGGCCGCATTATCGTAGACGATCCGGATTTCAAGACCGGCGGCCAGCAGCAGCGGAAGGAACCAGGTTGCGGCCACGGCGCGCCTACCTGGCCAGGATGCCTGCAAGCCGCAGCAGGCCGGTATCCAGGGGCTTCTTCACCCCGGCCACCTCTTCCAGCGGCGTGGACACCACCTCGCCCCGCTTCATTCCCACCAGGACGCCGAATTCGCCCCGAGCGATGCGGTCGGCCGCGCCGGCCCCCAGCCGGGTGCCCAGAAACCGGTCCGCGAAGGTCGGCTGGCCTCCGCGCTGCACATGGCCCAGGGTGGTGACGCGGAGGGCAAACCCCAGGCGGTCTGACTGGTCTTTGAAGTACGCCGACAGCCCGGCGGCGTTGTATTTCGCCCCTTCCGCCGCCACGACGATGGCGTGCGGCTTGCCTCTCTCGTACGCTCCGCGGATCTCGGCCGCCACACGCTCGGGATCGGCCTCCACTTCCGGGATCACGATGAACTCGGCGCCGCCCGCAATGCCGGTCATGAGGGCCAGGTAGCCGCAGCCGCGTCCCATCACCTCGATCACGAAGGCCCGGTTGTGGGAGGAGGCCGTGACGCGCAGGCGGTCGATCGCTTCCAGGCCGATGTTCAGGGCCGTATCGACGCCGATGGTGATGTCCGAGCCGCACAGATCGTTGTCGATGGTGGAAGCGATCCCGACCACCGGGAACCCCATCTTCGACAACAGGTGCGCGCCGGTCTGACTGCCGTTCCCGCCGATCACGGCCAGGGCTCCGATTTCCGCCGCGGCCAGACGGTCCAGGGCCTTGCGCCGCCCTTCCGCGGTGGCGAATTCGGCGCTCCGGGCGCTGCCCAAAACCGTTCCGCCGCGCTGCATGATGCCGCCCACATCGCGGGCGCCCAGGGTGGTGAAAGCGCCGGCGATCAGGCCCGCGAAACCACGCTGAACTCCGACCACCTCCCATCCGTGCTCCAAGCCGGTCCGCGTCACGGCCCGGATGGCGGCGTTCATGCCGGGGGCGTCGCCCCCGCTGGTTAGAACGGCGAATCGTTTCATGGGTTCGCTTATCATAGTCGCATGATCACTGTTTTGGCGCTGACCCTGGAGCGGTCGCGCCTGGAAGCCATTCTCGCGGGGAGTTCGCTCGATCCTGTAGTGCTGGCCACCGCACTGGGAGGAGCGTTTGTGCTGGGCGCGGCGCACGCGCTCACTCCCGGACACGGAAAGGCAATCGTGGCGGCCTACCTGGCGGGGAGCCGCGGGCGCATCCTGGACGCCATCTACCTGGGCGGGGTGGTGACGGCTACTCACACCGCCATGGTCTTCGTGCTGGGCTTCGCCGCCCTGTACGCTTCACAGCACGTGGCGCTCGACCGGATCTATCCCTGGCTGGCGGCTTTGAGCGGCGCACTGGTGGCCGGATTCGGCGCCTGGCTCCTGTGGCAGCGCACCCGCCCGCGCCGGCACGCTCACCCCCACGATCACCATCACGATCATCACGGGGGACACGGGCACTCCCATCCGCATTCCCATGCGCCGGCCTCGCGCGGAGGGCTGCTGTCGCTGGGCGTTTCGGGCGGACTGGTTCCCTGCCCCGAAGCCATGGTGGTCCTGATGATCTCAATCTCACTGCGCCGCATCGGTCTGGGCCTGGCCATTTTGGTTTCGTTCAGCATCGGGCTCGCGGCAGTGTTGATCGCCATTGGAATCGCCATGGTGCTGGCGGCTCCCGTGGTGACGCGTTTCACCGGCGAGCGCGCCTGGGTCCGGATGCTCCCGGTGGCCAGCGCGGCGGTGGTGACGGCCCTGGGCGTGGTTCTGATGGTACAGAGCCTGGCCTCGGCGCGTCTTTGAAGCAGCCTTCTTACCGTAAGCCTCTTACCGTAACGTAACCTCTCCACACTCCTTCCGTTCGCCTGCCGGAGTGCAGGCTGAACTCAGGGGGGACTGAGGATGAGATCAAGGATTCTGCTCGGTCTGCTGCTGGCGGGAGCCGCCGCCTGCGCGGAGCCGTCCTGGGAGAAGCGCGTTGCAGCCGCCGACGCACTCCAGAAACAGGGACGGTACCGGGAGGCAATCGACCTGTACCGTGAAGCCGACGGCCAGGCCCAACGAGCGGGCGCGGCGGGCCCCAGGCTCGCGCGGGCGCTGAACAACTTCGGAGCCGCCTGCTACTACCTGGGCCGCTATTCGGATGCGGAGCCGCTCTACCGGCGGGCCCTGGACGCCTGGGGCGATGACGCCGCGGTACAGCGCGACCGGGCGTTCACGCTGAACAACCTGGCCTCGCTCTACCGCGCCCAGGGCCGCTACAGGGAAGCCGAGGCGGCGCATTTGAGCGCAGGGGAAATCCTGGAGAAATCGAGGGGCGAGTCCTGGGCACTGGACTTCGGCACGCACCTCAACAACCTGGCCGAGTTGTACCGTGTGGAAGACAGGCTGGCGGAGGCCGAGGAGGCAGCGCGGCGGTCGGTAGAGACGCTGGAAAGCGCGCTCGGTCCGCAGCACCCGGGCCTCGCCAGGAGTCTGAGCACGCTGGGCGCGGTGAACCGCTACCTGGGCCGGTATGATCAGGCCGAGGCGCTCTACCGGCGCGCGCTGTGGATCCAGGAACGGGCCCTCAAGGACCAGTCCTCGACCGCCAACACCCTGATCAACCTGGCCGAACTCTATGCCCTGGAAAAGCGCTATGCCGAAGCGGGCCGGATCGCCACCCGCGCGCTGAATCTCTACATCGGCGCCTTCGGTTTGGAGCATCCCGGCGTAGCCGTGGCGCTGAACAACCTCGCGCAGATCGCCAAACACGAAGGCCGCGGCGCGGAGGCCGAGAGTCTGTACCGGCGCTGCCTGGAAGTGGCCGCCAGGACCCTCGGCGAAAGCCATCCGGATTATGCACGCTACACGGGCAACCTGGCCGACCTGTACGCCAAACAGGGCCGTTTTCGAGCGGCGGAGGTATTGTACGGCCGGGCCCTGGCGGTGCTGAAGGACTCTCTTTCCGCGCGGCATCCCGAAACCGCCGGGATGAGGGCGCGGCTGGGAGAGGTCTACATGGCGCAGAACCGGGCGGCGGAAGCGCGCCGGACGCTCAAGGCGCTGCGGCCGTGACACCGGCCAGCCCCACCCGCCGGAGCAGTTGCTGGAATCGCGGATGGCCCCGCAGCGGCTGGTAGATGGGATGCACGCCGATGCTCGCGAGCGGTATGTCGTGCCGCTCGCAAGCCATCTCCAGGTGGTCGAGAACTCGCGAAGACTCGCCCAGGCCGAGGTAAACGATGGCGAAGCACGTGGAGGGCACGTACCGCCGCCGGCTCATCTGCTCGAGCCTGGCCAGGCACGCCCGGGCTTCTTCCGCGCGTCCCGCAGCGCCGTGGACCTGACCGAGCGCGGAAATGATGCTGGGCACCTCGCCGCCCAGCGACCAGCCCTTCTCCAGCAGTTCAACCGCTTCGTCGTAGCGCCCCTGCAAGGCCCTGACCCGTCCCATGGCCGTGTAGCCCTTGTAAAAATACGGGTCCAGGTCGAGCACCTTGCGGTACTCGTCCATGGCGCGGTCGAACTGGCCCTTCATCATGTGGACCATGCCGCAATTCTCGATAAGGATCGCGGAGAGGGGATCCAGCTGCCGCGCCACTTCGAGTTCCTCCATGGCCTGATCAAACCGGCCCAGAAACGCCAGGTGATCGCTGCCGTACCAGTGGTGTGCGGTGACGTAGCCCGGGTTGAGCTCGATGGCGCGGAGGAAGTGCCGCTCCGCCTCGCGCCACTGCCATTCGTAAACCGAGAGGATGCAGCCGAGCGAGGAATTGGCCTCGGCCAGGGTGGGATCGATTTCCAGCGCCCGGCGCGCGGCCGCGAGCGCCTTGACCACCATCTCGACCGGCGCGCCCGCGCCGTATTCCGCCAGCAGGGTATAGGAATCGGCCAGTCCCGCGTAGCCGAGCGCGAAATCGGGATCAAGCCGCACCGCCTCGGCAAAACAGCGCGTGCTCCGGTCCAGGCCTTCTGTAGTCCTGCGGCTGGCATAGTAGCGCCCCCGCAGATACAGGTTGTAGGCCTCCAGGTTGCTCGGGGCCGCCGCGCCGGCCTGGGCCGCCAGCTTCATCCGCAGCGCTCTTACGATCGCGCGGGAGATTTCGCCCTGAACGGCGAACAGATCCTCCATCTGCCGGTCATAGCTTTCCGACCAGATGTAGACACCGGTGGCAGTCTCGATCAACTGCGCCGTGATTCTCAGTTGCCCGCCCGCGCGGCGGACGCTGCCGGTAAGCACCCGCGAGGCGTTCAGGTGTTCGCGGATCCGCCGGAAGTCGTGCGCTTCGCTCTTGAGCTGAACGGCCGAGTTCCAGGCCACCACGCGCAAGCCCTCGACCTTGGTGAGCGCGTGGATCAGTTCCTGCGTCAGGCCGTCGCTGAAGTAGTCGTTGTCCGGCTCGGAACTCAGGTTGACGAAGGGCAGCACGGCCATGGCGCCGCTGCCGCCGGGAACCGGATGGCTCGTGCGGGCTCCCGGCCGGCTGAAGCGCGGGCAATACCGGCCGGTGGGAAGATCGATGCGGACCGGGTCGGCCGCTCCTTCGGATTCGTAGTACGCGCTGAGCTTGGACCGCAGGCGTCTGGCCTCCACCCGGACGATCGGGTCCACCCGGGGATCGTAACCCTCTCCGCGGTCGAAGACCTCCACCCCCACGAGGTACTCCTTCAGTTCGCTTCCACGCCCCGCCAGAGCCTGCTCCACGACGAAGCGCAGGAAGCGGCTCATGCGTTCGGAATTCGCGAAGCCCGCACTGGAGAGGATCCTGTCGAGTTGCCCGCGGACTGCCGCGGCGGGGAAATTCATTACCGGCCGAGCCCTTGAGACCAATATGCCACATGCCGCCGCGGCTGCGGAGAGCCGCTCCCGGACGGGTGCGCCTACCGTATGAGGGTTGCGGAGCGGTTCACGAAGTCCAGGACCGGGCCGGGGAAAATACCCAGGGCGAGGGTGCCCGCCGAGCAGGCCAGCAGGGCGGCCCGCAGGCCCCCGCTAAGCGCCTCAACGGGCGGCACTTCCTCGGATGCCTCGCGCATGTACATCACCACCAGCACTCGCAGGTAGTAGTAAGCGCCCACGGCGCTGTTCAACAATCCCAGCACCGTCAGCCAGACCAGGCCCGAGTCCAGGGCGGCTTTGAAAATGTAAAACTTCCCGAAGAAGCCGGCGGTGAGCGGAACCCCGATCAGGGACAGCAGGAAGATCGAGAACAGGGCCGCGGCCAGCGGCTGCGCGCTGCCCAGTCCCGCCAGATCCTCCACCTTCTGGAACCGCTCGCCCTTCCGGGTCAGATGTCCCAGGAGGGCGAAGGCGCCCACGTTCATCAACGCGTACGCCGCCAGGTAGAACATCACGGCGGCGGTGCCCACTTCGGAGCGCGCCGTCAAAGCCACCAGGATATAGCCCGCGTGGGCGATGGAACTGTAGGCCAGCATGCGTTTGACGTTGCCCTGGACCAGCGCGGCGAAGTTGCCGATGGTCATCGACAGAAGAGCCGAGATCCAGAACAGCGGCTCCCACAGCGGCCCGATGGACCCGAACGCGGTCTCGAACACCCGCAGAAAAACCGCGAAAGCGGCCGCCTTGGGTCCGGCGGAAAGAAAGGCGCTGACCGGGCTGGGCGCGCCCTGATAGACGTCCGGCGCCCACATCTGGAAAGGCGCTCCCGAAACCTTGAAGCCCAGTCCGACGAACATCAGGGCAGCCGCCACCGCAGCCAGCATGGCGCCTTCGCGTCCGGCCTGGGTATCGACCGCCGCACGGATGGCGGTCAATTCGGTCGAACCCGTGGCCCCATAGATCCACGCAATCCCGTACAGCACGAAGGCGGTGGCGAAAGAGCCCAGCAGGAAGTACTTTACCGCGGACTCGGTGGCGCGGGGGTCGTCGCGCAGAAAACCGGCCAGCACGTAGGTGGCGATGGAGGAGATCTCCAGGCCGATGAAGATCATGATCAGCTCGTGGGAAGCCACCATCACGCTCTGGCCCGCCACAGAGAAAACGACCAGGGCGTAGAATTCGCCCGTGTTGGCGCGCTCCCGCGTGAGGAACTGGCAGGAGGAGAGCACCGTCAGGATACCGACCGCATACACCAGCAGGCGGAAGAACGTCGTGAATCCGTCCACCACCAGCATTCCCGAGAAAGCCTCGCCGGGGCTGCTGTGGGCATAGACCGCGGCACACGCGGCCAGGCCCAGGCCCGCGGCTGCCAGGTGTCCCAGGAAGGTCTTGGGGCGGTCGCCCGTCACGGCCTCCAGCACCATGATCAGGGTGCCCAGCAGCACCAGGATGGTCTCGGGCAGAAAGCGAACCAGTTCAACCGCCGCGGGCAGGGAGTTACCGGGCATCGGACTCCTCGCCAATCGCCCGGACCGGCCCTGCGGCCCGCCCGGCCCGCAGTTCGACGCCTCCTCCGCGCGGCGCCCGCACTTCGAACAGCACGTTCACATTCGTCATCCGCAGGATTTCCCGGTTGGCCGCCGTAACCGGCGGAAGGAAAGTGCGCGAGTACACGCCCATCCAGACCATCAGGGCGATAAGTGGAAGCATGGCCGCCCATTCCCGCGGCCGCAGATCGAAAACGCGGCTCCGGACTTCCTCCGGCGTATCGCCGAAAAACACCCGCTGGTACAGCCACAGCATGTAGCACACCGAGAGGATCACTCCGATTGCCGCGAAGACGCTCCAGGCGAATCGCGCCTGCGCCGCTCCCTGCAGCACCAGGAATTCGCCGACGAAGTTGTTCAGCATCGGCAGCCCGACGCTGGATAGCGTGGTGACCAGGAAGACCGTGGAGAGCCACGGCGCGGGTGTGGCCACTCCGCCGTAGTCCTTGATTTCCAGCGAGTGGCGCCGCTCATAGAGATAGCCGACCAGCACGAACAGGGCCCCGGTCGAGATGCCGTGGTTCAGCATCTGGTAGACCGCGCCGTCCAGGCCCATCTGGGTGAACGAGAAGATGCCCAGCACGACGAAGCCGAGGTGGCTGACCGAGGTGTATGCCACCAGTTTCTTCATGTTGGGCTGCACCAGGGCGACGAGCGCGCCGTAGATGATTCCCACGATAGCCAGCGCCGCGATCCAGCCGGCGTTCTCCCGGGCCGCCTGGGGGAACAGGGGCAGGCAGAAACGGACCAGCCCGTAGGTCCCCATTTTCAGCATCACCGAGGCCAGCATCACCGAACCCGCCGAAGGCGCCTCGACGTGCGCGTCCGGCAGCCAGGTGTGCAGCGGGAACAGCGGCACCTTGATCGCGAAGGCCAGGAAGAAGGCCAGGAACAGCAACTGCTGCTCGACGCGGTCCAGCACCAGTGTCCCGGCCGAGATCGAAGCCAGGATGGCCGTGTAGTCGAACGTTCCGGCGCGATTGTACAGGTAGATGATGGCGGCCAGCATCAGCACCGAACCGGCCATGGTGTACAGGAAGAACTTGACCGCCGCGTAGATGCGCCGCTCGTGGCCCCAGATCCCGATCAGGAAGTACATGGGCACCAGCGATACTTCCCAGAACACGTAGAACAGGAACAGGTCGCGGGCGATGAAAACCCCCACCAGGCCGAACTCCAGCAGCAGGAGGAAGGCATAGAACTCCTTCACCCGCTTCTGAATGTACGACCAGGAGATAAGCACCGATACGGGAGTGAGCAGGGTGGAGAGCAGCACCAGCCACACGCTGAGCCCGTCCAGCGCTATGTGGTAGCGGATGGCCGGCGACGCGATCCAGGGCAGGTCCGTCGCCAGGTACTCGCCCGCGGAAACGCGCGGCAGTCCCCAGGCCAGTCCCAGCGACAGCAGGAAGGCAGCCAGGCTCACCGCCAGGGAGACGGCCCGGATGGCCTGCTCCTTCGCGCGCGGCATCGAGAGCAGCAGGATGAAACCGGCCAGCGGCGCCCACAAAACGAGGTTGAGCAGGGTCATCGCGCCCCTCCCCACATCCCAATGCCGAGGATCATGAGGATCGATCCGGCCACCACCCAGGCCGCGTAATTGCGTATGTTGCCGGATTGCAGCAGGCGCAGGAGGCCGCCGATGTCGCGGGCGCGGGCCCCGATCCCGTTCACCGCCCCGTCGATAATCCCGGCGTCAACCACCTTCCACAGGAAACCGCGCGAGCCCGAAACCACGGGACGGACCACGGCGGTGTCGTACATCTCATCCACGAAGTACTTGTTGTAGATCAGGGTGTAAAGCCCGCGCAGGGAACTCGCGAGGGCATCCGCCAGTCCCGGCCGGGCCACGTAGAACAGGTAGGCCAGCGCGATTCCCGACAATCCGGCCGCCACGCTGGTCCACACCGCCCAGGCTGCGTGGGAGCCTTCTTCGGTGTGGAAAACGGGATCCAGCCAATGGGTGACGGGGAAATAGCCGCCGGCCAGTGAGAGCCCCGCCAGCACGGCCAGGGGCGCCAGCATCACGGCCGGCGACTCGTGTGGATGCGCGCTTCCGCGGTATCTGCCGAAGAAGGTGAGGAACAGCGCGCGGAAGACATAGAAGGCCGTCATGGCAGCCGTGATCACGCCCACCCAGTACATCCAGGGGGCGTGGTGCAGAGCGGCCAGCAGGATCGCGTCCTTGCTGTGGAAGCCCGAGAACGGCGGAATGCCGGCGATAGCCACCCCCGCGCACATCAAGGTCAGGAACGTCCAGGGGGTGTGCTTCCGCAAGCCGCCCATGTTGCGTATGTCCTGTTCTCCCGCCAGAGCGTGAATGACGCTGCCGGCTCCGAGGAAAAGCAGGGCCTTGAAGAAGGCGTGGGTCATCAGGTGGAAGATGCCCGCCGAGAAGGCGCCCACTCCCAACCCCAGAAACATGTAGCCCAGCTGGGAAACCGTCGAGTAGGCGAAGATCTTCTTGAGGTCGGTCTGGACCAAGCCGATAGTCGCGGAGAAGACCGCCGTGAAGAGGCCCACGCAGGCCACGACCTCGAGGGCGCCCGGCGCGTGCGTGTAGAGCAGCCAGGAGCGCGACACCATGTAGACGCCGGCTGTGACCATGGTGGCTGCGTGGATCAGGGCCGAGACGGGCGTAGGACCTTCCATGGCGTCCGGCAGCCATACATACAGGGGAACCTGCGCGGACTTGCCCGCCGCGCCCAGCATCAACAGCAGCGCGATCAGAGTGAGCGTGCCCGGCGGCTTGCCTTCCACCGCGCCGAACACGGTTCCGAAATCCAGCGACCCGAACGTCACCACCATCAGGAACATGGCCAGCAGGAAGCCAAAATCGCCGATGCGGTTCACGATGAAGGCTTTGTTGGCCGCGTTCGAAGCGCTCTTCTTCAGAAACCAGAAGCCGATCAGCAGGTAGCTGCACAGGCCCACGCCTTCCCAACCCACGAAGAGCAGCAGGTAGTTGGCGGCCAGGACCAGCAGCAGCATGAAGAACATGAACAGGTTCAGGTAGGCGAAGAAGCGGTAGTAGCCGCCCTCGTGGGCCATGTAGCCGGCGGAATAAATGTGGATGAGGAGGCCCACGCCCGTGACCACGAGCAGCATGACCGTGCTCAGACGGTCGACCGCCAGGTCGAAGCCGACGCGGAAATCGCCGCTCTCGATCCAGGTGAAGTAGCGCTCCACGTGGGCCGCGTCCCAGGCTTCGACAGCCAATACCGTCTTCAGGACCCAGAGGAACGACAAAGCCACCGAACCGATGCCCACGGCGTTCACCAGCGCCTTGGGCAAGCGCCGCCCGGCCAGTCCGTTGATCAGGAAACCGGCCAGCGGAAGTGCGGGTATGAGCCAGAGATGCAGCATGGAGGGTTCAGTATTTCATCGAGTCGATGCGGTCCACGTTCAGCGTAGCCCGGTTCTTGAACACGGTCAGGATAATGGCCAGCCCGACGGCCGCCTCCGCCGCCGCCACCACCATGACGAAAAAGGCGAAGATGTTGCCGCTCACCTGCTTCAGCTGGAACGAGAAGGCGACGAAACTCAAGTTGACCGCGTTGAGCATCAGCTCAATCGACATGAACATCGTGATGATGTTGCGCCGGAAGAAGAACCCGGCCACGCCGAGGGAGAACAGCACTGCGCTCAGCACCAGGTACCAGGAAAGCGGGACCGCCGCCGGCATCAGTCAAGCTCCTTTCGCGCCAGCACGATGGCGCCCAGAATGGCGATCAGAATCAAAACCGAGGTGATCTCGAAGGGAAGCAGGTAGGTCGAGAACAGGGCGCGGCCGACGTCGGCCGGCGAGCCGCCCTTGAAATCGCCGAACCGCACCGGACCGGTGTCTGAGAACAGCCGCTGGATGAGGTAGCTGAGCAGGCCCAGGAAGACCAGCAGCAGGGGGACTCCCAGAAGCCGCACGGTCAGCGGCCCCTTGCCGCCCTCCTCCGACCCCGCGTTCAACAGCATGATCACGAAGATGAACAGCACCATGACCGCGCCGGTGTAGACGATGATCTGCGCGGCGGCCATGAATTCCGCCCCGAGCTGCAGGTAGATAATGGCCAGCGAGCCCATCACCCCGATCAGCGAGATGGCGCTCGAGATGGGATGCCGCTGCACCACCACGTTGATGGCGCAGACCACCACGATGAGCCCGAATACCAGAAAGAAGACAGTATTCATGTGCCCGGTCTCAACCCCACAGGCCGACCGCCAGCCCGGTCAGCAGCAGGTTGGCCATCGCCAGCGGAAACATACTCTTCCAGGCGAAAGCCATCAGCTGGTCGTAGCGGAAACGCGGCAAAGTGCCGCGCACCCATACGAAGAGGAAGAAGATAACGCCGGTCTTCACCACAAACCAGAACAGCGGCAGGAAAGCCGCCTGTACCCAGGGCACCAGGAACAGGGCGGACAGCGCCAGGAAGGCCGCGCCCACCACCGGAAGAGTCATCCGGTCCCTGGCCCGGGCGGGGTGAAAACCGTGGTAGAAGGCGACCATGCCGGCCATGAAGAACAGGGCTACCGGCGCCAGGTGTCCGAGCGAACCGGGCAGCGCGGGCTGCCACCCGCCCAGAAACACCGTGGTGGTCACCGCCGCCACCGTGATCATGTTGGCGTACTCGGCCATGAAGAAAGCGGCGAATTTCATGCTGCTGTATTCGGTGTGATAGCCGGCCACCAGCTCGTTTTCGGCCTCCGGCAGGTCGAACGGGATGCGGTTGGTCTCGGCGAAGCCGGCGATGAGGAAAACCACGAAGCTCAGCAGTTGCGGAAACGGAAGCTGGAAAATGCTCCAGTTGGGGATGAAGCCCAGCAGAAAGCCCGCTTGCTTCTGCACGATCTCGCCCAGGCTGAGCGTGTTCAGCAGCAGCAGCGGCGAAACCAGCGCCAGGCTCACGGGAAGCTCGTAGCTGATCATCTGCGCCGAACTCCGCAGCGCCCCCAGCAGGGAGTACTTGTTGTTGGAGGCCCACCCGCCCAGCGCCACCCCGTAGACACCCAGGGAGGAGACGGCCAGGATGAACAGCACGCCGATGTTCAAATCCGTCAGCTGCATCGGCGTGCGGTAGCCGAAGATCTCGATCTCCCGGCCGAACGGGATCACCGAAACCGAAACCAGGGCAGTCGCCACCGCCAGGAAGGGCGCCAGAATGTAGACGAACTTGTTGGCTTCCGGCGGGATCAGGTCTTCCTTGGTCACCAACTTGATGACGTCGGCCAGCGGCTGCAGCAGGCCGTGCGGGCCCACCCGCGAAGGCCCCAGGCGCAGTTGAATGTGGGCCAGCACCTTGCGCTCGATCCATTGCAGGTAGGCCAGGGTGGTCAGCAAAGCGGCCGCGACCACCGCCGCCTTGATGATGCTGATGATGATGAAGCTCATGAGCGGCCGTCCAGGCGGCTTTCCAGAACCGAATGAAGGATCTTCGAGTAGCGGCCCAGTGTGCCGGAGGCGAACAGGCCGTTGCGGTCGGACCGCACCGTCCCCGTGCGGCGGCGGCCGCCCGCGGCGCCATCACTCCAGACAGCCTGCGCGGCTCCTCCGGCCGCGATCACCGCCGGCGGCAGGTCGTAGCCGGGCACGGTCTTGCGGATCTCTTCAAAGACCGCCTCCGGCGACCACGGCCCCATCCCTGCCGCAACTCCCATCTGCTTCCCGATCAGGCCGATGATCTCCAGGTCCGGCTTGGCGCCCATCACCTGCACGGCCGCGCGAAAGCCCTGGACTTCGCCGGTCACGCTGGTAACCGTGCCGGCCTTTTCATAGCGCGACGCGGCCGGCAGCACAACATCCGCCAGCTGCACCGTCTCGGTGGGCAGCAGGTCCTGAACCACGAGGAAAGCGTCCTTCGCGGCCGGGCGCCCGGATTCGAAGGGGTTGGCGCCCACCACCCAGAACACGTCGATGTCTTGGGCCGCTTTCATCTCGTCCAGCTCCAGGCCGCCGGCGCCAGGAACCAGGCCCATATCGACGGCGCCCCGGGAATTCGAGTAGTCCAGCAGGCAGACGTACTGCACGGGGATTCCCAGCGACCGGCCGAAGGAAACCAGCTTTCCCACCGCCTCGCCCTGAATCGCGTCGCTGAACAGGATGACCAGCTCGGGCTCGCCGCGCAACGGCTCGCGCAGCGACTCCAGGGCCTCCAGTTCCCTGCCCCGTTCGGCCCGCACACTGACCGCCGCGATCTTGTCCTCGCGCACCGGACCCTCCGTCACCACGTAGACGCGCGCCTGGTGGTGGCGGTAATTGGCCCGCAGGGTGAAGGCCAGCAGGGGCTGCTCCAGCGCCAGGTGCGCGCCGATGACCAGCACGGCCTTCCTGCCGTACAGGTCGGATACGGTGGCCAGCGAGCCGGGCGCGCCCTGCAACGCCTCGCGCAGCGCGGCCGCGTCGCCGGTCCGGTGATGGTCGATGTTTCCGGTGCCCAGGACCTGCCGCGCGAACTTCTGGAGATAGTAGTTCTCCTCGTTGGTGGTGTGGTTGGAGCCGATGACCGCGAACTTGCCGCCGCGCTCTTTCGTCTCGCTGAACCTTCGTGCGACGGCCGACAGCGCGTCAGCCCAGGAAACCGGCTCCAGCTTGCCGTTCCTCCGCATCAGCGGGCTTTGCAGCCGTTCCGGATGATTGTAGAAATCGTAGGCGTAGCGGCCCTTGATGCACAGGAACTCGCCGTTGATGCCCGACCGGTCGCGGTTGTTGCCCCGTATGATCCGGGTTCCGCCGCGCACTCCCAGGGTGGTCTTGCAGCCGTTCGAGCAATGGGTGCAGATGGTCCCCGCATGATCCATCTCCCAGGGCCGCGTCCGGTATCGATAGATGCCGCTGTTCAACGCGCCGACCGGGCAGATGTCGATGCAGGCGCCGCACTCGTCGCACTCCAGGTGGTCGCCGCGGTTGGGCGCGATCTCCGAAGTCACACCCCGGTTCACGATCCCCAGGGCCCGCACCCCCAGGCCCTCGTCGCAGATGCGCACGCAGCGGAAGCACAGGATGCAGCGCGGCCGGTCGAAGAAAACCACCGGCGACCACTGCTTCTCTTCCACGTGGTACTTGGTTTCCTGGAAGCGGCTTTCGCCGGCCCCGTAGCGGAACACCATGTCCTGAAGCTCGCACTCACCCCCGGCGTCGCAGACCGGGCAATCCAGCGGGTGGTTGGTCAGCAGAAACTCCAGGGTAGACTTGCGCGCCTGGGCGACCTGTGGCGTCTCGGTGCGGACCACCATGCCCTCGGCCGCCGGAAGCGTGCAGGCGGTCATCAGCTTGGGCGCCTTCTCCACCTCGACCAGGCACATGCGGCAGGCGGCTTGCAGGCTGAGGCCTTCCCAATAACAGAAGGCGGGGACCTCGATACCCACGCGCTTGGCCGCGTCGATCACCAGAGTGCCCGGCTCGACCTCCAGGGCCTTGCCGTCAATCGTCAGTTTGACCAGGTCCGCCATTCAGAGTTCACCCGAAGGTCCGGCGCAGCCCC
>JADZAF010000200.1 GCA_020852755.1 Bryobacterales bacterium
ATTCGTTCTTCCACCGCGTTCCTCTCCTGCCAGGGCATATGCCCCAGTTTTGAGGTTCGCCACGCCGAATGAAAGTGTTACCGATGTCGCCGGTCTGTTTTGTTACCGATGTCGCCGGTCCGTACCATTGTGAACCGCTCCCTGCGGTCGCGGCTCAGTATGCCGGGCGCTCCCCGGCTGAGCCGGCGATGTCCCCGGAGGGCGGCCTCCGTCCTGTATCATGCGAAGTAGATGACGAGAGGCGGCTGTATCTTCCTCCTGGGCTTCGCCCTTTTGATTCCCCGGCATGCTTCCGCCGGTTCTCCCTATCGCGAGTGGAGCGCGTACGGAGGCGGTCCTGAAAACATACGCTACTCGAAGCTCGACCAGATCAACCGCGACAACGTAAGCCGCCTTCGAGTGGCCTGGACTTACGATACCGGCGACGCGTTCAAAGGCTCGGAGATGCAGTGCAACCCGATCGTCGTGGACGGGGTATTGTTCGCCACCACCCCCAAATTGCGGGTGATCGCGCTGGATGCCGCCACCGGCGCGCTGCGCTGGAGCTTTGATCCGTTCGAGGGAACGAAATCGGCCGGCAAGACGCGCAATCGCGGAGTCACCTACTGGCGGAACCGCATCTACTTCGCGGCGCGGCATTACCTGTACGCACTGGATGCCGGGACCGGGAAGCCGGCGGCGGAGTTCGGCGCCGGGGGCCGCGTGGATCTGCGCAGCGGGCTGGGCCGCGATGTGGGAACGCTCACGATCTCGGCCACGACTCCGGGCGTGGTCTTCCGGGACCTGCTGGTGCTGGGCAGCATCGTCAGCGAAGGTCTGCCCGCCGCGCCCGGGCACATCCGCGCCTTCGACCTGCGTACGGGCAAGCAGCGCTGGATCTTCCACACCATCCCGCATCCCGGCGAGTTCGGCTACGACACCTGGCCGAAAGACGCCTGGCAGTACATCGGAGGCGCGAATTCCTGGGCCGGGCTGAGCGTGGACGAGAAGCGCGGCCTGGTATTCGCCCCCACCGGGTCGGCCGCTTTCGACTTCTACGGCGCCAACCGGGCGGGCGACAACCTGTTCGCCAATTCGCTGATCGCTCTGGAGGGAGCGACCGGGAAACGGGTCTGGCACTTCCAGATGGTGAAGCACGACGTCTGGGATCGCGATCTGCCGGCTCCGCCCAGCCTGGTGACGGTCAAACGCGGCGGAAAGCCGGTGGAAGCGGTGGCGCAGATCACGAAGTCCGGTCACGTCTTCGTCTTCGACCGGCAGACCGGCGAGCCGCTCTTTCCAGTCGAGCACCGCGCCGTGCCGCCCTCCAGGGTGGACGGCGAGGCACTGGCCAGGATGCAGCCTTTCCCGCTGAAGCCGCCGGCGTTCGCCCGCCAGGTCTTCACCGAGGAGATGATCACCAAACGCACGCCGGAAGCGCACCGGGCGGTGTTGCAGCGCTTTCGCGCTCTGCACAGCGGGGGACAGTTCACGCCGCCGGGCTTTGAAGGCACCGTGATCTTTCCCGGCTTCGACGGGGGCGGGGAGTGGGGCGGGGCGGCTTTCGACCCGGAATCGGGCCTGCTCTACGTGAACTCGAACGAGATGCCCTGGGTGCTGCGCCTGGTTGAGCGGCCGGCCCCCAGAAAGCTGAGCGGAAGCAGCCTGTACAAGGCGAATTGCGCGAGCTGCCACCGTGAAGATATGAAGGGCACGCCGCCGGAGTTTCCCAGCCTGACCGGGTTGAGAGGGAAGTATGCCGAACCGGAGATGGCGGGCTTGATCCGTAAGGGAGCAGGGCGCATGCCCGGCTTCGGCAACCTGGAGAGCGCCGCCGTGGCGGCCATCGCGCGGTACGTGCTGTACGGTGAAGACACGGCGGTGGAGGGACGCCAGGCGCCTTCACCGATCGATCTGAAGTACACCCACGACGGGTACAACAAGTTCCTCGATCCGGACGGCTATCCGGCGGTAGAGCCGCCCTGGGGCACGCTGAACGCCATCGATCTGAACCGCGGCGAGATCGCCTGGAAGATCCCGTTCGGAGAGTTTCCGGAACTGGCGGCCAAGGGTCTTCGTGACACCGGCACCGAGAACTACGGAGGGCCCGTGGTAACCGCCGGAGGTCTGCTCTTCATCGGAGCGACCAATCATGACAGGAAGTTCCACGCCTACGACAAGGCCACCGGCAAGCTGCTGTGGGAGACCACGCTGCCGTCGAGCGGCAACGCCACACCGGCGGTGTACGAGGTGAACGGGCGGCAATACGTGGTGATCGCGGCCGGGGGAGGGAAGTCGGGAGCGCCGTCGGGCGGGACATACGTGGCGTTCTCGCTGCCGTAGGCATCGCTCAGCGCAGAGGGAGCCGCAACCAGGGGACCCGCGCCTGGTGGTTCAGACGATGTCGGGACTGCCGAGCACGTAGCCGCCGTCCATGCGAAGACAGGCGCCCGTCATATAGGACGAGTCGTCCGAAGCCAGGAAGACCACGCCGCGCGCCATCTCCTCCGGAGTGCCCAGGCGGCCCCACAGCAGCTTCCTGCCCTCCCGCTCGATGTACTCGTCGCCGAAGGCGATATGCTCGCCGGGCGTATCGATCCAGCCCGGCTCGATCCAGTTGACCCTGATCCTGTGGGGCGCAAGCTCCAGCGCGATGGTGCGGGCGAGGTGATTGACGGCCGCCTTGGCCGCGTTGTAGGCCACCGCGTTGGCGTAGCCCCGCACCGCGTGCACCGAGCTGATGAAGACAATGGCGCCGCCTCCGCCCTGGCTGACCATCTGGCGGGCGGCCAACTGGGACAGGGTGAACCCCGCCCAGAAGATGACCTCAAAGGTACGGCGCGCGTCCTCCAGGTCGTACTTCAGGAAGGGATTGCGAATGGAGAGGGCGGCGTTGTTCACCAGGATGTCCAGCCGGCCGAAGTGGCTCACGGCCTGCTCGACCAAGGCGGCATCGCGCTCGCGGTTGGCCACGTCGCCCTGGATGTACAGGTAGCGGCCTCCGCCTTCCTCGATCTTGCGGGTGACGGCGCAGGCCTCCGAGGGTGGTTTGAGATCGGCCATAACCACGGCTGCCCCGTTGGCCGCCAGTTCCACCGCGGTGGCGCCGCCGATGCCCCTTGCGGCCCCTGTGACGATCGCGACCTTCCCTTCCAGTTTGCGTGCGCTCATGACGGTACACGCGGATTTTAGCAGAATTGCGGCGGCTGCCCGGTTGCGGTGAAACCGCCCGGCCGTGGAGCGCATCGCTCCTTCAGGATGTTTGCGGCGCGCCTTACTCTCCTGGCAGCGGCTGCCCTCTGCGTGTTGGGCGCGCAGTATCCACCGCCCGTCTACCCGGGCGGCCAGGCGCGGCTTCCCATACCCAGGCCGGGGAAGAGCAAGGGAGACCGTCCTGAGAAGACGGCTCCCGTCCGGACGTACGAAGGAACCGTCGAGAGCACGACGCCGGAGAAGCTGGTGGTAGCGACCGGGGATGGCCGAACCCTCGAGTTCACCTGCGACAAAGACACGAAGTACTTTCACGCAGGCGAGGAGGTCAAACGGGAATCTCTGGCGCGGGGAGCCCGGGTCAGTGTGGAGGGCCGCCAGAACAACGAGGGATTCCTGTTCGCAGTGAGCGTCCGCGTTGAAAAAGCGGCCCCGCGGAACGAAGCGGGCCCTGCCGCGGGCGAGCAGGAGGAAACCGCCACCGTAGTGAGGCCCAGCCCTTCGCGTACGCCGCGCGATCCGGATGACCCGGGTCCTCCGATACTCCAGCGCGGGAAACCGAAGCGGATCGGGACAGAGCAGGCGGAGGAAACCGTGGTGACCGCCTCCGGAGCCCCGCCCGCGCAAAGCGAAACGCGGGAGGACGAGCGCATCGTGAAGGCCCGCGAAGCAGCCGGGGGATTCACCGAGTCGCTCCCCAACTATATCGTGCAGCAGATGACCACGCGTTACTACACCGACTCGGTGAAAGCCGACTGGAAGGCTCAGGACATCCTGAGCGCCGAGGTGGTCTACGAAAACGGCAGGGAAAGCTACCGCAACATCCGCATCGACAACAAGCCCGTCAAGAAGCCGCTGGAGGCGGTGGGCGGCAGCGTGTCGCACGGCGAGTTCGGCAGCACGCTCGCGGACCTGTTCTCACCGGGGACCCTGGCCCGCTTCAGCCGCCGGTCGCAATCGCGGGTGTCCGGACACCCCGCAATGAAATACGACTTCGAGGTGGCGCTGCCGCACTCGCACTGGCAGATTCGGTACGGCGGCCAGACCATCCGGCCCGCCTACCAGGGTTCGGTTTGGATCGCGCTCGAAGACGCGCGGGTTCTTCGGATCGAGATGCAGGCCAGGCAGCTGCCCGAAGACTATCCGCTGGACGCGATCGAATGGGTTGTGGAATACGGCAGCGTGCGAATCGGGCCCAACCAGTACCTGCTGCCGGTCGAAGCCGAGAACCTGGCCTGCCTGCGCGGCACTTCCAGGTGCACCCGGAACACCACCTTCTTCCCCAACTACCGGCGTTTTACGGCCGAGTCCCAGGTCTTCACGACCGACTCGACTATCGACTTCGGCGAGCAGGTTCCCGGAGAAACGAAGCCCGGCCCGAAATGAGCCGGGCCGCTATACTCCAGGCGTGTTTCAGCCTTCCAGACTGTCCAGGAAGTCTTTCACCGGCGGAGCAAGGGCGGCCAGCAGGTCCAGGTTCTGCCGCCGGCCGAGGTCCGAAACCAGGTAGGCCAGGTGGTCGCGTGTCTCGAACGCGGCGATCGCGAAGCGCTGGACTCCGCCTCCGTAAATGGCCAGGCCCGCCTCCGAAAGGACCGGGCGGAGGCCGTCCTTGTGGAAAGACTCTCCTTCGCCTTTACGCGTAATCACTAGAGAGATCAGTTTGGAATCGCCGCTCAGCGCCAGGTGCACGAACTTGCGGCCGTGATAGGAGCAGCGGTGAGCCATCATGACCCGGTACCGGGCGGGTACACGGTCATTGACCAGGGCGAGCAGGCCGGCATATTCCGAACCAAGCTGGGAGCGCATTTCCGGGATGCCCGGCGGTTCCTTCGGGAACTTCCGAAAGACGGTGCAGTGGACGTGATCGCGCAGGCCGACCCGCAGAATGCCGGAGACCTTCTCGGATATGGCCTGTATGTAGGTTTCCTGGGATGCCGTGGTGACGCGCAGGTGGCCGAGCTGGTAGGCGATCCAGCCGCCCAGGCAGACCACCAGGGCGGCCGCCACGGGGACCAGGCGCCGCCAGCTCCACGGGGAGACGCCGCGGATTCCGTGCTCACGAAGCGTTCGCCGGACTTTTGCCTCCAAGTAAGGGCTGACGGGCTCGTTCTGAACCGCCTGCTTCAGCCGCCCGGTTATCCGGTTTCGGATCTCGAGTTCTCTCGCGCAGCGCGGACACTGCTCGAAGTGTTTCAGGATCTCGCCTTCCGGACTCGAGGGCGGTTCGTGCCCGACGTGGGTATCCAGAAACTCGAGGGCCCGCTCGCAGGCCGGTTCACGCTTGGACGCGGCGTTCATACATTGATCCCTTTCCCGTACTCTTTGCCGAAACCGTAGGACTGTGCCACCCCGGCCAGGGAGGCCCGGAGCTGGCCCCTGGCCCGGCTCAGACGCGACATCACGGTGCCGATCGGAATGCCGAGAATGCCCGCGGCCTCCTTGTAGCTGAACTCTTCGATATCGACCAGCAGGATTACCGCCCGGAAATCGTGCGGCACCCGGTCGAGCGCGGCGAGTATGTCCTCGTCCGTCAGGGATTCGGCAGCTGGAGGCGGGGCGGCCAGCCGGGACGGGACGAAGTCCTCCGTCTCGCTGAACAGGCGCAGCCGGAACCATTTCCTCCGATAGTGCCGGACCTTGTGAAACAGGATCTTGTAGAGCCAGGCACGGCAGTTGGTCCCGGGTTCGAACCGGTGAAACGATTTCCAGGCCTCCAGAAAGACTTCCTGCACCACGTCCTCGGCCCGGCTGCGGTCGTGGAGCAGCCGGTTCGCGGCGCGCATGACTTCCGGGAGGTGCCGCATAGCCTCGGCTTCGAATTGCTGCGCGGCCAGATCGGAGGCCGGTTGGGCCTCTTGCGCCGCCGGACGCACCCAGTTCCCGGTTACAGTCGAAGCGCCCATCGCATTCAGAAATCCCGGATCGCACCGGGTTTATTCCCGGATCTCGAAAAAAAATCACGCCCTCGGTAAATAGCTGATAAACATGCCACTTTCACGGCTGAACGATCTGGACGGCGTGGCCGTCCGGGTCGCGAACGATCAGGGCGCGGCGGTATCCCGGTGCGCTGTCGGGGGCCTCGACGATGCCGCCGGATACGAAGGCCGAGCGCGATTTTCGGAGGGCCCGGGCTGCCTCCTCCAGGCTGGCCGCCGGCAACCGGGTGTGCCAGTGGATGAGATCGTTCGGTTTGCTGCCGGCCGGATACGGGCGGCCGTCCCGGGGCGCCAGGTATTCGAGGAGCTCCACACCCGGTCCGGCGGCGGCCCGCAGAGAGGTGATCCGCAGGCGGGCGCCGAAAACGTTGTTCAACCGTTCCTGTTCCGGGCCGTAGTTCTCGCTGCCGCCGGCCACTTTGAGCCCGAGGATGTCCCGGTAGAAGGCCAGGCCGGCCTCCGTATCGGACACGACGATGGCGGTGTGGTCGATGCCGAGGAAGAGCTTGCCGGAGGGGCGATTCCATTTCGGGTCGCCCTTGCCGGGCGGGAAACTGAGGACCTCGAGGGGGTGGCCATCGGGGTCGCGGAAGTAGAAGGCCCGGATGCCTCCGGCCTGGGGGTTCCAGTCGGGCAGCCTCTGAGGTCCCGGCGAGGCGTGCGTCACCTTGTTCCGGCGCAGCCACTGGTAGGCCCGGTCCATGTCGCTCACGATGATGGCGATGTGCTGGAACCAGCGGTCATTGCTGCGTGAATCCACCGGCGCCGGCCTGCCTTTGGGCGCCAGGAACTCGGTCAGCTCGATGCATTCCTCGCCGAGGCGCAGGCGCGCGGTCCGGATGCGAAGCCCGAAGATACCATAGAGCCGCTCGTACGCTTCCCCGGCCGTTTCGTTTTCGGAGATCTTCTCGAAGGTCAGGACCTTGGTGTAGAAGTCCAGCGAACGGTCCAGGTCGGAAACCGTCAGGCCGACAGAGTCGACCGCGGTCACCGGCGGCGGGCCGGCGGCCGCTCCCGCCGGCGCGGCCGCCAGCAGTAGGGTGAGGAGTGTGCGCCGCAGCATCTATCGCATCCTTTCCTCGAGGTGATCGCCGACGCGCAGGGCGTTGGCCATGATGGTCAGGGCGGGGTTCACGGCGCCGCTGGACGGGAAGAAACTGCCGTCCACCACGTAGAGATTGTCCACTTCGTAAGCCCTGCAATTGCGGTCCAGGGGCGAAGTCCTGGAATCCGAGCCGAAGCGGATGGTCCCATTCTGGTGGGCCACGCCGGCCAGCGGAATGCGCTGCCCAGCGAAAAGATTGCGGGCGAAAAGCCCCACGTGACACTCATGGCCGTGGACTGGACAGCGAGTCTGTTGTTGCATCAGGTCCTTGAGGCGGGCGATGAGCCGCTGGTGACCCTCCTGGTTATTCGGCCGGTACGAGAGGACGACACTGCCGGCCTGGTCCAGCGTCACGCGGTTGTCGGGATCGGGCAGGTCCTCGGACGTCAGCCAGAAATCGAGGGAGTGCCGGGCCATCAACTCCAGCGTGAACCCGGGGGCGATGGCGGGAGCGCCGGCCTTCAAGGTTTCGCCATCCAGTTTGCCCACGAACGAGATATGCCCCATCGGGTACGGCCACTCTTCTTCCCCAAAGTAGAAATCGTTGACGGAGAGCGTCTTCTGAAAGACGGTTGGATTGGGGCATTTCGAAATCGCCATGAGTACGGAATTGACGTGCCCCATGTAGTGCCGCCCCACGGCGCCGGAGCCGTTGGCGAGGCCGTTGGGGTGGCGGTTGTTGGCGGAGCGCAGCAGCAGGGCGGCGGAGTTGATGGCGCCGCAGGAGACCACCACGATGTCCGCGCCGTATTCTTCGCGCCGGCCGTCGCGCCGGACCAGGATGCGGGTGACCTCGCGGCCGGAGGGGCTGGTCTCCAGCCGTTCCACGAAGGCGCCGGTCAGCAGTTGCACGTTGGGGTGGCTCAGGGCCGGATCGACGGCCACGACCTGGGCGTCCGACTTGGCGTCCAGCAGGCACGGGAAACCGTCACAGGTGGCGCAGCGGATGCAGCGGCTGCGCGGGTTGGTTTCATCGAGCATCACCCCCAGGGGCGTGTGGAAAGGCCGCAGGCCGAGGCGGGCGAAGTCTTCGCTCAACTGCTGCATGCGCGGCTCGTGGCTGACCGGCGGGTGGCAGTAGGGCGCGCCGGCGGGCGGGTCGGTGGGATCCTCACCCCGGCAGCCGTGCACGTGGTAGAGATGCTCGGCGCGGCTGTAATAGGGCTCGAATTCCTCGTAGGAGACCGGCCAGGCCGGGGAAATGCCGCCGTGGTGGCGGAGTTGGCCGAAATCCTGTTGGCGCAGGCGGAACAGGGCGGCGCCGTAGAACTTGGTGTTCCCCCCGACGTAATAGTTGGTGTGCGGATGCAGGTCCTTGCCGTCCCGGTCGCGCCATACCTCGCGCGTCTGATAATGTCCCTCCAGGTTGACCACCCGGGGGTTCCAGTTGTCGGTGGACCGGGGCACGTAACCGCCCCGCTCCAGCAGCAGGATCTTCCTGCCGGTGGGCGCCAGCCGGCCGGCCAGCGTGCCGCCTCCGGCGCCCGTCCCGATGATGATCACGTCATAGCGATTGTTGGCCGGCATGGGACTGCCTCCCTTTGGGCTTTCCATAGTCGCAGCGAAAAATGCAGCGCTGGTGGTTGTGGTGCAGTTTGGCGCACAGGACCGCGTGGGGCCCGCGCCGGAAGCGATAGAACAGTCCCGCCAGGATCATCCCAAGCGGAGGAGCGGTGAAGTAGACCCACAGGGCGGTCCACTCCCGCGCGGAGAAGGCGGACCCGAAGGTGCGCGCCGGGTTCATACTCATGCCCGAGAACGGAGCCTCCAGGGTGATGTACGCCGCCACCAGCAGTCCTGCGAACACGGGCGTGAAGCGTGCCAGGCGTCGCGAGTTGGTTGCCTGGAGCACTACCAGCATCAGCAGGAACGAGATCAGCGCCTCGGCCTGAAAAGCGGCGCCCGCGCCGCCGGGACCGGGAACGGTGACTACGTGGTTCACCGCGGAGTGACTCAGGGGAAGGCCGATCAGTAAGGCCGCGGTCAGGACTCCGAGGATTCCTCCCAGAAACTGCGCGGCGATGTAGAAGGCTGCGTCCCAGGGTTCCACTTTGCCGAGCAGCCAGTAAGTGAGGGTTACGCTGGGGTTGAAGTGGCCTCCGGAACGCTGTCCCAGCGGGGAGTAAATGATTCCGATGGCCGTCAACCCCATGGCAGAGCCCATGAGCAGACGGCGGACCAGCGGGCTGTCAATGGACTGGTGGAGGACCGAGGACGGGTGCTCCAGCAGGACCGCGAAGACGCAGGCCGAGATCATGAACAGCGCCAGTTCGGATGCTTCCATCAAGTACTCCGGCCAGCGGCCGGCCAGGGCCTCGCGCGGCCCGCGGCGGGAGGCGGTGGTGATCGTGGTCTGCATGGGGGTCCAACGCTTAATGCCGGGTAGACCCGGCGTTATTCCGGCCGTGCTCCGCAAGGGCAAGTTCGGGTTTATTTAACCTGTCGCCGAAATCGACCCGGGGAATAGATGCGCCGCCCCGCGGCATCTCAGCGTCAGAACAACTGAGGGGGGCGATGCCATGGTTTACAGGTTTTACAGGGCGGTGCTGGTGGCGGCAGGGCTGGTGGGACAGGGCGCTCTGGCCCAGCGCCACGAGGTGGGATTGACTTTGGGGGCAGTGACGAGCAGTTCCCGCAACAGCCCGGCCGGGAGACTGGACCTGGGCTCGGGAGTGGCTTTGCAGGCGAACTACGGGTACCGGTTTCTGGAGAACCGCAAGGCGGCGCTGACCGGCGAGGTCCATTTCCTGGCCAATCCGCTGCGCGACATCTCGTCGGCAAACGGCATGGCTACCCGCGACGTGGCGACCTTGTTTGTCCTGCCGGGCGTGCGCGTCAAGTTCCGGCCGGCGGCGCGGTTCTCGCCCTACGCAGCCGCCGGGGCCGGCTATGCGCTCTATGAACAAAGTCTCAGCCGGCTGGACGGCAGCATGAACCCGGCGCCCCGTTTTACGCACCGCGGGGCGATCGGTTTCGGCGGCGGCGCGGATTTCAAGCTGTGGCGGTTCATCAGCGGCCGGTTCGAGATTCGGGATTTCTACACCGGCAATCCCAGCTTCAACGCTCCGGTTTCGGGCGGGCAGCACAACCTGGTGGCCGGTGGTGGTATTGTGCTCGGGTTCGGAGGAGGAGAGCGCTAATGGAACGGTGTACCGCGCTGCTGCTGGCATGCGCCTGCCTGCTGCCGGCGGCTCCCAAGGCCTATGAGATCCGTCCGGCGGGCGGCAGCCGTTTCGCTCTCCAGGTCGAGAAGACCGGCTTGATGAGCGGCAGGAAGCACCTGTTCCTGTTCGAGCGATACCACGGGGCCGTGTTCTACGACGCGGCATCGCCGGAGCACTCGCGGGTGGAACTGACCGTGGAGGCCGCCAGCGCGGTCTGCCGGGACACCTGGGTCAGCGAGAAGGACCTGAAGAAGATCCAGGAGTACGCGCTCCACGACATGCTGGCCGCGGAGAAGTATCCGGAGCTGCGGTTCATCTCCACGGGAGTAAAGCGCAAGGATGGGAAGTCGTTCGAAGTGGAGGGCGACTTGACCATACGGGGCATCGCCAGGCCGGTGAACATCTCCGTCACGGCGGAAGAAGGCGCGGACGGGCTGGCCGCGGTGTCGGGCAGGGCCATCGTCCGGATGAAAGACTACGGACTCAAGCCTCCGCGGGCGGCGCTGGGAACCATCGGGACGAAGAACGAGATGACGGTCGAGTTCCGCCTGCCGCTGGCGGGCCGGATGAATCTGACGGAGGTGAGGCCATGACGCGAGAGGAAGAGCGCCTTCGGGAAGCGCGCGAGCGCACGGCGCACTGGAAGCGGTGGGGACCCTACCTGAGCGAGCGCGCCTGGGGGACGGTGCGGGAGGACTATAGCGCGGAGGGCGTTGCCTGGGACTACCTGCCTCACGACCACGCCCGTTCCCGGGCCTATCGCTGGAACGAAGACGGGCTGGCCGGCATCTCGGACCGGCACGGGCTCATCTGCTTCGCCGTCGCCCTGTGGAACGGCCGCGATCCGATCCTGAAGGAGCGGCTGTTCGGGCTTACGGGCAACGAGGGGAATCACGGCGAGGACGTCAAGGAGCAGTACTTCTACCTGGACAGCACGCCGACGCACTCCTACATGAAGTGCCTGTACAAGTACCCGCAAGCCGCCTTTCCGTACACCCTGCTGGTGGAGGAAAACCGCCGGCGCGGCAAGCACAGTCCGGAATACGAACTGGCCGACACCGGCGTGTTCCACGAAAACCGCTACTTCGACGTGTTCGTCGAGTACGCCAAGGGCACGCCCGAGGACATCCGGATCCGGATCACGGCGGTGAACCGAGGCCCGGAGGCGGCTGTCCTGCACCTGCTGCCGACGGTGTGGTTCCGCAACACCTGGTCGTGGGGCAGGGACGATGGAAGGCCGGCCATGCGGCAGCCCTGCGACTGCGCCATCGAACTGGATCATCCCCGCTACGGAATCCGCCGGCTGTTCATGGAGGGATCGCCGGAGACGCTGTTCACCGAAAACGAGACCAACTACCGGCGCCTGCACGGCGGAGAGAACGGCTGCGCCAAGGACGGGATCAATGATTACATCGTGCACGGGCGCCGGGAAGCGGTGAATCCACAGCGCGCGGGGACCAAGGCCGCGGCGCATTACGTGCTCAACCTGGGCGCCGGCGAAAGCGCGACCGTACGGTTGCGATTGACCGACGCAGCCTCGAATGACGAGGAATTCGATCGCATTTTCGCCGACCGGCAGCGGGAAGCCGACGAATTCTACGCCACGGTGATTCCCCAACATCTCTCCGGGGACGCGAAGCACGTGATGCGGCAGGCGCTGGCCGGCCTGCTGTGGTCCAAGCAGTTCTACCATTACGTAATCGACGAATGGCTGAAGGGTGATCCGGCCTTCCCGCCGCCTCCGCCGGAGCGGCTGCGGAGCCGCAACCACGAGTGGCCGCACCTCCACAATGCCGACGTCCTCTCCATGCCGGACAAGTGGGAGTATCCCTGGTACGCGGCCTGGGACCTGGCGTTTCACTGCGTGCCGCTGGCGCTGGTGGATTCCGACTTCGCCAAGGAGCAGCTCATCCTGATGCTGCGCGAGTGGTACATGCACCCGAACGGCCAGCTGCCGGCGTACGAGTGGGCGTTCGGAGACGTGAACCCTCCGGTGCATGCCTGGGCCGCCTGGCGGGTTTACAAGATCGAGAAGAAGCGGCGCGGGGTGGGCGACCGGGCTTTTCTGGCGCGGGTCTTCCAGAAGCTGCTGCTCAACTTCACCTGGTGGGTCAACCGCAAGGACGCCGAGGGCCGCAACGTGTTCCAGGGAGGTTTCCTGGGCCTGGACAACATCGGCGTGTTCGACCGCAGCAAGCCTCTGCCGACCGGCGGGCACATCGAGCAGGCGGACGGCACCGGCTGGATGGCCATGTACTGCCTCAACCTGCTGGCCATCGCGTTGGAACTGGCGCGGGAGGACCCGGCCTACGAGGACCTGGCCAGCAAATTCTGGGAGCATTTTCTCTATATCGCCGACGCCATCAACCACCTGGGCGAGGATGGCGCGGGCATGTGGAACGAGCAGGACGGTTTCTTCTACGACGTGCTGCACATACCCGGCGGCGGCCGCCTGCCCTTGCGGGTTCGTTCCATGGTGGGGCTGATTCCGCTGTTCGCGGTGGAAACGCTGGAGCCGGACATCGTGGACCGGCTGCCCGGCTTCAAGCGGCGTCTGGAATGGTTCATCGACCACCGCCGCGACCTGACCCGCAATGTCGCCTGCATGCGGGTCCCGGGAGAAAGCGAGCGGCGGCTGCTCTCGATCGTGGACCCCGGCCAGTTGCGGCGCGTTCTGGCTACGCTGCTGGACGAGCGCGAGTTTCTCTCACCCTTCGGCATCCGGTCGCTTTCGGCCATCCACCGCGAACAACCCTACGTGCTGGCGGTGAACGGGTCGGAACACCGGGTGGCCTATGAGCCCGCCGAATCCACCACCGGGCTGTTCGGCGGGAATTCGAATTGGCGGGGGCCGGTGTGGTTTCCGGTCAACTACCTGATCATCGAATCGCTGCAGAAGTTCCACCACTACCTGGGCGACGACTTTCGGGTGGAGTGTCCCTCGGGCTCGGGCCGCATGATGAGCCTGTGGGAGGTGGCGGCGGAGCTTTCGCACCGGCTGACACACATCTTCCTGATGGGGCCGGACGGACGCCGGCCGGTACACGGCTCGAATGAACTGTTCCGCGGCGACCCGCACTGGCGCGACCTGGTGCTGTTCTACGAGTACTTCCACGGCGACGACGGGTCGGGCCTGGGCGCCGGCCATCAGACCGGGTGGACGGGCCTGGTGGCCAAACTGATGCAGCAGAGCGGAGAGTGAGCGGCTCTTCCTGCCCGGCTCGGAGGAAGCGGCGGCGCCGGCCGCGCGACAACAAGCCGAACCTTGAATGGGGACCGGAGAATCGATAATAAGGGAAGGAGGGGCAAAGTGCTGATCCGCAAGCCTGCCGGGATTCGTTACTCGGAGATCACTCCGCCCGGCGTGTACTGGAGCCGGCGGCGGTTTCTCGCGGTGGCGCCGGCGTCTCTGATTTTGGCCGGCCAGGCGCAGGCCGGAGCGAAGCTGAACGGGGTGATCCAGAGCCCGTTCAGCACCAGCGAGAAGCAAACGCCTTACAAGGACGTCACGAGTTACAACAACTTTTATGAGTTCGGCACGGGCAAGGAGCAGCCGGCGGAACTCGCCAGGAACCTCAAGACAGTACCCTGGACGATCTCGGTGGAAGGGGCTGTCGCCAAGCCCAAGGTCTTCGATCTGGACGCGGTGATGAAGATGGCTCCGCTCGAAGAGCGCATCTACCGCCTGCGCTGCGTGGAGGGCTGGTCCATGGTGGTGCCGTGGATCGGCTTTCCGTTGAACGCGCTGATCCGGCAGGTGGAGCCGCTGTCCAAAGCGAAATTCGTCGCGTTCCAGAGCCTGCACGACACCAGGCAGATGCCGGCGGCGAAGTGGGCGGGCATTCCGCTGCCTTACGTGGAAGGGCTGCGCATGGACGAGGCCCTGCATCCGCTGGCGATTCTGTGCGTGGGCTTGTACGGCGAGGTGCTTCCGAACCAGAACGGCGCGCCCGTCCGCCTGGTAGTGCCCTGGAAGTATGGGTTCAAGAGCATCAAATCGATTGTGAAGATCCGCTTCGTGGAGAAGCAGCCGCCCACCACCTGGAATCTCTCCAACGCGCGCGAGTACGGATTCTACTCGAATGTGAATCCGGAGGTGGACCATCCGCGCTGGAGCCAGGCCAGCGAGCGGCGGCTGGGCGAGTTCTTCAAGCGCAAGACGCTGCTGTTCAACGGCTACGGAGACCAGGTGGCGCAACTCTACGCCGGCATGGACCTGCGGAAGCATTACTGACATGCGCTGGATCAAGTCCCTGGTCTTTCTGGCCTGCCTGTCTCCGGCCGCGTGGCTGGTATGGAAGGGGCTGCGGCAGGACCTGGGCGCCAACCCGATCGAGTTCATCACCCACGCCACCGGTGACTGGACCCTGCGGCTCCTGGCGGTGACCCTGGCCGTCACGCCGCTGCGGAAGCTTTCCGGCCTGCACCCGCTGATCCGCTTGCGGCGCATGCTGGGGCTGTTTGCTTTCTTCTACGGCTGCCTGCATTTCCTGACCTACCTCTGGCTGGACAAGTTCTTCGATATGCCGGAGATCGTGAAGGACATCGGCAAGAGGCCGTTCATCACCGCCGGCTTCATCGCTTTCGTCCTGCTGGCGCCGCTGGCCGTCACGTCCACGAAGGGCTGGATCCGGCGATTGGGCGGGCGGCGGTGGCAGCGGCTGCACCGGCTGATTTACGTAAGCGCAATCGCCGGCGTGGTGCATTACTACTGGCTGGTGAAATCCGACATACGGAGTCCGCTGGCTTACGCGGCGGTCATCTTCCTGCTGCTGGGATTCCGCGCCGCGGTCTGGTGGCGCGGCAATGCAGGCACCGCCAGGGCACGGACCGGCCGGGTAGTTGCCGCGGCCGCTCAAGGCGCGGGCAGCGATCCGGAGTGACTGCCGGCGGCCTGGGAGCCCGCTGCGCGGATGCCGGCCGTGACCGCGCAGGCCGCCAGCCGGGCGCGCAGCAGCTGGCGGCCCCGGCTCAGGCGGGACATCACGGTGCCGATGGGGATCTCGAGCGTCTCCTGGATTTCCCTGTAGGAGAACTCCTGCACGTCGGCCAGCAGCACCACCTCGACAAACTGTCTCGGAATGCTTCGCAGCGCCGCGAGGATCTCCTCGTCGGTCAGGTGCTCCGGCACGGTCGTTGGCGACGATAAGGCGCCTTCCAGTACGGCAGGCTCCTGGAAGACCAAGCGGCTGAGCCATTTTCGCCGGTGGTGGGAGATCACGTGGAACAGGATCCGGAACAGCCAGGCGCGGCAGTTGGTGCCGGGGGTGAAGCGATGGAAAGATTTCCAGGCTTGCAGATACGTCTCCTGGACCACATCCTCGGCGTCGGAGCGATGGCCGAGGATGCAGGCGGCGGTCCGCTGCAGATCCTTCAGGTGAGGGAGAGCCACGGCTTCGAAACTGTCCAGGTCCCCAGGCTGCATGGCTGGCTCGAAAACTGAATCTGTAGACGGCTTCCCGTGTCGAACGATGCAGAATTCACAGTCCCGGCATTGAAGCCCGGGAACGGCCCGGCTAGAATCGAACCATTCCCCTTGGATTCCGCTGGAGGGCGGATGAGCTATTTCGCCGAGGTCGGGCTGGGAACGGCTTTTGCGCCCTACCGGGCCCTGGAGGCGCGCTACCGCCTTCTGCCGGGGATCTTCCGCGCGCAGAGCCTGCTGCCCCGGGCGATTGAAGCCGAGGCCGGGCTCGTCCTTGCCGTGCTTGGAGAAGCCGGTGTGCTTCCCCGGATTGCGCGCGAAGAGATCGTGCTGGCGGTTGCCGCGGCGTGCGGCGAGCCCTACTGGGTGGCGCTGGAATGGCACGTGCTCCGCGGCTTGGGGGTGGCGGAGAGCGAACTGGAGCGTTTCACCGCCGGGCGGCATACCGGCATCGCCGCGCCCAGGGAATCGGCGCTGATCGACTTCGCGTTGAAGCTGGCCTGCCGTCCGGACTGTGTGGGGAAAGCGGATATCGATTCCCTTCGCGGGTACGGCTGGGAGGATCCGGAAATCCTGGAGGCGGCAGTGACCACCGCCCTCGCGCGGGCGCTGTGCCTGCTGGCGGGCGGCACGGGAGTCCAGCCGGATGGCGAGCCGAAGCCCATCCCGGCGCGCCCGCCTTACTTCCCGGCAGAAGGGCCGGTGGTGGGCGAGGAGCCTCCCGGTCCCTACCTGGTCCTGCCGCCCGGGCGGCCGCCTGCGTTGGACTACTTCCAGGAAACCTTCGGCCTGGTGCCTAACCTGATTGCCGCCCAGGCGGGCCGCACCGACCTGTTGGACGCCCAGACCGGACTGATCAAGGCGGTGCTGGTTCCCGGCGATATCCTGTCGCGCTTGCAGAAGGAGTGCATCTTCATCGCCGTGGCAGCGGCCAACCTGAGCACCTATTGCGTGGCCGCGCACTGCCAGATCCTGCGAGGTTTGGGCGTGCCGCCGGCCGATGCGGACCAGATCGCGGTCAACCACCGGCTGGCGCCGTTGAGCGAGGCGGACAAGGGTCTGCTGGACTTCACGCTGGCGCTTCTGCGCCGGCCGCGCGGCACCGGCGCCGGGGAGATCGCGAGATTGCGCGATCTCGGTTTCAGCCCGGCTCAGATTCTGGAAGCGGTGGCCATGACGGCTCTGACCACCTTCTTCAATACGCTGTCCCTGGCCCTCGGCGAGGCGCCCGATTTCCCGCCGCCGCGCGTTTTCAGGCCGCAGGAAGTGCATCGGTTCCCCTTGGCGGCGCGTCCCGTGATCGAGGCCGGCATGCCGCGGCCGGCCGATCCCGACGCGGAACTGGTGGCCCGGGTGCAGACAGGCGAAACGGACGCATTCGAAGAACTGGTGCGGCGCCATACAAGGCGCATCTATCGCACCCTGGTGGGTGTCCTCGGCGATGCCGACGAAGCCCGGGACGCCATGCAGGAGACCTTTCTCAAGGCCTACCAGAACATAGGCGGTTTCCAGGGGCGTTCGAAGTTCATCACCTGGCTGATCAGCATTGCCACCCACGCGGGGATCGAGCGCCTGCGCGAGCGGCGGCCGGCCGAGAGTCTGGATGAGACCGGCGAGGACCGCCTGCTCACGGTGCAGGCGCGGACCTGGAGGGACAACCCCGAGGAAGCGTACTCGAGGGGAGAGATACGGGCGATCGTGGAACGGGGAGTGATGCGGCTGCCGACTCCGTACCGCCTGGCGGTCATGCTGCGGGATATTGAGCAGCTTTCCAACGAGGAGGCAGCCGCGGCTCTGAATCTCAGCGTTCCGGGATTCAAGGCCCGGGTTTTCCGCGGCCGCTGCCTGCTGCGCGAGACGCTCGCGCCGCACTTCACCCGGCGCGAGAAGGGGGCAGGGAGATGATCAGCTGCGAGCGGTTCATGGCGGAACTGGGCGAGTATCTGGAGGGCGATGCGGCCGCGGGGATCCGCCGGCAACTCGAGGAGCACCTCTCGCACTGCCGCACCTGCTGGGTCACTTACGACTCAGTGCGCAAGACGCTTCGCATCGTCACCGACAGCGCGTGCTTCGATGTGAGCGAAGCACTATCCGAGTCGATTGTCGAGAGGGTGATGGCCCGGGTACGTCCGTGAGGCGGCTTCCCGGAGACTCCGCGCGGCAGATCTCCTTCAAATTTTGCAGGACGAATCCACACACGCTTCCGGTTTACACCTGTAGAACACCCGCGGGAGCGCGCTCGCGGCACGCGGAAACGGGGCGCCCGCTGCCGTCCTTCCTGGAATACAGCCGGGCCGGCGCGGCATGTACCGGGTGTTATGAGACTCCAAACGGCGAAACAGATCGCGTGCAGCGCCTGTTGCCTGGCCGGGCTGGCCGCGCTGCACGCGGAGAGCGTGCCGCAATCGGAGATGGCCCGGGCGGCGGTGGCGCAGCAGCAGGGGAAATACCGGGAGGCGGAGGGATGCTACCGGCAGGCGGTGGCGCGGGTCGAGGCGGCGTCGGGACCGGAAGCCGCGGGCCTGATCGCGCCGCTCAGCGAACTCGGCCGGCTGTATCTCCGGCTGGGCAGTCCCGCGCGGGCGGAAGAACTTCACCGCAGGGCTCTGCGTATCGGCGAGCGAACGCTCGGGCCGCGCGACGCGCAGGTGGCCGCGCTCCTGAACAACCTGGGCGGCGCCTGTTACTACCGGGCCAAGTACGCAGAGGCCGAATCGCTGTACCTGCGGTCTCTGGCCATCCAGGAAGACATCCAGGCGGACGCTCCGAGCACGGCCAGCGTGCTGAACAATCTGGCGGCGCTGTATCATTCCACGGGCAGGTTCGCCGACGCGGAGATGCGCTACCGGAAAGCGCTGGAGTCGTTCGAGCGCCGGCTGGGACCGGAGAACCCGGAGGTTGCCGTGGTGCTGAACAACCTGGCCGGGCTCTACGTCCGCCGGAGCCGCTTCCTCAAGGCCGAGCCGCTGCTGCGCAGGTCCCTGGCGATCCACGAGAAAGCCTGGAGGCCGGATCATCCCAATCTCGTGCCGGGCCTCTGCACCCTGGCGGAGTTGTACCGGGACCTGGAGTATTACGAGAAAGCCGGGCCTCTCTTTGAACGGGCGCTCGCGATTCTGAGCCGCACAGTGGGTCTGGACCATCCCGAGGCGGCGCGCGCCGTGCACGGTCTGGCCGACATCCATGCCCGCCAGGGCGACCTTGCAAAGGCGGAGGGCCTGCTGCTCCGCTCGCTGCGGACCTGGGAGAAGACTCTGGGAGCGCGGCACCCCAACGTGGCGGTGACGCTGCAGGATCTCGGCAGGCTGGCCCTGGTTCAAAAACGGCGTCACAAGGCGCAGGCGTTCCTCGAGCGCGCGACCGCGGCCGGGCAGGGACTTCTGGAACAGGGGAGGTAGCGCCATGCTGGCCCTGACACTGGAAACGCCGGCGGCATTCGGAAGCCGCAAAGAGACCATGGACGGTGATGCACGGCACGCCGACGAGGGCTTGCTGGTCCGCCGCATACGGAGCGGCGAGGAGGCTGCTTTTCGGGAACTGGTCGAACGCTACCAGTCGAGAATCTTCCGGGTGGTGTACGGGATTCTCCGCAACCGCGAGGATGCAGAGGACCTGGCGCAGGAGGTATTCGCCAAGGTTTACTTCTCCATCCGGGGCTTCGACGGGCGCGGCTCGCTGTTCGGCTGGGTCTATCGCATCGCGCTCAACGAGTGCTACGGGCGCATGCGCAAGAAGCGGGTTGTCCTGGTCTTCGAAGGCGACGCCCGGAAGGGCGGACCGGCCATGGACCTGCGAACGGCCGCCGACAGGCGTCCCGGCCAGGACCATACCGTGGCGGAGAGAGACTTCGTCAACAAGCTGCTGGCCCGGATCCCGGATTTCGACCGCGTGCTGCTCCTGGGAAGAGAGGTGCAAGGCTTCTCGGTAAGCGAACTGGCGGAGATGACCGGGCTGAACGAGAACACGGTGAAGGTACGCCTGCTGCGCGTTCGCCGGAGGCTGGCCCGTCTGGCCGCCTGTTTCTCGCGACCGGCGGCGGCCGGATGCCGCCGCTGAGATTCCCACCTGAGGAGGACGTATGAGACTGCAATCCGTGTTGTTGTTTGCGTCGCTGGCTGCCGCGGGCCTGAACGCGGCGGAAATGTCGCGCGGACAGGAGCGGTTGGAGAAAGAGGTACGGCACGAACTGGTGATGCTGCCGTACTACGGCGTGTTCGACAACTTCGCGTTCAGGATCGAGGGGGACCAGGTGACGCTGCTCGGCCAGGTGACGCGGCCGACTTTGAAGACCGCCGCCGAACGCGTGGTGAAGGACATCGAAGGGGTGGAGGGCGTGGATAACCGCATCGAAGTGCTCCCGCTGTCGCCCAACGACGACCGAATCCGCCTGGCGGCGTACCGCGCCATCTACGGACATGGCGCGTTGAACCGTTATGCCCTGATGGCGGTTCCCTCGATTCACATCATCGTGAAGAACGGCGATGTCACCCTGGAAGGAGTCGTGGCCCGGGAGGCCGACAGGAACATCGCCAACATCCAGGCCAACTCGGTGCCGGGAGTCTTCTCGGTCACCAACAACCTGCGGGTGGAGAACTGAGCCATGCCCTACGGCTTCTTCCCAGTCGCGCTGGCGGCCCTGGCGGCCGCGGCGCTGCCCTCCCGGCCGGTCCTGGTGGAATCGGCCGGCCAGACCACCGCGCTGGCTCGCAAGCTGGTGCTGGAGCGGATCGACGCCATCGCGCGCGAGGGGCATTGCAGCGCTCAGTTCGGCCAGGCCCGGATCGATCTGGACCGGGTCCGGCGGACGGCCCTGCGAACACGCTTCTACAACTCGCAGGGGCCGGAAGGGAACCTGCGCTTCAGCGAAGTTGTCGGCAAGGCCGCCTCGCCCGACGGGCGATTGCGGGAGCTGAGCCGCAGCCTTACGGCCGATGCCTTTGTGCTCGGCTACCAGGAGGGAAGCGGCTACGTACGCACGAAGCACGTAGTGCTCGGACGGGGATATTTCGAGCAGCCCGACTCGCGGGAGGGCAGCCTGCGCCCGACCACCGGGGAGGAAAAGCAGGCCCTGCTGCTGCACGAGGTCCTGCACATCGCCCTGGACGTGGACGACGACGACCTCACCCGCCGCCGGCTCTGTCCCCTGCGCCTGCTGGCGTTCTGCCGGCGCGGGGCGGGCGGCTCCGAGGCGGCAGGCTCGGAATAACCGGGCCGGCCGCAGGCATTAGTGCAAGGGGGAGATATGAAAACAGTCGCGGTTTTTCCCGGCAGGCCCAACAGCGTTCACCTGGCCGAGATGCCCAAGCCGTCGGTGGACGAAGTCCCCGACGGGCGGGGTGTCCTCGTCAAGGTGCTGCGGGTGGGAGTCGACGGGACCGATAGGGAAATCAACGCGGCCGAATACGGGGCCGCGCCGGAGGGCTTTGACTTTCTGGTGATCGGGCACGAGAGCTTCGGCCGTGTGGTGGCCGTGGGGCCGAAGGTGGCCGAACTGGCGCCCGGCGACTACGTGGTCGCCATGGTGCGCCGCCCCGGCGCCAGCATTTACGACCGGATCGGACTGCAGGACATGACCACGGACGATGTCTACTTCGAGCGGGGCATCAACCTGCGCCACGGCTTTCTTGCCGAGTACTACGTGGACGATGCCGCCTACCTGGTGCGGATTCCGCCCGGGTTGAAGGAAGCCGGGGTGCTGCTGGAACCGTTCACGGTGGTGGAGAAAGGCATCGCCCAGGCCTACGAGATCCAGCGCCGGATGCGGGTCTGGCAGCCGCGCCGCGCAGCGGTGATGGGGGCGGGGACCATCGGGCTGCTGGCGGCCGCCGCCCTGCGGCTGCGCGGCCTGGAAGTGACCTGCTTCGCCCTGGCTCCCAAGCCGAACCTGAACGCGGAACTGGTCGAAGCGATTGGAGGGCGCTACCTCGCAACCGGAGAAGTGCCGATATCCGAAGGCGCCCTCCGGTTCGGGCCTTTCGACCTGATCTTCGAAGCCACGGGCTTCTCTCCCGTAGTGTTCGACAGCATGCGGGCGCTGGCCAGGAACGGAGTGCTGGTGCTCTCCAGCGTGACCGGCGGCGACCGCAGAATCGAGGTGCCGGCCGACAGGATCAACCTCGAGTTCGTACTCGGCAATAAGGTGATGGTCGGGACCGTCAATGCGGCGCGGGAGCATTTCGAGGCCGGCGTCCGGGACATGGCGCAGGCCGAGGCGCAGTATCCGGGCTGGCTGAGCAGGCTGCTGACGGATCCCGTGAAGGGCCTGGCCAACTACTCCACGCTCTTCTCGAAACTCGCGAATCCGAACGGCGCGATCAAGGTGTTCTGCGAGGTCGCGGACCTCTGAGAGGGCCCGGCCAGCGGGTTGGAATACACCAGGACAGCCAAGGGATTATCGGGTAGGAATTTCCAAAAACAGGAGGGATTACAGCATGAGGAAACGCAAACTGGCTATCGCATCCATGGCCGTGATCGCCGGCGGAATCGGGTGGTACCTGTTCCGGCCGGAGCGGCTGTTCATCAATCAGACGGTCAACGAGGGGCTGGCGGTGGCGGCGACCCGTTCCGCGCTGATGCCGGTCGCCTCCGGCCGCTTCCACGGCGTGGCGCACGAAGGCCGCGGCATGGCGACCATCTTCCAGGCTCCGGACGGAAAGCGCATCCTGCGCTTCACCGGTTTTGAAACGTCCAACGGGCCGGACGTTCAGGTGTACCTGGTTGCCGCGGCCGACGCCAACGACAACGAGACGGTGACGAAGGCGGGCTTCATTCACCTGGGAGCGCTGAAGGGCAACCGCGGCGATCAGAACTACGACATCCCCGACGGGGTGGACCTGGACAGGTACCGCGCCGCCACCATCTGGTGCCGCCGCTTCGGCGTGAACTTCGCCACAGCCCCCCTGGGGGAGCCCGGCAGCATGGCGCCGGAACCGGCTCCGGTCGCGCAAGGGCAGTTCCACGGCGTGGCCCATGAGGCAAAGGGAACCGCGACCATCTACCAGTTCCCCGGCGGCCGCCGCGTACTGCGCTTCACGCAGTTCGAAACATCGAACGGCCCCGATGTCCAGGTCTACCTGGTGGCGGCGCCCGATGCCAATGACAACGAGACGGTGACGAAGGCGGGCTTCCTTCACCTGGGAGCGCTGAAGGGCAACCGCGGCGACCAGAACTACGACATCCCGGCCGATGCCGATTTGAGCAAGTACCGGGCCGCCACTGTCTGGTGCCGCCGCTTCGGGGTGAATTTTGCGACGGCGCCTCTGATGCCGCACCCGCACTAGGCGGCGGCAGGCTTCCGGGCAGGCCCGCGCGGCCTGCCCTCGCGTTTCACTTTGAAGGGAGGCTGGCAATGAACCGGAAGGTCATGATCCTCGGAGGCGGATTCGGCGGGCTGTACGCGGCCCTGCATCTGGAAAAGATCCTGGCGAAGGATCCGGAAGTGGAAGTGACGCTCGTGAACCGCGAGAACTTCTTCCTGTTTACGCCCATGCTGCACGAAGTGGCGGCCAGCGATCTGGATCTGACCACCATCGTCAACCCGGTTCGCAAGCTGCTCCGCCGAGTGAACTTCTTCGCCGGCGAAGTGGAGGGCATCGACCTGCCCGGGCGCCGCATCGTGGTTTCGCACGGTTTCGATCATCACCATCACGAGATGGAGTACGACCACCTGGTGCTGGCCCTGGGATCCATCACGAACTTCTACAACCTGCCGGGGCTGGCGGAGCGCGCCCTCACCATGAAATCCCTGGGCGACGCGATCGCATTGCGCAACCGCCTGATTGCGCATCTGGAGGAGGCGGACACTGAGTGCGCGGCCCGCCTGCGCGAGCCGCTGCTGACGTTCGTGGTGGCCGGCGGCGGCTTCGCGGGAGTGGAAACCATCGCCGGCATGAATGACTTTCTCCGCGTGGCCCTGCGGTTCTATCCGCACCTGAAGGAAGACATGCTCCGGGTGGTGCTGGTGCATCCCGGGCCCACCATCCTGCCCGAACTAGGGGAGAAGCTCGGTTCGTACGCGCAAAGGAAACTGGCGGAGCGCAAGGTCGAGATCCGGGTGAACACCAAGGTCGCCGGGGTTTCGGAAGACGCCGTGGCGCTGAGCGACGGCAGCGTGATCCGGGCCGGGACGCTGGTCTGGACGGCCGGCACCTCGCCCAATCCGCTGCTCGCAACCCTGCCTTGCGTGAAGGAGCGGGGACGGCTGGTAGTAAACGAATACCTGGAGGTGCCGGACTGGCCCGGGGTGTGGGCGCTGGGGGATTGCGCCCGGGTGCCCGACCGCGGAACCGGCATGGCCTGTCCGCCCACGGCCCAGCACGCGTTGCGCGAAGGCCGGACGGTAGCGCACAACATTACCGCCGCCATCCGCGGGGGGACGCCGAAGCCCTTCGCGTTTCAGACTCTCGGGCAACTGGCGGCCATCGGCCGGCGCACCGGTGTGGCCAACATCCTGGGCGTGAACTTTTCAGGCTTCGCCGCCTGGTGGTTGTGGAGAACCATCTATCTGAGCAAGCTGCCCCGGTTCGACAAGAAGCTGAGAGTGGCGCTCGACTGGACGCTCGACCTGCTGTTCTCCAAGGACCTGGTCCAGTTCATGACCTTCCGCGCCCCGGCGGCGTCGCACGCCGGGGAGGAGGCGCGGGGGACGCCGGTGGGCAGCGGGCGCTGACCAGACTGCTCGCGGAGCCGCGCGGCCTACATCTCGGCTTCCTGCTTTTCGAAGCCCTTCACCTTCACTCCGATGGGAAAGCCCTGGCGCACGCTCTGGGTCACGATACAGAAATCCTCGAACAGCCCCACACAGCGCAGGGCCTTCCCGGCTTCATCCTCGGGCAGGTTGGGGTCGATCTCCACTTCCATGCCGCCGATACGCAGGCGGCCCGCCTCATTGCGCACGATCTGCGTCCTGACCGACGTGCGCAGGCCCTCCAGGGGCACCCGTGCTTTGCGCGCGCAGAACAGCAGGCTGGCCGCGAGACAGTTGCCCACCGCGGCGGCCAGGACCCGGGCGGGACTCGGCCCGCGGTCCTGCCCCAAGGGCGGCGGCTCGTCCAGCAGCAGCTCGGGGTGCTGCGGCTTGTCGAACTTCACAAGGAATTCGAAGTCCTTCACCTGGTCGATGGAGATGGTGAACTCATTCACTACCATTGCCGCGCTCATAGTACCGGCTCCGCATCAAAGCTTCAGACTCACGGTCACCCCGTCCCGGAGAGGGAGCAGGGTGGTGTAGAACTGGCTGGATTCGTACAGGCGGCGGTTGAATTCGACCACCGCCCGCGAAGTGGCGTCGGGCGGATCGAGCACCCGTTCGCTCCACAGCGTGTTATCGGTGACGAGCAGGCCGCCGCGCTTCAAGCGGGGCGGGACCGCCTCCAGCACCGCCGGGTACATTTCCTTATCCACGTCGTTGAAGATCAGGTCGAACTCTCCGGGCGTACGCCCCAGCATGGCCAGGGCTTCCCCGACGTGCACCTGGACCTCGCTGGCCACTCCGGCGCGCTCGAAGTAACGCCGCGCCAGGCGCGCGTTTTCCTCGCTGTAGTCGGTGTAATGGATTTCGGATCCCGGTCCGGCCGCGCGAGCCAGCCAGATGGTGGAGTAGCCGATGGCCGATCCCAGCTCGAAAATCCGCCGTGCCCTGGTGATCATCACCAATTGGGCCAGCAGCCGGCCGACCGCCGGACCTACGATCGGCACGATATGCTGGGCGGCGGCGGCTTCCATATCGGCCAGGACTTCATCGCGGCGGGGGAGCAGGGAATTCAGGTAGCGGTCGATCTCGGGGTTAACGATCACCGAACACTCTCCGGAAAATCCGGTCCACGTTGCGCAGCTGCCGCTCCAGGGAGAAAGCGCGGTCAATCTGCCCGGGCGAGAGCACCGCGCCGATCTCCGGATCCTGCGCAACGGCCGCCCGGAAGTCTCCTTCCTCCTCCCAGGCCCGCATGGCGTGCTGCTGCACCACCCGGTAAGCCTTCTCGCGCAGCATGCCCGCCGCGGCCAGGTCCAGCAGCAGCTGGCCGGAGAAAATCAAGCCGCGGGTCTTCTCGAGGTTGCGCCGCATGCGCTCCGGGTAGACCACCAGCCGGTCCACCAGGCGGGTAGTCTTGTCAAGCAGGTAATCGGTCAGGATCGTGGAATCCGGCAGGATGACCCTTTCCACCGAGGAGTGCGAGATGTCGCGCTCGTGCCACAGGGCGATGTTTTCGAAGGCTGCCTGGAGGTTGGCCCGCACCACCCGCGCCAGGCCGCAGATCTGCTCGCACGTCACCGGGTTGCGCTTGTGCGGCATGGCCGAGCTGCCCTTCTGGCCGCGGGAGAAGTACTCTTCGGCCTCGCGCACCTCGGTGCGCTGCAAGTGCCGGACTTCCAGGGCGATCTTCTCGAGCAGGGCGGTAGTCAGAGCGAGGGCCGAGACGTAATGGGCGTGCCGGTCGCGCTGGATCACCTGCGAGCTGACCGGCGCGGGCCGCAGTCCCAGGTGCGCGCAGATGCTCTCCTCCACGTCGGGATCCAGGTGCGCGAAGTTGCCCACCGCGCCCGAGATCTTGCCCACCCGCATCTCTTCGGCGGCCGCACGGAGACGTTCCAGGTCGCGGCCCGCCTCTTCGTGCCACAGCGCCAGTTTCAGCCCGAAGGTAATGGGTTCGGCATGCACCCCGTGGGTGCGTCCGATCTGGGGCGTGTCCTTGAACTCGAAGGCGCGCCGCTTCAGCACCTCGCGCAGCCGCTCCAGCCCGGCAATCAGCAGGCTCGACGCCTGGCGCACTTGCAGGGCCTGGGCCGTATCCACGACATCATTGGAAGTCAGGCCGTAGTGAAACCAGCGGGAAGCATCCGCCTGTCCGGCCGCCGCCATGCTCTCCGCCACCGCGGTGGTGAAGGCGATGACGTCGTGCTTGACTTCGGCCTCGATGGCCTGAATGCGGGAGACGTCGAAAGCGGCGTGGGCGCGCAGCGCTCGGGCCGCCTCCACGGGAACCTCGCCTCGTTCGGCCAGCGCCTCGCCGGCCGCCAGTTCCACTTCCAGCCACTGCCGGAACTTGTTCTCGTCGCTCCAGATGCGGCCCATTTCGGGGCGCGTGTATCGCGGGATCATAAGGTTAGAATGTGAACGCCTCGGTGGCGTGCCGTTGCTGGGCGACCACCATTTTCGGCTCCAGTCCCCGCCGCGTCAACACCTCGGCAACCGACATGCGCACGATCTCGGGATGATTGTTGCTCTCGCTCAGGTGAGCCATGATCAGGGTGCAGGTCTCGGTGTCCAGATCCTCGGCCAGGAAGTCGCAGGCCATGGCGTTGGAGAGGTGGCCCATGCGGCTCATCACCCGCTGCTTGACCGACCAGGGATAGGGGCCCACCTTGAGCATGTCCAGGTCGTGATTGGCTTCCAGGACCAGCGCGTGAGCGCCGCGGAGCTGGTAGCGGATCGACTCCGTGATATAGCCGAGATCGGTCACCAGCGCGACCTTGATCCCTTGCGAGCGGAGGCAGAAGCCTACCGGGTCGGCCGCGTCGTGGGGCAGGGTGAAGCTGTCAATTTCGATATCGCCGACCGCGAAGCGGGAGCCGGCCTGGAAGATCTCCAGGTGGGGACGGTACTCGCCCCAGCCGACCGCCGCCGCCGTCGCCCCGGTCGCGAACACGGGAATCTTGAGCCGCCGGGCCACGGGCACCAGGCCGCCGACGTGGTCCGAATGCTCGTGGGTGATCAGAACCGCGTCGATCTTCTCGGGCCGCTCGCCGATTCCGGCCAGCCGCCGCTCCATCTCCTTGAAGCTCAAGCCGGCATCCACCAGCAGCCGCGTCTTCTCCGTGGCGACCCAGGCGCAATTCCCCGAACTTCCGCTGGCCAGCAGGCTGAGCTTGAGAATGATTCCCTCCGGAACCTCCCTTGTAGCAGGAAAAGGCGGGGGTTCACAACCGCGTGTCGCATTCCGCGCGTTCGGGCCGGAAACGGGTGACCGCGCACACCATCCGCAAGCGGAGGGAGCGGCGGCACGCCAGGCGCTTCGTGGCCTCCACGGTCCGGGGAAGAGCGCGAAAGGCCGCGGCTCGGAAACCGCGCCCCTCCGCGCTTCACCACCTTCAGTGAGCTAGCCGCCGGCGGCGAGGGCTTCGCTGAACGGCGCCGGCTGGTAGACCGAGAGTATTTCGGCGATCATGGCCTCGCGCGATTCAAAACGGCTTTCCTCATAGCACCCCAGCGGGTTTTCCAGCACGTTCACCAGGCACTTGTTGCAGTAGGTGCAGGGTCTGGCGGGACCATCCAGGCCGGCCTCGAACGTCCGCACCAGGTCGTTGTTGGCTACAAGGGGACGGGCGATACTGACCGCGTCGCAAGCCCCGTCCCGGATCGCCTGCCGGATCGCCGAAGCGGTCTGGAAGCCGCCCGTGCAAATCACCGGGACCGAAACCGCCTGCTTGATCTTCCGGCTGTCGTCCAGATTGATGCCTTCGATGCGGTCGCCGCGCGCCCGGCTCCACATGAACTCCAGCAGCTTGGCGCCTCCCGGAGAGCGCAGAGCGAGGTAATTGGCCAGGCCCCGCGACCCGCTGGAGATCAGCGTATCGTAGGTCTTCACGGCTTCCTGGGCGGGGAAATCGCCGGGGGGGTTCCTGGGGTGGGGGAAAGAACTGCCGGTTGAAACGTGAATGGCATCCACTCCCGCTTCCTGCAGCCATTGCACGACCTGCACCGTGTCGTCCACCGTGTTCCCCGGAGGCTCGAAGAGCGTCATGGCGTTGTTGTACTCGGTAGCGCTGATCTTCACCTGCAAGTGAAAGTCCCGGCCCACCTCGTTACGGATGGCCTCCACTACTTCCAGCAGGAAGCGCGCGCGGGCGCGGAGCGGGCCTCCGTAGCCATCCGTGCGGTCGTTGATGGCCGAACTCAGAAACTGGGTGAACAGGTAGCCGTTGGCGGCGTGCAGTTCCACGCCGTCCAGCCCGGCCTGGCGGGCCCGGCGTGCCCCGGCCGCGAAATCGCGAACGGTCTGGCCGATCTGTTCCTCCGTCATGCGCTCGCATTCAAAGCCGTTGAGAGGCTCCGGCCGGTCGGTGGAACTCAGCCCCTTTTCAAATTCGATCCCGCCGATGTCCCGCTGGCGCCCTGCGTGGCTCAACTGCAAAATGAACTTGCAGTCGAATTCGTGGACCCGCCGGCCTAACTCCCTCCAGAAGGGAATGCGCTCATCCCGGTCGATGGTGGCGTAGTTGGGCATGATCCGGCCGCGTATGTTGACCGGGACGAAGGAGGAGACGATGGCGCCCACCCCTCCGCGGGCAAATTTCAACTCCCAGTTGATGCGGGTCTGGGTGCCCGATCCGTCATAGTTGTCGAACCGCCCGGAGATGTTGGAGCGAAGGATGCGGTTCTTGACGATCAGGTTGCGGAAACGCAAAGGTTCGAACAGCGCGTCCTCTGGCATATCTGGTCCCCTCTTTCGAAACCGGCGCTCTGCGCCGCGGTGTGTTGATCTTACTACAAGCCGGAGGGCCGGTAACATGGGCGACAATGGGAGCCACCCTATGCGCGCACTGCTGGTGTTCCTCGCCGCGGCAGGCCTGCTCGCTGCCGCCCCGCCCGTAGTCGAAGTTCGCGTCTACAAAGGCCGCCCCACGGTCTTCATCGACGGCAAGCCCGATGCGCTGCCCGGCTTCAACACCTTTGGCAAAGCGGCCTTCGACCGGTCGATGACCCTGGCCTATGGCAACAAGTTCAGCGCCTATTTCATCACTCCGGCCGTGCGGCCGGATGCCTGGCCGGAGACGCGGTTCTGGCGCGGCGACCGCATCACGGACACGCCCCAGGGGCCGCCCTGGCCCGGTCTGTTCGACCTGGATGAGCAGGCCGATCACGTTCTGCGGGGCGACCCTGATGGCTACCTGATCGTGCGTTTCGGCTTGTGGCCGCCGCCCTCCTGGCGGGACGCTCACCCCCAGGAGTACTTCATCAACGAAGAAGGCTCGCCGGGTCCGGCGCCTTCGCTGGCCTCGGACGTGTTTTACGATGCGGCCGACCGTTTCACCGCCGCCCTCATCCGCTACTGCGAGTCGCGGCCGTGGGCGAACCGCGTCATCGGCTACGCGAACTTCGGCGTTCAGGAGGGCACCCATCCGCCCCTGGCGCAGCACTGGCTCTTCGACCACGGTCCGCTCATGTCGGCCCGCTGGCGCCGGTTCCTGGAAGCGAAGTACGGCGCCATCGAGAAGCTCCGGGCGGCTTACGGCGACCGTGCGGCTACCTTCGGGAGTGTTCCGGTTCCCCGCGACAAGCTGCGCGGACCGGCTCCCGCCCTGGCCGGGCTTCTGTACTGGCAGAGCGCACGGGAGAACCAGCCGCTGCGCGACTACCTGGAACTGCAGCGCCAGTTGTTTCTCTCGCGGATGCGCTCGTCGGGCGAAGCCATGCACCGCGCCGCGGCCCGCAAGGTATTGTTCCTCCACGATGCCCTGAAGCAGACCATGCAGGGCTGGACGAATTTCGGCTTTTTCAACTACCCGGGCGGAGGAGGCGGCGTTTCCTGGCCGTTGGCCTATCCCGAGTACCTGGCCGGTTCGGGCAGCATGGACGTTATGTCGCTGTTCGGCGGCCGCGGTTTCGACGGGCTGATCACCCCGCACGACTACCAGGCCCGCGGCATCGGCGGCGTCTACGAACCCGAAGGCAGCGCGGACTCCACCGTGCTGCGCGGCCGCTATTTCTACTGCGAGATGGACACGCGCACTTACGTGCGCACCAAGAACGAAATCGGGCTGGCGCGCAACGACCGCGAGTATGCCGCCAACACCTGGCGAAACCTGGCCACCGGATGGACGCGCGGGTTCAACTCGTACTGGATGGAGTTCGGCGCGGGCTGGTTCGATCCGCCCGGCATCCGCAGTATCATCGGGCGCCAGGTGGCCGCCATCCGGGAGTCGATCGAATGGCCGCACGAAACCGTGCCGGGCATCGCGATGGTCCTGGACGATACGGCCGTGCTGGAGACCAACGGATCGGGTAACCTCCACAACGAGGCCGTGATGTGGGAGCAGAAGATGGGCATGGCGCGCTGCGGCGTGCCGCACAACATCTACCTGCTGGAAGACCTGGCGTTGGACCACTTCCCGGCCCACAAGGTCTACTACTTCCCGAATCTCTACCGGGTGGATGCCGCCCGCCTGGACCTGCTGCGGCGCAAGGTCTTCCGTAATGGAAACGTGGTGGTCTGGGGTCCGGGGTCCGGGATCTCGGATGGCCGCAGCGTGGGAATCGAGTCCGCCGCGCGGCTGACCGGCTTCTCGTTCGAGATGCTTCCGGTGAACGCGCACCGGCGCATCCTGGTTTCGAATTTCGACCACCCGGTAACGCGGGGCCTGCGGGCGGACACAGTGATCGGCGGTCCGCTCTCCTACGGGCCGGTCCTGCTTCCCACGGACGGAGTGGAACTGGGCCTGGCGTGGGTGAAAGGCGGGTTCAACCATACGGGTCTGGCAGTGAAGGAATTCGGGAAGGGCGCGGCGGGCAACGGCACTTCGGGGCCGCGCGGGGAAGGGGATTACGCCGCCGTTTTCAGCATCGCGGCGAACCTGCCGGCCGACCTGTGGCGCGGTCTGGCCCGCTATGCCGGCGCTCACGTCTACAGCGAAACCAATGATGTTCTGCTGGCCGACCGCAGCGTAGTGGCCCTGCACTCGCTGCAGTCAGGAAAAAAGCGCATCGCGCTGCCGGGCAGGTTCCACGTGCGCGACGTGACCGGCGGCGGCGAGTACGCGCGGGAGGCTTCCGAGATTATCTTCGATTTGCACGCGCCCGAAACGCGGGTGTTCGTGGTGCAGTAAGACAGGCGGCGGCAGGAACGCGCCACCACGCGCTTTCTCTACACGGCGACCATTGCTGCTTGCGATGATGGCCCGGCCGGAGACCAACGACTTTGAACCGGGCGGATGCGAAACAGCCTGCGACGCGCTGTTCAGTAGGGCTCGTACGCGGGCTTCTGCCGGAAGCGCAGCCAGCTTCCGACCGCGGCCAGGATGGATGCAAGCGTGAGATATACGGCGTTCATCAAAGCTCCCGCCCCGCCGAAGTAGTAGCCGGAGAAGATGTAGCCTCGCACCAGCATCGCCACTACCACCACGCTCCAGATGAAGAACAGCACCTTGAGTTTGCCGCGCACGGCCAGCAGCAGGCTGGCGAGCCCGAACAGAGCGGCGAAAAGAAGCCAGAACGTCAAGGCCTTGCCCTCCCAGGGAAGCAGATCGATCCGCAGGTTGTGCCTTCCATTGATGAGGGCGACCAGCGAAATACCCAACAGAAACAGGCCTAGACCGGCGTGGAACAAGTAACTGAAAATTCGCATGATGGCACCCACTAAACGCACCTGTACCTCCTGAATTTCCGGCAAAAGTGCTATTGTAGCAGGGTGCCGGAGGCCAGGGCGCGCCGATGAACGGATACCAGAGGATCGCCGCGGCGCTGAAAGGGGAGCACCCCGACCGCGTCCCGGTCATGCTGCACAACTTCATGATGGCCGCGCGCGAGGCGGGCGTGTCCATGCGCGAGTTCCGCGGCGACCCCCAGGCCCTGGCGCGAAGCTTCATCCAGGCAGTCGAGACCTACGGGTATGACGGCATCCTGGTGGACATCGACACGGCCACGCTGGCCGGTGCACTGGGGGTTCCCGTCGATCTCCCCGAAGACGCGCCCGGCCGCACCACCGGCGGCCGGATCTCGAGCCTCGAAGAGGTAGATTGCCTGCCGCCCGTGGACGTGGGACGCTATCCCGTGATTCAGGTCTGGCTGGAAGGCGTGCGCCTGCTGCGCGGCTATTTCAAGGACGAGATCTACATTCGCGGCAACTGCGATCAGGCGCCCTACGATCTGGCCTGCCTGGTCCGCTCCATGGAGGATTGGATGCTGGACCTCATGGAGCCGGAAAAGCATGCCCTGGCCCGCCGGTTGATCGCGTATTGCGAAGACGGCACGCGCCAGTTCATCCGCCTGATGGCGGGGACCGGCGCGCACATGGTTTCGAACGGCGACAGCCTGGCCGGACCGGACATGGTCTCGCCCGCGCTTTACCGCGAGTTTGCCTTCCCGTCCGAACAGCGCATCGTGGATTTCGCTCATTCCACCGGGCTGCCCTACGTGCTGCATATCTGCGGGAAGACGGACCGCATTCTGGAGGAGATGATCGCCACCGGCGCCGACGGCCTGGAACTGGATTACAAGACCGACGCCCGGCTGGCCTGCGACAAGCTGAAGGGCCGGGCCGCCTTTCTCGGCAACATCGACCCCAACGCGGTGCTCGCCCTGGGTACGCCGGAACGGGTGGAGCGCAAGACGCGCGAGCTGCTTGGAATCTTCGCCGGAAACCCGCGCTTCATCCTGAACGCCGGCTGCGCCATGCCCGCCACCACGCCTCCGGAGAACCTCCGGGCCATGATCCGGGCGGCCCGCGAGTTCTGAGGGGGCGCCGGTTGGGGACGTCGCGCGGCGCCGCGTGCTGGCTGCTGCCGTTCATGCTGTCCGCCGCGCTTGCCCAGACCCCGGCGGCCAGGATCTCGATCGAGCCGGCGGCCCCCGGAATGCCCCGGCGCACTCTTCTCGGGCAGGACCGTTTTATCGCTTCGGGCATTACCCTGGACCGCCTGATCGCTCACGCCTTTGAAACCGACCCCTGGAAGATCGTGGCGCCGGAGTGGTTCCAGCAAAGCCGCTACGACGTCCGCGCGGATCATGAACCGGGGGCCGGCTCCGCGGGACGGCGAGCCATCGGGCTGGGGCCGGACATCCGTCCGGCGCTGCGCGGCGCGCTGACCGGGAAGTTCTCGCTGGTGTACCACCATGAGACGCGCCAGGTGGAAGCCTGGGTGATGCGGCTGCCCGGCGCCGCCTCCGCGCGGCTGACACCCGCCAGCCCATCCGCCGACCGCGGGCCGGCGGTCTCCCAAGGCGGAACGTTCGTGCAACTGGCGTGCAAGCCCTGCCGTTTCCGGCACGCGGTGGATTCCCTGCGCAGGGTTCTGGGAGCTGAACTGAGCGACGAAACCGATCTGGGCGGGGTATTCGACTTCAGCGTGATGTGGAAGCGCGGCGATCCGGACTCGCTGATTGAGGCATGGCGCGAGGCCGCCGGGATTCAGCTCTCGCGCGAGTTCAGGCCGGCTGAAGTGCTGGTCATCGACAGCGCGATTCGCCCTGACCTCGAGCCGCCCCCACCCGCCGACGCCTGCGAAGCCGCTCCGGCCATCCGCGGCGCCCTGGATATGCTCCCGGCCATCGGCGACTACAGGCTCTCCTATGCGGAGCGCATGGGGCCGCGGCGGGATCTGGCGCGGCGCTATCCTTACGATCTCTTCGTGCAGATGCGGCTTCAGGAGACACTCGCCGCCATGCCTCACATGACGGAGGAGTGGGCCCGCGCGCTGGATAGCTATCACAAGTTAGAGAATCCTGTGCTACGAGACCTGTTAGTAGCGCGTCTGATCTTACCATTGCAGAAAGTACAGTCCGAGAAGCTCTTACTTGGCATCACCGAGGGCACGGCGGAATGGCCCTGGGCGCAGCTCGCCCTGGCGGAGTGGAGCCGCCTTCACTCACCGGGAGACACCGCCCGCCTGGAGGGCCACCTGCAAGCATTTCGCAGGCTTTGCCCCGAAAGCCTGGCCGCCCTGCGGTTTGCCCCCGCCGTCCGCAGCCCGGAGCTGAGCGCAGGGCTGGCCAGGGCGGCGGGCCCGGTTCTGTCCCGCCGGGTGGATGGGGAAGCGATTGCCGCTTATCCGCTCTACTGGGACGCGCTGCTGGCTGCGGATCCCGACGCTGCCCCCGCGCGTATCCGTGCGGATGTGGCGCGCCTGCGCTTCCTGAACCGGCTCGCCGATCCCGGCTGGCTGCACACTTTGTGCCACGGCTACGGGCTGCTTCAGGATGCTGCCTCCTGTACGGCTCTGCAGGCGTTGGCGCCGCCGGCGCGGCGGCCGGCGGAGGTCGCTTCGGGAGACCGCCTGAAATCGAAGGAGACCGCCAAAGCCTACCTGGCTGCCATCGAGCGCCATCCGGACCTGGATGACGAAGCCCTTCCAGCCGCGCTTCAGGTCGCGGAGTACTATGTCCGGGCGGGCGCCGGCCGCGACTACGTCCGTGAACTGGTGGCACGCGGAATCGCGACGGCTGCCGGCCGCGAGGAGTTCCGGAGACTGTCCGACGTTCCGGCCCACTCGGCCGCTGCCGAAGCCGCCATCGCAGCGGCGTACCGCCGCGGTAAGGCGCTCCTCGAATCACTCGACTGAGCCAGTCTCTTCCACCGGCCCTCCGTCAGTTTCCGATGACAGTGTCAGAAAAACCTGCTGAGTAGCGACAAGGCGGAATTATGCTTTTCAACGGGATGACATGGCCAGGGGACTGCTCACCAGATCCGGTTCTATGAGCATGCACAATCGAAGGGAGGCAAGTCATGAGATGGTACTCAGTCCTGGTCCTGTTCTGCATGGTCCGTATCGCGCCGAGCCAGTTTGACTCGCCCTGGATTACCGAGGGCCCGTTTAACGCTGCCAGTTACACGCCGGCGGAATGGCCGGGTTCGGGCGTGGCGCAAGGCTCGGTGTTCATCGTCAAGGGGTTCAACCTGGGCCCGTCCAGACTCGTCACCGCGTCCAGCTTTCCGCTGCAGGATGAACTCGGCGGCACCTCGCTGGAGGTAACTGTCGGTGAAACCAAGGTCAAACCGTACCTGATCTACTCCAGTTACGGGCAGGTCGCCGCGCTGCTGCCGTCCGGTACTCCGCCCGGCGAGGGAAGTCTGACCCTGTCCTACGGAGGCAAGACAACCTCGGCCGTTTCCATCCACGTGGTTCGCAACAGCTTCGGAATCTTCTCCGTGAACCAGGCGGGGACCGGTCCGGGCAGCATCCAGAACGTGAACTCGGAAACCGACCGGCCGGTGAACGCCCTTTTCCGGCCGGCACGGCAGAACCAGGCCGTGATCGTCTGGGGGACGGGCCTGGGTCCTGTGACGGGCGACGAACAGGCCGGGCTTCTGGTCGGAGACCTGCCCTATGCCGTGGAAGTGTTCGTGGGCGGCCGACCCGCCAGCATTCTGTACAAGGGCCGGTCCGGCTGCTGCGCGGGGATCGACCAGATCGCCGTGGAGGTGCCGCAAGGCGTCGAAGGCTGCTACGTGCCTGTGGCTGTAAAAGTCGGAGACAGCGTGAGTAACTTCGTCACTATCGCCGTGGCCGCGGATGGGGCGGAATGCCGCGACCTGCCGGTGCTGCGAGCAGAGGACCTGGCCAGAGTGAAGCAGGGACAATCCCTGAACCTGGCTCGGCTGGAACTGATGCGGATCGAACTGGAAGTCGACACTGGAAGCATGTCTGCCGAAGCCGTGATGGAAGCGGGCTTCGGCGCCTTCGTGCGCTACCGTCCCTACGAACTTATGCGCGGCACGGATATCCAGTCTTACTGGCGGGCCGGAGCGCCGTCGCCCGGCTACTGCGCGGTAGTCCCCGCCACCTCCAACGAGGACGTGCCCCTTCCGCTTTACGAAGACCCTTACAGCAACGGGCCTGCCGCGCTACGGGCCGTCCGGCTGGACGCCGGCCCGCAACTGTACCTCTCCGGGAGGAACGGGATCAAGACCTTCACCCGCTCCAATGGCGCGTACTTCGGTTTCCTTGGGGGCCTGGATCCCTATGAGGAGCGGTTGTCCCCCACGTATCTCGATCCCGGAGAGTACGCACTTGACAACCGGGAAGGCGGAGCGGAGGTCGGCGCTTTCACGACTTCGCTCACCGTTCCGGAGCGGCCCGTTTGGCTCAACCGTCAAGACCTCCGCGAAGTTGACCGCTCCGCCGATCTGACCATCTCCTGGCGGAGTCCCAACCCCGAGAAGGAACAGGTGACGGTGTTCGCCCTGTCGGCTTCCGGGGAGAGCCTCCCCACCGCTCTGCTCTGCACTCAGGATGCGACGGCCGGGCAGATCACGGTCCCGGCCTGGATGCTCTCCGCGATGCAGGTCAGTGAGACCTATGAGGGCCTTCCGCTGGGCGTCCTGGGAGTGATGAGTTCAACAGCCGGCCCGGGCTCTTTTTTCACGGCGCCGGGCATCGACGCCGGGGTAGTGCAGGTGGCGCAAGGGAGGGCCAGGTACCTGGCGTTCCGTTGAAAGGAACTCCCGGAAGGGACCTGAGGGAGGAGAGTGCCGGTGTGCAGATCGTCGCACCGGTCACCCGAGACGGGAACTCTTGAGCTCGGGAACATGAGAACTATGATCCGGCAGGGAATCCTGCACCGGCCGATGAAAGGAGAAATAACGTGAAAAAGGAACTCACTCACAGTGCCACTCTCCTGCTGCTGCTCGGTTTAAGCGGGACCGTGGCCACCATCACGGAGGCGCAAACGCGATATACCATCGTTCAACTCGCCGAACTTTCGGGACCGGCGCCAGGCGGCGGTACCTTCGTTGACGGTTTCAAGTTCGGCGACATCAACAACCGGCGGGAAATGATGTTTGGCGCGGCCGTCCAAGGCGCCGGCGAAGGTGTCTTTACGATGAAAAAGGGCAGATCGGCCCAGATCGCCCTCTCCGGCCAGGCCGCGCCGGGTGGCGGCGCCTTCGGCGCCGGATTGCACGGCAACATCGCATCCAATGAGAACGGGGACGCGGCCTTCATTTTCTACCTGGATCCGTTTTCCTTTCCGATTGGGGCGAACGCCGGAGTGTACCGCGTGTCCGGGGCCACCGGCGCCCTTACGCCCGTTGTGGCGCCCGGGGTCACCCCGGCGCCCGGCGGCGGCGTGTTCCGTGGCGCCGGGGGCTTCGGCCTCAGCGTCAACAACCGCGGTGACCTGGCCTTTGCGGGAATCGTTCCGACCGAAGCAGGAATCCACCTGCCCGAAGAGCCGTATCTGGGGTTGGGTATGGGGATCTTCCTCGCCGACAAAGACGGCGCCATAGCCGGCCTCGTAGTTCCGGGCGACCCGGCGCCGGGCGGAGGCACATTCGATTTTGTCCGCGAGCCCTGGCTGAACGACGCCGGCGATGTGGCCTTCGCGGCGCACGTGGCGGGCGATCCTTGTCCCACATCCGGCACCCCTCAGGAGATATTCATCTTCTGCCCGGAGAATCTCTATGTCAGGAGCGCCGCCACCGGAGCGATCCGTTTGGTCGCCCGCCTGGGAGGACCGGCGCCCGGCGGCGGCATCTACGAGAACCTGTTTGCCCCGATCCTGAACAACCGCGGCGACATCGCTTTCATGCAGAGCGCAGTCTCCCCGGAAGGCTACGTCGTGGACGTGGGGGTCTTCCTCAGTTCCGGAGTCGAGACTATCGCCGTCGCCCGGCCCGGCGATTGGATGCCGGGGGGAGGGCGGATGGTGACCGCGGGTCCGTTCATCCTAACCTACGATCTCAACGAGCGCGGTGAGGTGAGCTTCGACGCCACCATCGATACGGACGACAATGCAGACGGCCTGCAGGACACGGGCCTGTATGTGTGGTCGAACCGCTCGCTGCATTTGGTGGCACGGAGCGGGACCGTCCTATCGGGTGTAGGCACCCTCGCCCACCTGATGCCCCCCTCGTGGGCAAGCCCGCCGATTATCCCGTTCAGCGGCGCCAAGAACAATGAACGCGGCGACCTGTTCTTTCAGGCTACGCTGACCGACGGCCGCGGTGTACTTCTGCTCGCCTCGCCGCGGCCTTAGCGGACGCCTTTGCGCTCCGGTCGGGGCGCGGAGCGGTCAGCGCAAATCGTGTTTGCGTTCCCGGATGGCGGTGCCGAAGGACTTGCCCATCACGGTCACGCCGCCCATCACCCGGCCCTTGACTTTGACCTTGGCGCCTTTGCTGGGCACCGCCCCGTTAGAGATGACGTAGATGCGGCCAGTGTCGTCTTCCACCTGGTAGACGCCCGCCACCAGCGCTCCGAATGAATTGGTGACCGTTCCGTCAACGCTGACGTTCCGCCGTTGGTAGTGCGCGGGATCGGCCAGGATATTTGCGATCCTGACGGAACCGCATCCGCTCAACAAACCGCCGGCCGCTACTGCCGCGATGAGCCCCACTCTGAGTTGCATACCTACTCGTGAGACGCATCGCAGCCTGGCGCGGGTTGCCGGAATGAGGCCGGACAGGATTTGCGCGCCGCCCTGGAAGGCAAGCCTCTGACCCTGGAAGGGGCGCGATGCAAGGTGAACACGCCCGGACTTCGCAGTTCATGGGGAAATTTCCGCAGTGTCGGGTGTTTGCGCGATAAACGTGCCGTATTTCACATCCCGCCAGACCCAGGATGGGCGAAGAACCGGTCCAGCGGCAAGCCGGAGGCGCCCCAGGTAAGGAGGCCTGCCGCCTGGCGTGTCGTAAGGCACGCCAGTGTGCAACAGGTCCTTCTCGCGAACCGCCGCAGCCCGACGCCGGCGCCGCACAGGGAATTCCTGTCTGAACGACGGTTTTCCACTCGAAAAGCGTGTCTTCCCTGGCGTCGAGTAGAACCGTTCTCAATATCAGCAGGCAGCGAGATCTCCACCTTGCGGCGGGTACGCGGAACAACCCTGGCTTCCAAGTGGGGCGCTCATCCACCCTTACAGTAGCGCCCTCGTTGCTCCCTACCCTGGCGGCGATCGTCCAGGAAGGGTAGTCGAATCCGCGCGTCTGCCGTCAACGAGAAGCAGCCCGGCCCAGCGGGCCGGACCGCTCGATTGCATGGTTCCCAGGGCATGGAACTACTTGTCCGGCCGTCGCCAGTCACCAGTGACCGGGGGGCCCGGCCTGGCACGGTTTATCCACGCTTCCTGTTCTAGAAGTACCTTTCTGCAGTTCACCCGTGTCATGCCGGCCGCGTAAGGTAGAATGGCGGCTCTGTGGGGATTGGGTATTCGGGTGATAGGGAGTGGTTTGGGCCGAGGCGCGCCTTCCGGCGGGCTGTCCTGGTCCTCTGCGCGGCGGCCAGTCTGGCCCCGGCCGCCACGCTGGTCCGGTTTCCCTACCTGCAGAACGCGAGTTCCCACGGTGTTGCCGTCTTGTGGGCCACCTCGGAGGCAGGGGCCGGGGCGGTCGAGTACTCCGCGGACGCGTCCTACTCTTCCCAGGCCAGCGCCCGGATGCGGCCGGTGACCACGTCCTCCGGTCAGACGGTCTACCAGTACCAGGCCGATCTGGCGGGTCTCACCCCGGGCCGGGAGTACTTTTACCGGGTTCGAGTGGACGGAGCGATCCTGGCAGAAGACCTGCGGCTCCGAACCGCCGGAACCGGTCCCTTTACCTTCCTGGCTTTCGCCGACAGCGGGACCGGCGGGGCGGACCAGAAGAAGTTGGCGGAACTCATGCTCTCCCGGGAGAACCCGGCCCTGGTGCTGCATGCGGGCGACCTGTCCCAGGAAAGCGGCACGCTCGAGCAATTGGAAGCCGCCTACTTCGGCATCTACGCCCCGCTGATGAGTCGCGCGCCGTTCTTTCCCGCGCCGGGAAATCACGACTACTACACCGACCTCGCGGCGCCCTACCGCGCCGTCCACGCCGTGCCGGCTGCCGGGTCGCCGGACTGGGATGCCGGGCGTTATTACTCCTTCGACTGGGGCAATGTGCATTTCATTTCGCTGGATTCCAACCTGCTGGTGTTGCCCCAGGCCGCCGGGCGCATGCTGGCCTGGCTGGAAGCCGATCTGGCGCGGCAAAAGCGTTTCTGGAAGGTGGTCTACTTCCACCATCCGCCTTACCCGAGCGGCCATCATTACAGCGATCCGATCAGCGCCGCGGTGCGGGAGAAGATCGTGCCGGTGCTGGACCGCTACCGTGTGCAGTTGGTGCTCAGCGGCCACGAACACGGTTACCAGCGCTCGCAGCCTTTGCGGGACGGCGTTCCCGCGGCATCGGGAGCGACGTACGTGATCACGGGCGGCGGCGGAGGAAACCTTCACCGGATCGGTCTTCACGGCAATGCCGCGGTGACAAAGGCGGCGCACCACTACTTGCGGGGCGAAGTGAACGGGGCGCGGATGAGGATTACCGCGGTGGGGCTGGACGGGTCGGAGGTCGACAGCTTCACCCTATCGCCCGCGCCTGGAATCGCGCAGCGGGGCGTCGTGGACGCGGCCGCCTACGGGGCACGCCTATCGCCGGGCTCGCTGGTTTCCGTCTTCGGCGACAACCTGGGCAGCGACTACCATCCGGCCGAGCGGTTTCCGCTGCCGGAGGAACTCGCGGGCGTCTCGGTGGCCTGGAACGGCAAGTTCATGCCGCTGCTGTTCGTTTCCGCGGGGCAGATCAACGCCCAATTGCCGTACGGTCAGGCGGGTCCCGGCGTGCTGCTGGTGAAGACCCAGAATGGCGAGGCGGAAATGCCGCTGACCCTGGCCGAGGCGGCGCCCGCCATCGCGCACGTGGAACGCGGCGGCCAGCGCATTCCGGCCATGGTACGGGCACGAAACTGGGCGCTGGTTACGGAGGCGTCGCCGGCCCGGCCGGGAGACGTGGTGACGATCTTCGCCACCGGGCTGGGACCGCTCGACCGGGATATCGCCGCCGGGCAGCGTGCTGACGCGGGACCCCTGCTGCGAGTCCGCTGGCCGGTCGAGGTTCACATCGGGGGAATCTCTGTAACGCCCCTGTTCGCCGGTCTCTCGCCGGGCTTCGCTGGATTGTACCAGGTGAACGTCGTGGTTCCCCAAGCTCTGCCCGGAGGGGTCCACTCTTTGCTGCTGGTCGTCAACCAGGTATCCGGCGTGTCCGTGCCCTTGCCGGTCGGCGCCGCGGAAACCGGCGGGCAGTAGCCCGCTTCATTCTTTCGCGCCATTCGCCCGTTTCGTCTATGATCGTCTCATCATGTTCCTGGCACTTCTGCTGGCCGCTCTCACGCCCGTCCTGGAGGCTCCCGCGGGGCTGGATATCAAGCTGGACGGCTTCGTGAATTCGCGCCTGAAGGCGAACCTGGAGAACTGGGAATTGCGGGCTCCGGCCTCGAACCCGGCGCTGGTGCAGATGTTCTACGATCGCGAGCGCGAGCCAGGCCGCAAGCTGCTGCCCTGGAGCGGAGAGTTCGCCGGCAAGTACCTGTGTTCCTCCATCCTGAGCTACCGCCTGCTGCGCGACCCGCGCCAGAAAGGCAATATCGGCCGGATTGTGAAGGACCTGATCGCCAGCCAGGGACCCGACGGCTACCTGGGCGTTTTTGACAAGGCCAACCGGCTGACAGGCAAGAACTGGGACATCTGGAACCACTACTGGGCCATCCGCGCCCTGCTGCTGTACCACGAGGAGACCGGCTCGCAGGAGGCCCTGCGGGCGGCCACGCGCGCCGCGGACCTGATCCTCGAGACGTTCCTCAACCAGGGGCGCCACATGACCAATGACGGCAGCTTCGGCCAGATGAACTACGCGGTGATCCACGCTTTCACGCAACTCTACCGGGGAACCTCGAATCCCCGGTATCTGGAGATGGCCCGGTGGATCGTGAAGGAGTGGGACCTGGAGGGCGCGGGGCAGTACATGAAGATGGCCCTGGCGGGCAAGGAGATGTTTGAGTTCCCCGGAAACCGCTGGGAGAGCCTGCACGATTTCCTGGGAATGTACGACATGCACCTGCTGACCGGCGAACAGCCCTTCCGCCAGGCCTTTACCCACATCTGGTACAGCATCCTCAAGGGAGACCGGCACAACACGGGCGGTTTCACTTCGGGAGAGAAGACCACCGGCAACCCCTACGATACCGGGGCGATCGAAACCTGCTGCACGGTGGCCTGGATCGACATGAGCATCGCCATGCTGAAGCTGACCGGTGATCCGCTGGTGGCCGACGAAATCGAACTGGCCACGTTGAACGGCAACCTGGGCGGGCAGTCGCCTTCGGGAAGCTGGTGGACCTACAACACCCCCATGGACGGCGTGAAGGAAGCTTCCGCCCACAGCATCAATTTCCAGTGCCGGCCGGGAAGCCCGGAACTGAACTGCTGTTCGGTGAACGGCCCGCGCGGGCTCGGACTGATCTGGGAATGGGCCCTGCTGAACGGCGCGGAGGGATTGACGCTGAATTACTACGGGCCGGGCCGCTTCAAGGCCCGCACGCCGGGCGGGCAGGCGCTGGAGATCGTCCAGCAGACGCGCTATCCGGAAGACGGCAACATCGCGCTGCGGCTGGCGCTGCCGAGGCCCGAGAAGTTCGCCCTGCGTCTGCGGATTCCGTACTGGTCGCCGAAGACGCGGATCGCGCTCAACGGGACGGCCCTGCCGGCGGTGAAAGGCAGCTACTTCAAGCTCGACCGGGAATGGAAGAGCGGCGACGCGATTGACTTGCGCCTGGACATGTCGCTGCACTACTGGGCGGGGGAGAGGCAGATGGGAGGGCTGGCATCCATCTACCGGGGCCCGCTGCTGCTGGCTTTCGATCCGGTGTTCAACAGCATGGATCCGCAGGAGGTTCCCGAGATCGACGCCCGGCAGATCGAGTACGGATACGAAACGCCCGTTCGTCCCATTCAACCCTGGCTGTTGCTCAAGCTGAAGGCGGCCAATGGAACCGAGGTGCGGCTCTGCGACTTCACCAGCGCCGGGGCCTACGGCAACCACTACCGTACGTGGCTTCCTGTGCGGCACCTGGACCCGCTGCCCTTCGACCGCACCCGGCCGGTTTGGAGCAACCGGCCCTGACGAGGCTTCGGCTGCGGTTGTCGCGAAAGATCTGAGCCCCTCCGCAGCCTGAGCCGGGTTGCAGGGCGGGGCAGAGGTTCACGCCCGCACTGCCACCCCTGCGCCCGTCCTCCATGCCGGAACTGCCGCGGCCGGTCCTTACCTCTTGCGGGCCGCCTCCTGCCAGCGCTGCCACTCCAGACCCGGGCGGTCCACCCGGAACCTGACC
>JADZAF010000201.1 GCA_020852755.1 Bryobacterales bacterium
AGCTGTTTGTAGCTGCGCAGCCCGGCGCGGGCGATGCTGGTCATGACCTCCTCGTGGGTCATGCCCAGGCAGAGATCGCGCTGGAAACGGTCCTTCAGGCGGAACATATTGTCGCCCATGACCTCCCAGCGGCCGGATTCCTGCCAGAGTTCGGCCGGGTGCAGGGCCGGCAGCAGCATCTCCTGGGCGCCGATCGCGTCCATTTCCTGCCGGACGATCCCGGTGATCTTCAACAGGGAGCGCTGGGCCAGGAAGAGATAGCTGTAGATGCCGGCCGCCAACTGGCGTATGTAGCCCGCCCGCAGGAGCAACTGGTGCGAGACCACTTCCGCTTCGGCGGGGTTCTCGCGCAGGGTGGGAATGAAGAGCTTACTCCACAACATAAGGGTTCGGATCTGTTCCTAAACTCGGTGCCGGGCGATGCCGCCGCGCGCCTAAGGTGGTGAAGGAAAAGATCTTCCAGTGTAGCAGGTTGCGCAGGCGGCGGGACTGGCACCCCGGACCGCGGCCGGGTGTGAGACCGCCGCCGAGGCCGGGAGATTCACCCGCTCCTCTCAGTCACCCTTCGGAAAGCCGGCCGCGGTTCGGGAGGGGAGGGACGGCGCACAGCGGGTCGCAGCGCGCGGGCGCCTGAGGCGCCGGACCGGACCCGGGTGCCGGCCGCGCCGCACCTGCTAGAATCAGAAGTTCCCCTCTATGAGAATCGCGTTGGGCGCAGACCATGCCGGCTTCGCATTGAAGGAAGAGATCCGGGAGAAACTGGCGCGGAACGGTCACCGGGTGGAGGACGTAGGCACCTTCTCGCCGGAGTCCTGCGACTATCCGGATTACGCCTTCGCGGTGGCCTCTCGGGTGAGCGGGGGACAAGCCGAGCGGGGCATCCTGGTATGCTCCAGCGGGATCGGCATGTCGATCGCCGCCAACAAAGTCGCCGGTGTGCGCGCCGCGGCCGCGGCTTCCGTCGAGCAGGCGCGGCTTTCCCGGGGACATAACGACGCCAACGTCCTGGCCCTGGGCGCCCGCTTCCTGGAACCGGCTACCGCCGTTGAAATGGTGGACGCCTTCCTGGCCACCGCTTTCGAGGGGGGCCGGCACGCGCGCCGGGTGGACAAGATCAGCCAAAGAGAGCGAAACCCATCAGCATGACAGAACAGCAACGGATAGCCCGCCCCCTGGCCCAGGTGGACCCGGAGGTCTACGACGCCGTCTGCCGCGAGGTCGAGCGGCAGCACGGGCAGCTGGAGATGATCGCCAGTGAGAACTTCACGTCCGAAGCCGTGCTGGAAGCGGCCGGGACGGTCTTCACCAACAAGTACGCGGAAGGCTATCCCGGCAAGCGGTACTACGGCGGCTGCGAGTTCGCCGACCGGGTGGAGAACCTGGCCCGTGAGCGCGCCAGGAAACTGTTCAACGCCGAGCACGCCAACGTGCAGCCGCACTCCGGCTCGCAAGCCAACCAGGCCGCCTACGCCGCGGTGCTGCAGCCCGGCGACACCATTCTGGGCATGAACCTGTCCCACGGCGGGCACCTGACCCACGGCCACCCGCTGAACTTCTCGGGCAAGACCTACAAGGTAGTGCCCTACGGGGTTCGCCGGGAAGACGAGATCATCGACTACGACGAAGTCGAGCGCCTGGCCAGGGAGCACCGGGCCAAGCTGATCATCGCGGGCGGAAGCGCCTATCCCCGGGTGATCGACTTCGAGCGTTTCCGCCGGATCGCCGACGCGGCGGGCGCCCTGCTGCTGGTGGACATGGCCCACTTCTCCGGGCTGGTGGCGGCGGGCATTCATCCCAACCCCTGCGAGTGGGCCGACATCGTCACCTCCACGACGCACAAGACGCTGCGCGGACCGCGGGCGGGGCTGATCCTGTGCAAGGCGCAGTATGCCGCGGCGGTGGACAAAACCGTTTTCCCCGGCATTCAGGGCGGCCCGCTGGTGCACGTGGTGGCGGCCAAGGCGGTCTGTTTCCAGGAAGCCATGGAGCCGGGCTTCGTCGAGTATCAGAAGCAGGTGGTGGCCAACGCGCGCGCCCTGGCCGCGGGGTTGATGGAGGAAGGCTTCCGGGTGGTCTCCGGCGGCACGGACACTCATCTGGTGCTGGTCGACATTTTCTCGCGCGGCCTGAAAGGGAAGGAAGCCGAGGCAGCCCTGGACCGGGCGCGCATCACGGTCAACAAGAATACCATCCCGTTCGACGTCAACCCGCCGCTGAATCCCAGCGGCATCCGGCTGGGCACACCGGCCCTGACCACGCGGGGTTTCCGGGAGGCCGAGATGCGCGAAGTGGCGCGATTGATTGCCGAGGTGCTGCGCAACACGGCGTCCGAGGAGACCCTGGCGGCGGTGCGGCGGCGGGTGGAGGCCCTGACCGAAAAGTTCCCGCTGTACTCGTGGAAGCTGGACGCCGCGCGGGCGGGCGTGACTCATGCCGCTGAAGATCGTCGTTGATGCGCGCCACATCCGGGATTTCGGAATCGGCACCTACCTGCGGAACCTGATCCAGGCGCTGGCCTCGATCGACCGCGGCAACCAGTACCTGCTGGTCTGCCTGCCGGCGAACGTGCGTGAGTTCGCGGCCTTGCCCGCCAACTTCACCGCCGCCCCCTACCCGCGCAGCGACGAACCGCTGCGCGAGCATGCCCTGTTCCCCCTGTTCCTGCGGCAGTTCCGCGCCGACCTGGTGCACATTCCGCTGAACCGCGTGCCCCTGCTGATGCCCCGCCCCTACGTGGTGACCATCCACGATATGGGCAACCTGCTGTTCGACGAGGGGTCGGGGCTGCGCAAGGAGTTGCGGCAGACGGTCTTCCGGCGGGGCCTGACGCGCGCCTCCCGGATCATCGCCGTCTCGGCCGCCACCCGGCGCGACGTGCAGAACGTGCTGGGCATTCCCGGCTCTCGAATCCGGCTGGTGTACAACGCGCCCGATCCGCAGTTCCTGACGCATGAACATACCGCCGACGCACGCGCCGCCGGGCCGGGGGGCTGGTCCTTCGAGCGCCGCCGCATCCTGGAACGCTACCAGGTGAATTACCCGTTCCTTCTTTACGCCGGCAACATCCGCCCGCAGAAGAATATTCCACGGCTGGTGGAGGCCTTCGCGGTCGTCCGGCAGCAGCTCAGCCAGCACCCGCAGTACCAGGATCTGAGGCTGATCATCATCGGCGATGAGATCTCCCGCTACCCGTCCTTGCGGAGAACCGTGATTCAGAGCCGGGTGGAGGAGGCCGTGCGGTTCCTGGGCTTCGTGCCCTTCGACACCCTGCGGGTGTTTTACGAAGCGGCTACCGCGTTCGTCTTTCCGTCGCTGTATGAAGGCTTCGGATTGCCGCCGCTGGAAGCCATGGCCTCCGGCACCCCGGTGATTACTTCGGGAGTGAGTTCGCTGCCCGAGGTAGTGAATGATGCCGCGGTCATCGTAAATCCGGAGAACGTGTTCGACATTGCGCGCGGCATCAAGGAGATTCTGCTGGACGAAGACTTGCGGCGGGAGCTGGTGCAGAAAGGGCTGGAGCAGGCCGCCCGGTTCAGTTGGGCGCGGGCCGCGCGGGAGGTGCTGGAAATCTACGAGGAAGTGGCGGGGGGACAGAGAAGCTAGCGGCTGGCCGCCGGCCGGTGAGGGCGGGCAGATCACCGGACACAGGTCGCCGCGCCGTCGAGGGACGTCCGGACCGGCCGGCATTCCGGTCCGGCCGGGGGGATTGACGGCTATACCGCGGCGGGGATCTTGATAATCTTCTTCTGGATCGCGTACTGCACCAGCTGGGCCTTGTTATGAATGTCCAGCTTTCGCATCAGGTTGAACTTGTGGGCTTCCACGGTCTTGATGCTCAGATTGAGATGGCAGGCGATTTCCTTGACAGAGTTACCCTCCGCGAGTAACTTGAGGACTTCTTTTTCCCGGGCGGTAAGGGTCGCGAAGCGGGGCAGGCGGGTGGCGGATTTGATCCGGCTGCGGAAATCGTCCACCAGTTGCGAGAGCATGCGCGGGCTGAGAAAGCTGCCGCCGCGGTAGATATCGCGCAGCGCCGAGAGCAACTGACTGGCGGGGCTGTCCTTGAGCACGTAGCCGCTGGCGCCGACCTCCATGCACTCCACGAGGTAATCCTCGTCATCGTACATGGTCAGGAAGAGGATCCTGGTCTCCGGGCGGTGCTTTCGGATCTGGCGGGATGCCTCGAAAGCACTCAGGCCCGGCATGCCGATATCCATGAGCACGATGTCCGGGCGCAGCTCGGCTGCCCGGGCGATCGCGTCCGCCGCGCTGGCGGCTTCGCCCACCACCTCCAGATCGGCCTCGGCCGAGAGCAAGGTCTTGATGCCGTGGCGGAAGAGGGTGTGATCGTCGGTCAGCAATACTCGAATCGTAGCCATAACGTAAGTCCCCGGAGCCTGCAGGGTGAGGTGGACGCCGCCCGGACGGGCAGGCCGGTCTAGCGGGCGACCGGCAAGCGAGCCCGGATCCTGGTGCCCCGCCGGGGGCCGCTGTCAATCAGCAAATCGCCGCCCAGCAGCGTCACCCGCTCGCGCATGCCGGCCAGGCCGAACGAATCCCGCTTGCGGGCCGCCACCTCGAGGTCGAAGCCGATTCCGTTGTCTTCGACTTTCAACTCCAAGAACCCATCGGCGGAATCGAGGGAAAGGTTCACGGCCGAGGCGGAGGAGTGTCTGGCGATGTTGTTGAGGCTCTCCTGAACCAGGCGATAGGCCACCGCCTCGATCTCCTTGGGCAGGCGCCCGATCCGGGCTCCGATGGACAGCTTGACCCGGGCGGGGCAGGTCTGCTGGAAGCGCCCGGCCAGCTGGCGCACCGCGGCCGGGAGCCCCATCTGCTGCAGGACGGCCGGGCTGAGGGCCGCCAGAATCCTGCGGATCTCCAGGATGGTGCGCTCAGCCGTCGCCCGGATTTCCGCCGCCCGGACGCGCAGGGCCGATCCGAGCGGCAGGTCTCTCTCGAGCACCTCGAGCTGCAGCCGCATCCAGGCCATGGCCTGGCCGGCTTCATCGTGGAGTTCGGCGCTGATGCGGCGCCTCTCCTCCTCCTCCACCGCGATCATGTGCTCGCTCAACCGCCGGACCTGGGCCTCGCGGATCTTCAGGCTTTCCATCAGGCGGGTCTTCTCCGCCGCCGCCAGGCAGCGGTCGCCGGCGGCTTCCAGCAAGTCCAGCTCGCGCGGAAGCCACTGGTAGCGCGTGCAGAAGGCGAACTGCATGACGCCGGCCAGCGACTTTCCGGCGCGCAGGGGAATCGACCAGAAGGACTCGTGCAGGGCCCGCAGACCCGGGTCCAGGATGAGTTTTTCGGCGGAGGAGCCTCGCTCGATATAGCGCGGCCGGGACAGCATGCGGCGAAGGGGTCCCGGAACTTCCTGGCTGTCTTCGAAGAGCAGCAGCCGCCCCGCGTCCGCATTCAAAGTCGTGAGCAGAACCCTGAGAAAACGGTGCAGCAACTGGTTCAGCGATTTCGCCTCCACCTCGGCCCGAAACAAGTCGTAGAAAGCCTGGGCTTCCTGGCGGCGCACCTGGAAGTACGCGTTGTTCAGAGTCAGGACGATGCTGAAGTGCAATTGCTCCCGAACCCAGGCCACGTCGGCCTCCCCGGCGGGCTGCACGCGCTTGAGCAAAGCGTCCAGCATCAGGTCGTAGTCGCGCAGAGCCCGAATGACCTCTCCCGGAGCCACGTCCAGCTTGGCGAGCCGCCGCCCGCTGTACTCCACCTGTTCGAAGAACACGCGGACCGGGCGGCCTTCCTCCTTCAGCCGCGCCGCGGCCCCGGGCGTGATGGCGCTCATCGCTTTGATGCGCCGGGTATCCCACCCCTTTCGCCGCAGCCGGTTCTGGAAACGCCGCTCCAGCCGGTCGGCGTGCGGCTGCAGCGTTTCGGCCAGCTTGAAGAGTTGCAGGCGGAGCTGGCGGCCCAGAAAGCCGGCGGCTTCGGCCAGGCGAAGCTCGCGGCGGGGATGCATCATTCCACCGCTCCGCGGGTGCGGAGCAGGGCGGCGGCGTCGCTGTGGCCGTTGGCCAAGGCGGCGGCCAGGGGAGTATGCCCGGCCTTGTTCCGCCGGTTCACCTGGGCTCCCTTGTCCAGCAGGAGCTGCACCACGGCAGTGCGGCCCCAGGAGGCCGCGTTGTACAGCGGGGTGGCTCCGTTTTCCAGGTCCACCGCCTCGATGCCGGCGCCCTTCTCAACCAGGAACGCGGCCACTTCGCGGCTGCCGCTCAGGGCCGCGTCGTGCAGGGGCGTGGCTCCCGAGGCATTGCGTATGTTCACATCCACTCCCTTTCTGATGAGAACTTCGGCGACCTGGGTATGGCCCTTTAGAGCGGCATCGTGCAGCAGGGTGGATCCCGACTGGGTCCTGACCTCAAACGGGACCCCGCGCGAGAGGAGGATCTCGACCACCTCGGCCTGGCCGCGCAGGACGGCCTGCTCGATGAGGCGGGCGGTGGTCCGGGGGTCCGTGGCGGCGCCGAGCAGGAGCTTGATCACTTCGGTGTGGCGGAAACGGGTGGCCTCATCCAAAGGCGTGGCGCCCAGGTTGTCCTTCACGTTCGGATCGGCTCCGCTGCGGAGCAGAAGATCCACCACTTCCTGATGCCCCTTGGCGGCCGCCTCGTGCAGAGGTGTAGCCCCGGTTTCATCGCTGCGCGTATTGGAAGACGCACCCCGGCTCAGGAGCAGGGCCACTACGGCGGCCTGGCCTTTCCAGGCGGCTTCGCTCAACGGAGTGGCGCCGCTCTTGTCGCGGGCGTTGATCTCGGCGCCGTGCGCCAGCAGCAGGGCGACAATTCCGGCGGCCCCGCGCTCGGCGGCCATGTGCAGGGCAGTCGAACCCGACCGGTAGGCGGCCCGGAGGTCGGCGCCCCGGCCGAGCAGCAGTTCGACCATGCTCTGGTCGCTCTTCATCACCGCATAGTGCAGCGGCGTGGAGCCCGCCTCGCTGTGCCTCACGTTGACATCGGCCCGGTTCGCCAGGAGCAGTTCCACCAGATCGCGCCGCCCGGTCCAGACCGCGTCGTGCAAAGGCGCGGCGCCCAGCGAGTCGTGCGCGTTCGGATCGGCGCCCTGTTCGAGCAGGCTCTTCACGCGCCCGGCGTCTCCGGCCTTGACGGCCTCGTTGAGACTGCCCTGAAACGCCAGCAGGGCGCCGGCCGCCAGCATTGCGGTCAAGCCCCTTGCCGGGCGGCTGCGGACGGCCGGTTGAAGACGCCGATCCATACCCCTATCTTAGGGCGGGCACCGGAGCTCTGCCATGGGATGGAAGCCGGTTTGCTATGGAGCAAGCGACGTGCCCATTCACAACCTTCGTGCAGCCAGCTTGATGGCGTTGGCGGGAGCGATCCTGGCGTGGAGTTCGGAGCCAATCGCGCGGCCCGCCGACACACCAGTCACCGGATTGAGGAGCGGATTTCAGATCCTGCTGGGGGGAGGCTCTCCCACTTCGCCGCCGGCGCCGCTGGAAGGCCGCAATGACTCGGCCACCGGCATCGCGCTGGATGGTGCCGGAAATCTCTATGTGACTGGGATCGCCGTCACGCGGGACTTCCCGTTTACGGTACGGCAGCCGGTGTCGGCTCGCAGCGGCGATTGCTTCGTGATGAAAGTGAATGCGTCGGGAAGCGCCTCGGGCGGCGCCGGCTATGTAACCTACATTCCGGGTACGCTCGGCAACTGCGCCATTGCCGTCGATCAGGCCGGCAACGCGTACGTGGCCGGCCGGACCCAGGCCATCGACTTTCCCACTACGGGCGGCGCGGTGCAGCGAACGCTCAACGGCCCCAGTGATGCCTTCCTGGCGCGCTTGAACGCCTCCGGCGGCATCGAGTATGCCACCCTGATTGGAGGAGACGGTGAAGACCGGGCCGCTTCCGTGGCGGTGGACCTGACCGGGGTATACCTGGCCGGCTTCACCAACTCGGCCCGGTTTCCGGTTACCGCCGGCGCGGCCCAGGCCACACCGGGCGGCGGCGCCGACGCATTCGCAGCCAAACTCGACCTGACGGGCAGCACGCTTCTATATGCGACGTACCTGGGCGGTTCGGGCGACGATCAGGCCGAGTCGATCAAAGTGGATGCTTCCGGCGGTCTTTTCGTGGGAGGAGGAACCGAGTCGCCCGACCTGCGCACGGCGACGGGAGCCTTTCAGGCCAGGGCCGCCGGCGCCAGGGACGCGTTTGTCGCCCGGCTGAATGCGGCCGGAACCGGCTTCACTTACCTGACCTACCTGGGCGGCAGCGGCGAGGACTCTCTGCGCGGGCTGGCCGTGGACGGGTCGGGCCATGTGTTCGCGGCCGGTTGGACACGGTCGGCGGACTTTCCCACCGGTCCGGCCTTCTTCCAGAGGATGCCGGGCGGGGGAAGCGACGCCTTTGTCGTGAAACTGGCTCCGGACGGCGGCTCGGCTCTGTTCTCGACCCTGCTGGGCGGCAACGGCGACGACAGCGCCGAGGCCATTGCCCTGGATCCGAACGCGCAGATCTACGTGGCCGGCTGGACCCGCTCCGGCAATTTCCCAACGTGGGCCCTGTTTCAGGCCCGCAACAGCCCCGGGGTTTGTTCCTTCACCACCTACGATCCGCCGCTTCCCTGCCAGGACACCTTTGTGACCAAGCTTGGCCCGCTGGGCAACACGCTGGTGTACTCGACCTACCTGGCGGGAGACGGCAGCGATGCGGCCGCCGCCCTGGCCGCGGACGGGCAGGGCGGGGTATACGCCGCCGGCATGGTGCAGGGCCGGTTCCCGGCGGCCTTGGGTTCGGCAAACGGCATCCTGCGGCAAGCGCAGGAGGGTCCGCGTGAAGCGCCCGTGGCGCATGCCTCCAGCGCCTACCTGGTGAAGCTGCAGGAAACGCTCTTGCCGTCGAGCATCAACGCCATCGTCAGCGCGGCCAGTTACGAGTCGGGGCTGGCGCCCGGCGGGCTGATCTCGATTTTCGGCACGGGCATCACGAATCTCACCGGGCTGGAGGCGGCGGGAACCCGGTACCTGCCGACCGAGCTGGCCGAGACGCAAGTGAGAATCAACGGCTGGCCGGCTCCGCTGTACGCCGTGGCGAACGTTCGCGGCCTCGAGCAGATCAACGCCCAGGTTCCGTTCAACACCGAAGGCCCCACGGTCACCGTCCAGGTGGTGAACCGCGGCATTCCGGGAGCGGTGGTGCAGATGCCTTTCGCCGCCGTGCAGCCGGGCCTGTTCGTGCAAGGCGACGGCCACGTGGTGGCTCAGCGGGCCGCGGACTACTCTCTCATCACGCCTCAGAACCCCGCCCTGCGCGGCGAGTGGATCGTGGTCTACGCGACCGGACTCGGCTCGGTGGCGCCGGCCGTGCCGAACGGCTTCCCTCCCCCGGCGGAACCGCTCTCGCGGACGGTGATCGCGCCCGAAATCCGCATCGGCGGCGAAGCCCTCACTCCGTACTATTCGGGGTTGACTCCCAGCTCCGCCGGCCTGTACCAGTTGAACGTGCAGGTGCCGCAGGGCATCGAGCCCGGAGACGCGATCATCCAACTGGGCAATCACCGTGCGCGGCTGCCGGTGCGGTAGCGGGCCGTCCGGCGGTCGGTCTCCGTCCGGATACCATTGAGATATGACGGACACCGCTCTGCTGGAACATATCTCGCGGCTTCCGCATGCGCGGGCGAATTTCAAACAACTGGTGCGGGAACTGGGCGCGCGCGGTTCCGGCAAGCTGGACCTGGAGATGGCGCTGGCGCGCCTGGTGACCCGCGGCGACCTGATGGAGCTTCGCTCCGGCCAGTACACCGTTACCGCCCGCAGCCGCGAGTATGCGGCCGGGCGTCTGCACATGCATCGCGACGGCTACGGCTTCCTGATCTCGGAGCAGCCCCTGGAGAACGTCAAGGGAGACGTATTCATCCCGGCCTCCTCGGCGGAGAGGGCCATGCACGGCGACCGCGTGCTGGTGCGGATCGGCAGGATCGATTCCGACGGGCGGGCGGACGGGGAGATCGTGCGGGTACTGAAGCGGGCGCACCCCACCGTGGTGGGCGAGTTCCGCATCACCCGGCGCGGCCGCTTCGTGATTCCGCACGACGAACGCATCCGCCAGTGGATCGAAGTGCCCGAGGGGCTGGAACGGCCGCCGGCCCGCGCGGCGCTGGACCGTATCGGGGTGAAGCCCTTTGAGTTCGAGCACGCGGAAGACCTCGATGGCGTCATCGTGAACGTGGAACTGCTGGAGTACCCCGAAGCGGGAAGCTCCGCCGCGGGGCGCGTGATCGAAGTTTTGGGCCGTCCGGACGACTTCGGCGTGGACGTCGAGATCGTCATCCGCAAGCATCACCTGCCGCACCGCTTTCCCCCCGAGGTGATCGAGCAGGCCGGGCAGATCCCGGCGGTGATCGCGGCCTGGGAACTGGACGGGCGCCAGGATTTCCGGCAGCACGAGGTTGTCACCATCGACGGCGAGACGGCCCGCGACTTCGACGATGCAGTGTGGGTGGACCTGCTGCCCACGGGCAACTTCGTGTTGCACGTCCACATCGCCGACGTCAGCCACTATGTGCGTCCCGGCACTCCCATCGACGCCGAGGCCCGCCTGCGCGGAACCAGCGTGTACTTTCCGGATCGCGCCGTTCCGATGCTGCCCTACGAGCTTTCGACCAACATCTGCTCGCTCAATCCGCGCCTGGACCGCCTGGTGCTCTCGGCCCTGCTGGAGTTCGACCGGCAGGGAGACCTGGTGGGCCGGCAGTTCACCCCGGGGGTGATCCGCAGCGCCGAGCGCATGACCTACGGCGATGTATACCTGACGCTGGAAGGCG
>JADZAF010000202.1 GCA_020852755.1 Bryobacterales bacterium
ACGCTCCCTGGCGGCCGCGCCTCCGTTACCGGTTTGGCGCGGCCGCCAGGCAGCGGCCTGGAACCCGGGTCGAGAGAGCTCAGAACTCGAACTTCAGCGCGAACTGCAGGTCGCGGTTGTCCGAATTCGTCGAAGTGATCTGCCCCACCGTGGGCGACCCGATACTGGCGTTCGGGAAGCCGAAATAGGGCGTGTTGGTCAGGTTGAACGCGTCCAGGCGAAACTGGACGTTATAGCGCTCGCCGATGCGGTTGTTCTTGACGAACGACACGTCGAAATTCACCTGTCCGGGGGCGTACAGCACGCCGCGCGCCGAGTTGCCGTAGGTGTTCGGCGGGGGCGCCTCGAAATCGGCCGCATTGAACCAGCGCTGGCGGTCCGGGTTGTCGAGCCTGCCGGGACCTGTCCGGTTCGGCCAACTGGGGGCGCCGTTGTTGACTCCGGTAGCCAGATAGACGGTGAAGGGCCGGCCGCCCTGGAGAGTGGTGATGCCGCTCAGCGTCCAGCCGCCCGCCACCCAGCGCAGCGGACCGCTGGTAGCCCAGCGCTTGCCCGGCCCGAACGGCAGCTCGTAAAGGTAGTTGCCGATGAAGCGGTGCTTCACGTCGAAACCGGAGGGTCCCCGGCCGGCGCGGATGTTGGTGATGGTCTGGGGACCGCCTGCCGACCCGCCGCCGCTGGCCGCCGACCCTCCGTAGTCCAGGTTCTTGGAGAACGTGTAGGCCGCCAGGAACTGCAAGCCGGACGAAAAGCGCTTCTCGAACTTGGTGGCCAGTCCGTGATAGACCGAGGAGTTGCGCGGGTCGAAGACGCTGATGCTGGAGATGTTGGCGATCGGCTGCAGCAGGCGCCGCGAGGCCTGCGATCCGATGCCCGGCTGGATCTCGTTGGGGTTGTAGCCGAACAGGATGTGCACGCCGTGGCTGCCGGCATAGGCGATCTCGGCCAGCATGGTCTCCCCGATTTGCCGCTCGATGTTCAGGTTCCAGGTGATCTGCGAGGGCGTCTCGTTGGCGAAAGAGTGGCCCAGAACGGCGATGCTGGCCGCATTCAGTTCCGCCGTGGTGCGGGGTTTCACGGTGCGGATCTCGGGGAACGGCCTGTCAATGGTTGGGATAGCAGCCCAGCTGGTGGGGTTGACCGGGATATTTCCAAAGGGAGTCTGCGAGACCACGTAGGGGACCTGTTCGCCCAACATGTTGGAGCCGGAGGGCATGATGGGGAAGTAGCTGATGCCGAAGCCGCTGCGGATGATGGTCCTGCCGTCCCCGCCCAGGTCATAGGCCAGCCCGACCCGGGGAGCGATGTTTCCATACCGCGTCTCCTTGTTGACCGCGCGGGTGGTTCCGTCCTCGCCCGCATAGACCAGCCGAAGCTCGGCGCGGTCGAAATTGACGATGCGGTTGCGGATCTCCTTGTCGGGGACGAAGACGTCGTAGCGCACCCCCAGGTTCAGCGTCAGCCGGCGGCTGGCTTTCCAGTCGTCCTGGAAGTACATGCCGTGCTCGTGGTTGGTGGTGTAGTAGGGCTCCAGCAGGATGCTGCGGCCGCTGCCGCCGCTGATGTGACCGATCAACAGGGTGGCCAGGCCGGTGCCCTGCGTGTTGGTCACCGGGTCGTTGGTGAAGTTCCGGCCGAAGGAGAAGTTCCCCCGAGGGCCGCCTCCGGGCGGCCCGGTGTAGGTTGACGTCAGGCGGCGCACGTAGCGGTATCCGAACTTTGTCTGATGGCGGCCCAGCGTCCAGGCCACGCCGTCCTCCACCTGGTAGTGCGTCTCGCGCGGCTTGGCGGGCAGAAAACCCGGACCCCCGCTCAAGCCGGTGAAATCGGTGACATCGATATTGGGAATTCCGGAGCTGAACTCCGAAATGTTGACCCCCTGAATTCCCAGCGACGTCGCGGCGTTGCGGCCGAAATCGGACTGCCGCGTGAAAGGAGTGGTGCGGGCGAAGCCGGCCCGGAATTCATTGATGACATTCGGCTTGAAGATGTGAGCTTCATTGATCGCCATTCCCTGGGTGGTGAGCTGCGTCACCTGGGTGCCTGCCACGTACGGGCCGAGCTCATACTTGCCGGCCGCTTCCGGAGGCGTGGGCAGGCAGCAGTTGGCCTGGCCCTGCGGCGCGTTCAAACGGTAGGTCTCGTAGCTGTAGCGGGCGAAGAAGGAATCGCGGGTCGAAATCTGGTGATCGATACGGGTGTTGAAGCCGTCATCGTCGATGGTGCGCGGCACGCTGCTGGTGTAGTTGTTGAAGTTGCCCGCCGCGTTGGGCAGCGGATAGATGCTCACCACGTTGCGGCTGATGGGGTGGATCCGGCCGGCCGGGATGGTGTTGTTGGGGAACTGGTCGCGCAGGTACTGCGGGTTCGTGGCGCTGACCGGCTTCGTGGAGTCGAAGTTGGGATTGAGGCGCGTGGTGAGCGGGTCGTAGATGCGGATCAGGCTGCCGGAGGCATTCACGAAATTGCTGAAGTCGCCTCCCCGCGTCTCGCTCGTGGGCACGGTGTTGACAAAGGTCAGGCCCTTCCTCTCCCGCGTGCCGAAGTAATCCAGGAAGAAGAACGTCCTGTCTTTGCCGTTGTACAGCCTGGGTAAGACCACCGGCCCGCCGGCGGCCGCCCCGAACTGGTTGCGCCGGTAAGGCGGCTTGGCCTGGGGAGCGGCGTTGAAGTAGTTTCGCGCATCGATCTTGTCATTGCGCAGAAACTCGAATAAGTTGCCGTGCAGTTCGTTGGAGCCGGACTTGGTGGAAACGGAGACGACTCCGGCGCCGCGGCCGAACTCGGCCGAGAAAGTCCCGGTGAGCACCTTGAATTCCCGCACCGACTCGATGGAAGGCTGCACGATCACTGTGTTGAAGGTGTACTCGTTGTTGTCGATGCCGTCCACCAGCCAGGCATTGGCGTTGGCCTGGCTGCCCAGCGCGTTGAAGTTCGAAGCCGCGCGGGGGTTGAAGGAACTCTGGCCGGCCAGGTTCTCATTCTGCTGCCCGGGCGTTACCGCGGGCGCCAGGTAAACGAGCTGGGCGAAGTTGCGGCCGTTGAGCGGCAGCTCCCGGACCGCCCGCTCCGCGATCACCTGGCCCAGCTCGGCCGTTTCCGAGCGGACCAGCGGAGCGGCGGCCGTCACTTCGATCGACTCGCTGACCTGGCCCACCTGAAGAGTGAAATCGAGTCTGGCCCTCTGGTCCACCTGCAGTTCGAATTTCTGACTGGCCTGACTCCGGAATCCGGATTTCTCTACCGTCACCTGGTAAGTGCCCGGGACAAGAAAAGGCGCGTAGTAAGCGCCGTTTTCGTCGGTCTGATAGGTCTGAGTGGTGTTCTTGGAAACCTCCTTGATGGTGATGCCGGCGCCGATCACAACGGCGCCGGTGCTATCGCGGACAGTGCCAAGAATCGTTCCGGTGGTAACCTGCGCCACCAGGGCGGTGCTGTGAGCCGCCAGAGCGACAGCACACACAAAGAACGTTCGGCTGTAACTGCGAAGGATTCTCATGTTGCTAACCCTCTGGACAGAACCTGTGCGGCAGGGTGCGCGCCGGCAGCCCCGCCAGGCGAACAGGCTCTCGCGAGCAGGTTATCGCAAAGGCCGGATCGGATCAAGACATGCGGACCGGAAGGTCCGTCCCCGGGGTCCGGGGCGGTCAGCGGCGGCGGTGTCGGGGACGGCGTTTCTCCGGGCGGGCCGGCCCGGCCATCTCACCCGGGCTGTCGAGGACCGCGACCCCCCCCGGTGCGAAGGGGGCCCAAGGCTGCTGCGGTATCGTCGTAAGCCTGCTTAGGAACGGTCTTGAGGATGCACTGGTTGAGTTGCGCCGTGAGCGCGCGCAGTCTCTTCGATGTCTTCCCTGGTGGGTGAGATCGGAGTCAGTATCGAAAACGCGCGTCAGCCACGCAGGAACTCGCCCAGGCGGTCCATGGCGGGCTCCAGGATGCTGCGGTCGGCTGCGTAACACAGCCGCACCGAGCCTTCCCCGCCCGCGCCGAAAGCCACTCCCGGGGCCAGTCCCACCCGCTTGGCTTCCAGCAATCTGCGGCAAAAGCCGAAGGAGTCGGCCAGCCCGTCGATCTTTGGAAACAGGTAGAAGGCCCCGTCCGGCCGGGGCACGGTGACGCGCGGCATGGCGCGCAGGGCTTCCAGGCAGAAATCGCGGTTCTCTTTGAGCCGCTTCAGCATCTCCAGAACCGCCGGCTCGCCCTGCTCCAGCGCCGTTTCCGCGGCTTTCTGCGAGAAACTGGCTGCGTGAGAGACGATGAACTCGTTGAGCTGTGCCGCCTTGCGGGCCAGGTCGCGGCGCGCCACCAGCCAGCCGACGCGCCAGCCGGTCATGCAGTAGGTCTTCGAGAAGGACTGGGCCACGATGACCGCATCCTCGCGGGTCGCTTTGCGCAGGATCGAAGGCGCCGGATCGCCCAGCTTCGAGCCGGCATAGTAGAGCCGGTCGTAGACCTCGTCGGCCAGCAGCCACAGCCGGTGCCGGCGGCAGAATTCCAGCAGGCCCTGCTGCTCGTCTTCGGTTGCCACCCAGCCCAGCGGGTTTGACGGCGAGGTGTACACCAGCAGCCGGGTTCGCGGGTTGACCGCGGCTTCCAGCGCGTCAAAGTCGATGGCATAGCGCTCTCCGCAGAGCGGGTGCGGGATGTGGCGGGCGGCCGCGTTGCACATCGCCACCACCGAGGCCGCATTCGGCCAGGCGGGAGTGAGCACCAGGGCTTCGCTGCCCGGGTCGAGCACACAGCGGATGGCGACGTTCAGCGCCTGCACGCCCGAAGCGGTGACCACAATCTCGGTCCCGGGATCGAGAACCGTCTGCTGCAGGCGGGCGTAGCATGCGGCCAGCGCCCGGCGCAGCGACGGCAGGCCCGCGTTCTCGGTGTAGAAGGTGTGGCCGTCCGCCAGGGCCCGCACCGCGGCCTGCTTGATGAAATCGGGGGTGGGCAGGTTGGATTCGCCGAAATACAGTTTCAGGACGCCGTCCAGGCCCATGGCCACTTCGGCCAGTTCCCGTATGCGCGAGTGCGGCACCTGCTCCACGGAGGAAGCCAGGGGAGGAAGAAAGTCGTCAGCGGACATGGTAAAGGCTCATTGTGACAGAAAGCGTCCTGGTCCTCACAGCCGGCGTATGCGCGGCGCTCCCCGGCCCTCCCAGCAGTATTCAAAGTGAGCGTCGGGACGCACGTTGGCCACCAGGGCCGGGCGGAAGCAGGCCAGGCACTCTCCGCCCGGCCGGCGCACGCTGCGGTAGATGACTCCGTTGGAGCCCGCCTCCAGCAGTTCGCGCGCCAGCGCCTGCGAAGCGGTGTAGCTCTCCGGGTCGTGCAGGGGCGCATGGTCCGGCGTCTGCGCGCGCACGTCGTGAAAGAGCGCCTGGAAGTCGGCCAGGTACAGGCGCATCTGGATGCGCGTTTCGAACAGCCCAATCTCGGCCAGTTCCCGCCCGCGGTGGTAGGCCACCTCGGCGTGGGCCGTGGCCAGTTCGGTCCCCGCGTACCAGGCGCCGCGCTCGGGCGGGTTGAAGCGGCCGCCGCCCGGACGCGGGTGGCAGAAAGCCGCCATCACCACGCTGGCCATCGGGCGTCCGGTCACCCACTCCTCGGCCGGCAGGCGGTGGAGAAGGCCCAGCTCGGTCGAGATGCGATCGTTGGTCCAGCTTTCCAGTTCAAAGATGTAAGGCAGATCTTCCGGGGCGGCGATGGTGTCGAGAATGCCCGCCACCGGGTAGAGGCTGGGGACCAGGCGGCAGGTATCGCGGAGCGCCAGGGGGAGGGTGGGCGGCATCAGTTCCAGCCGCCGCGGCGGCCGTCCAGCAGGCGGCGCACCTGGTACAGGCCGTCCATGCCCCCTTCGGCCATCAGGGCCAGCGCAGGCCGGCCTCCAAAGAGCGGATTGCTGTTCGGCAGCCGGACCCAGTTATCCGCCAGACCGCGCTCGGGATACAGAATGCGCAGGTCCTTGTAAATGCCCAGGACCAGGGAGATGCGCATCAGCATGTCGTAGGAGAGGGTGCGGACCTGCCCGGCCTTGTAGCTGTAGTAAGTGGATTCGGGCGGCCAGCCCAGCAGGGCACGCTGTTCCTCGACGCTCAGGCGCCACTTCTCGGCCACGTTGAGAAAGGCCCGCATGGCGGGGCCCGACAACTGGCGGCGCACCTTGGGGTCCCTGCGCCTGTCGGGCGGAACCGGGGGCAGGAAGGCGAGGCTTTCTTTGCGCCGGGCGCGTGACTCCATATTTGGAGTCTACCCTCCATATTCAGAAAAGGCAAGAGCACCCGGGAAACTACGGGCTGGCGCGCCGGCCCACCAGCATCCGGTAGATCGCCAGCAGCAGGACCGCGCCCAGCAGCGACATCAAGAAACCCGCCGTCTCCCCTTCCCGGTACAACCCCATCCAGCGGCCCAGGAAGCCGCCCAGCAGCGCTCCCGCGATGCCCAGCAGAATGGTGATGATACATCCCCCCGGATCCCGCCCCGGCATGATCAGCTTCGCCAGCGCCCCCACCACCAGTCCGAATACGATCCAAACGAGGATGCTTCCCATCTGCCCCCCTTCCGCTCCGCGCTGAGTGAAGCAATTGCGTTACCACCGCCCGGCAGTGCGTCTCGCCTCGGCATCTGATAGGTTCGTCACTTATGCTCCGGTTCGTTCTCCTTCTCTCATTCGCAACGCTCGCCTGGGCGCAGGCCGCTCCGGCTGTGCGTCCCAACGGCATGGTCGAACTGCGCATCCGCAACCCGCTCTCTCCGCCCGAGTGGGCCCTGCTGCAGCGCGCTCTCCTCACCGCCAACGAGAACGGCGTGGACCTTTTCGCCCGCCGCTACCTGATGCCCAACGGCGTGCTCAGGCACGAACCTCATTGGGGCGGCAACGACGGGCCGGACGACGTGATGGAGAACTTCTGGAACTGGCCGCTGCTCTACATGCTGGGCGGCCGGAGGGAGGTGCTGGATCTCTACCGCAAGGCCTGGAACGCGCACATCGAGCAGTACACCGCGGAGGGCATGTATCACCGCGAGTACGTCAAGGCCTTCGACTGGGAGCACAATTCCGAAGGCTACGCGGCCTTCCTCAACGAAGGCCTGGCCGACCCCGCCGACCCGCGCTTCCAGCGCCGCGCCGTGCGCTTTGCCGGTTTCTATACGGGGGAGGATCCCGAAGCGCCCAATTACGACCCGCGGCATCGCATCATCCGCAGCGTGCTGAACGGCAGCCGCGGGCCGGTGATCGAGACCGGCCCGGAATACTGGTATGACAAGTCGGCCTCGAAGGATTCCCGGGACTTTTTCAGCACCTGGACGAACGTCAGGGGCGACGTTCCCATCAACCTCTACTGCACCAGCCTGGTAACCAACGCCTACCTGCTCACCGGCGAAGAAAAGTACCGGCGGTGGATCGGGGACTACGCCGGCGCCTGGGTGGAGCGGGCCGGCGCCAATGGCGGGAATTTCCCGGGCAACGTCGGTCTGAACGGCAGGACCGGTGAGCACTGGGACGGCAAATGGTGGGGCGGCATCATGGCCTGGGACTGGGGCTTCGGCGGGTTTGAAAAGGTGGCTCGCGGCGTCCGCACCGGCATGCTCAACGCGCACCTGGCGACCGGCGATCCGCGCTACCTGAACGCGCTCCGCCGCCAGTTGGTGAACCTGCTGGACCACGCGGTCGAGGACGGCTCCGGCAACCGCCTGCCGCCCGACCGGTACAACGAGAAGGGCTGGCACAGCCCGCGCTGGGGCATCCATTTCGCGCGCGCCCTCGTCGAGGTCTACCTGAACTCGCTGCTGGCGGAAGACTGGAAGCGCATCGAGCAGACCCGCGCGCTGCCGGTCACCGCCTGGGACCAGGCGCTGGTGAAGGACTACGGCAACGAGTACGCCTGGCTGGCATACCTTCGCGGGGAGAACGCGGCGTATCCTGCCGATATCCTGCGGCGCACCCTGGAGGCCGTGCGGCGCAACTCGCTGCGGGTGGCCTCCGACGCCACGCCGGATGAGAAACTGCGCTCGGACCACGCCCACAGCTTTCTTCCGGTGGTGCTCGAAGGGCTTTTTCATACCATGCTGGGAGCGCCCACTCCGCACTGGGGCAGCGGCCTGCTGCACGCCGAGGTGCGCTACTTCGATCCGGCCCGGAGACGCGCCGGCATTCCTTTGGACGTCGCTTCCCTGGTGGAGAAGATCGAACCGGCCCGCGTGGTGCTGACGCTGTTGAACACGAACCAGGCCGAAGCCAGAGAAGTCATCCTCCAGGCCGGCGCCTACGGGCAGCACACCATCGCCGCGGTCCGGTTCCCCGACACCGCCCCGCGGGCTCGCGAGCGCGGGGGCCGGACCATTGAAGCGGTGGCCGTCAGCCCCGGCGAGCCCGCCCGGCCGCTGGCCGTCAATGCGCATTACTTCAAGGTGCTGCTGGAGCCCGGCTGCGGAGCCCGGCTGGAACTGAACCTGCGGCGGAACAGCCGCCGGCCGGGCCTGGCTTTTCCCTGGCACGCCGGCCTGGCGGAGCCTTTGGGGTGAGAGCATGGTGCTGGGGCTGGTGCTGGCGCTGTTTATCGGTCTGAGCCTGGGAGCCCTGGGCAGCGGGGGCACCATGCTGGCCCTGCCCCTGCTGGTTCACGTGGCCGGCTTTCCGCCCGGCCAGGCCGTGGCGATGTCCATGTTGATCGTGGGCGGCACCAGCCTGCTGGGCGCCTACCTGCACTACCGCCGGGGCCACCATCACCTCAAGGCCACCGTGCTGATGGCCGCCAGCGGCATCCTGGGCGCTTTCGCCGGATCCTGGTGGACGCACCGCGTGGCCGGGCACATCCTCATGCTGATCTTCGCCGCGCTGCTGGCGCTGGTGGGGGCCAATATGTTCTTTTCACGGCCGGAAGCGCGGGCCGGGGCAGCCTGCCGGCCCCTGCGCTGCGCCCTGATAGGGGCGGCGGTCGGCCTGCTCACCGGCTTCCTCGGCGTCGGCGGCGGCTTCCTGATCGTGCCCGCGCTGGTGCTGCTGGCGGGCATCGAGACCAGGAAGGCCATCGGCGCTTCGCTGGCCATCATCGCGGCGAACTCGGCGGCCGGTTTCGCCGGCCAACTGCGCTTCATCGATATCGAACCGGGCCCCACCCTGCTCTTTCTGGCCGCCGCCATGGGCGGCATGCTCGCCGGGGTTCCGATTGCCAGCCGCCTGCCCGAAGCTTCCCTCCGCAAGGCGTTCGCGGTCATGCTGCTGGCGATTGCCGCGTTCATCGGCTCGGTGAACCTGATGAAGCTCTGAGGACCGCGCTGTTAGAATACTCCTGAACTCATGAGACGCTTACTGCTTCTTCTCTTCGTCACGGGCCTGGCGGCCTTCGCCAGGGAACCCATCTTCCTGCTGCACAGGATCGGCTCCGACCTTTCCGAAGGCATTGCCGTTTTCGATTTCGACCGCGACGGCCGGCTGGATGTGACCAGCGGAGCCTTCTGGTACAAAGCGCCCGAATGGAGCGCGCAGGAGTACCGGGAATGCCCCCGGTCCGGCGAGTACGTGGTGAACTGCGGCGAGTTCGCCATCGACGTGAACCGCGACGGCCACACCGACCTGGTTGCCGCGGGCTGGATGGAAGACGGCATCTTCTATTACGAGAATCCCAGGCAGCTGGGAGTGAAGTGGCCCAAGGTCAAGATCACCCCCTCCCGCAACACCGAGGGCATGCTTTCCGCCGATATCGACGGCGATGGAAATCCCGATATCCTGCCCTGCCATTACAGCCACAACGGCGTCTTCTGGGTGCAGATCAAGGACGGGAAATTCGCGCGGCGGCCGGTGGGGGATCCGGGCGACGGGCACGGCATCGGATTCGGCGACCTGGACCGCGACGGCAGGAAGGACATCCTCACTCCGGACGGATGGTACCGCCAGGTGGACGTTACCCGGGACGCCTGGGAGTGGCGCCCCGAATTCAAGCTGGGCACCGCCGGCCTCGCCATCCTCTCCTACGACATGAACGCCGATGGTTTGACGGACATCATCTACTCCAAGGGGCACGACTACGGCCTCTACTGGCTGGAGCAGAAGAAGTCGCGCGGCAAGCGCGCCTGGATTCCGCACCTGATCGACGATTCCTATTCGCAGATTCACAATCTGGAACTGGCCGATCTGAACGGCGACGGCAGGCCCGAACTGCTGGCCGGCAAGCGGTACCGGGGCCACAACGAGAAAGACCCCGGCTCCTTCGATCCCCTGGCGATCTTTTACTACACCATCGAGCCCGGAAAGAACCCGAAGATCGCGCGCCACCCCATCGCCTACAACGCCATTGCCGGGGCGGGCATGCAGTTCGTGATCGTGGACCTGGATGGAGATGGCGACACGGACATCGTCACCGCCGGCAAGACCGGCCAGTACTGGTTTGAGAATCTGACCGTGAACCGGATCCCCTGGCAGGAGCGGGAACTGCTGTTCAACAAGTACCCGGCGCGCTAGCAGGCCCGGGGACAGACCGGAGGTTTCCCATCGTTCTTCAGCCCGGCGCCTCCAGATGTACTCCCGGGGCGCCTGGCGCCCCCTGTGCAGCCGCCTGATTTCACGGGCTACTGCTCCGGTTCTTCCAGCGCAGGCTCCGGCTCCGGTGCGGCCGGGTCCCCGGCCGCAAGGTCAAAGGGCAGCACCGGCTCGGGAGCGTGATGCGCCGGGCAGTAGCCGAAGGGCTGTGTTCCGGAGATGAAAAGCGCGGCCTCCTTGGAGGGGCAATAGGCGTTGGCCAGCAGCCCGGTAGTGGGATCCACGATTGCCCGCTCCACCCCGGACGGCATGGCGAAAGGCTGGGGATCCCGGTAGCCCGGCAAAGACGCGGCGCGCTTCATGAACTCTGTCCAGATGGGCAGAGCCGAGCGAGCGCCCTCCAGGTTCAGGTCCCGGTTGTCGTCATAGCCGACCCAGACCACGCAGAGCAGGTTGGAGGTGAACCCGGCGAACCAGCCGTCCCGGGAAGTGCCGGTCTTTCCGGCCGCCGGCGCATGGAACCCTCGTGCGCGCACCCCTGCGCCCGATCCGCTGCGGATCACCTCCTCCAGCATGTCCACCATCAGGTAGGCCACCCGCGGGTCCAGCACGCGGCGGCTATGCGGCTGCGCCGTGTAAAGCAAGGTGCCGTCGCCCGCCTGAACCGTGGAGACCAGCCAGGGCTCCACCTGAACGCCCTGATTGGCATATACCGTGTAGGCCGCGGCGACCCGCAGCGGCGTGGTCTCGTACGCTCCCAGTGCCACGGCCGGAGTGGGCAGGATGTCGTCGCCCAATCCCGCGCTCCTCGCCAGTTCCGCTACCGCCGGGTAGCCGACCTGCTCGGCCAGCCTGACGGTGGCCACGTTCAGCGAGCGGGCCAGCGCCCGCCGCAAAGTGACGCTGCCATGGAACGACCGGCCGAAATTGGCCGGCTCATAAGGCTGCCCGTTGAACCAGAAGGTGGTGGGTTCATCGATAACCGAACTGGAAGGCGTGAACAGCCGGGGCCCTCCCGCCAGCGCCGTGTTCAGTGCGGCCGTGTAGACGAAGGGCTTGAACACCGAGCCCGGCTGCCGCCTGGCCCGGACCCGGTTGAGCTGGCTGGCCGCGTAGCTGCGCCCGCCGGTGAGGGCCTTGACGGCCCCGGTGTGAGGATCCAGCGCGATCAGCGCCACTTGCGGCCCGGGCGGGTGGTAGTTGCGCCTGCGCTTGAGCTGTGCGTCCACCGCCCGCATGCCGTTTCGGACCGCCTCCTCGGCCGCCCTCTGCAGCCGCAGGTCGAGCGTCGTGTATACCCGCTCGGCCCCCGTTTCCTCGACCTGTCCCCGAGCCACGGACTGCAGTTCGTCGTCTACCAGGTCCAGGAAGTAGGGCGCGTCGGTGGAGTCTTCGTCGCCGGGCTTCACCCCCAGCGGAGAGGCAGCCGATCTCCGATACGTGGCAGGGTCGAGGTAGCCGTTCTCGAACATCGCCGAGAGAACCAGGTTGCGCCGCTCCCGGGCCCGCTCCGGATAGCGGAGCGGGTTCCAGTATCCCGGCCTCTGCAGCATCCCCGCCAGCGTGGCGGCCTGAGGCAGCGTAAGCTGGGCTACCTCACGATCGAAGAACACCCGGGCGGCTTCGCCGAATCCTCGTATGTTGAAGGTGCCGCGACGGCCCAGGTAGACGTGGTTGGCGTAGTGCTCGAAGATGTCCTTCTTGGACAGCTTCTGCTCCAACTGGAGCGCGATCAGCGCCTCCCGGGCCTTGCGCCGCCAGCTCTTATCCCGATCCAGCCACAGGCTGCGGGCCAGCTGCATGGTAATGGTCGAGGCGCCCTGCTGCTTGCTGCCTTCCTTCAGGTCCACCCAGGCCGCCTTCAACACCCGCCGCGGGTCAATGCCGCGGTGCTCGAAGAAGCGCTTATCCTCGGCGGAGACCACGGCAGCCACCAGCGCTTTCGGCAGCTCGTCGAACGACACCAGGCGGCGCTTGTCCCGGCTGTGTCCGTCGATGCTGGAGATCAGTTGGGGCTCCAGGCGGTAGCTCGTCAGGGCGGTCCCGCCCGGCACGGCCCGGATCTCCGCGACTCGCCCGCCGGCGAAACGGATGACGGCGCTTTCCCCCGGGTAACAGGACTGGCGGCCGGGATGGATTTCGATCCAGCCGCGTCCGGCGCGGTACCGGCCGGTGGGGTTGCCGTCCCTCTCGCTGTATCCGCTGCGGCGGAGCACGGCGGCGATTCCGGCGGCCGTGGCTTTCTGCCCCAAAGCCACGGTTTCCGGCGCGGCATACATGCTGGCCGTGTTGATGAGGGAGCCCGAGTCGAGCTGCCGGTCGATCCACGTGGAAGACCTGGCGTAAAGGACGACCGCCCCGCCCAAAGCCAGAAGCAGAGCGGCGGCCATCCAGCGGGCGGCCGGATGCGGAGCCGGCGGCCTGGGTTGCGCCTCTGCCTGCTCCGGTTCCTGAAGGATATCCTCGCGGCCCCGCGCCATGGCCTGGAATGTGCAATCCGGCATCCACAAGGAGCTTTCCGGGCCTTGGAGAGCGTGCAAGGGGTGCGTATTGCCACCCAAAGCAAGCGAGCCCCGGATGGGTTTCCGGGGCTCTTGAGAGGGGCTGGCGGCGAGCTGGGTCTCGCCGCCGGGGGATGCTATGTGTTAGATAGCTATGTTGAATTCAGTCTAACCGTTTCGGACCTGTTTGTCAACTTTATAACAGTCGCAATCCGGCGGGATCCGCGGGCCGGTCTGGGATCCTCTAGGCGCGTTTCCTTTCCAGCAACTCCCGGATCATCTCGCCGACGCGCATAAATTGCTCTAAATCAGGAGGTTTCGTCAGGTAGTGGTCCACTCCCAGAGCCGAGGCCTGCCGCCGGTCGGCGGGCGATTCCGAGGAGGTGAACACCATCACTGGCACCCGCTCCAGGCCGGGGCTGCCCCGAATATGTTCCAACAGCACCTGCCCGTCAATCTTGGGCAGGTTCAGGTCCATCAGCACCAGGTCCGGCGGCGCCTCGGCCGCACGGTCCTCCAGGAACCGGAGGGCCTGCTCACCGTCGCCGATATGGGTCAGGTGAAATTCGACCCCCGCCGCCTTCAGCGCCTCGCGCAGCAGATAGACGTCGGGAACGTTGTCCTCGAACATCAATATGCGCGCCGGCCCGTTGGTCGCCATGGATCTTTCGCGGTCCGCCCGTTCCTCCGTTTACTCAACTATATGGCCCTAAGCCCCAGGTGAACAGAAGATCGGCGGGAGAGTGTGAGTTTCGATGCAAATACCCGCGGATCTACCGGATTCGGCGGGGCTTCTCACGCTCCGCCGACATCCTGGCCGGCAGTTGGAACACGCTGCCCTCCCGGCCGGCAAAATAGAGCCTGGATTCCGACGGTGCAAACGCGTTGCCGTCCGCCCAGAAGGCGTAGAAGCCGGGGTGCGCGTTCAGCGGCCGGCGGACGTACGTGTGGCTGTATGGACTGTTTTGCGTCAGGCGTTTGGCCAGAGTCCAGGTGCGGCCTTCGTCCCGGCTGGTCCACATCTCGATCTCGCCGCCCGTCCCGTAAGGTTGCGGCCCCCCGGCGGCGGGTCCGATGAAACGCCAGGTTCCGTTTTCTTCGATGTAGAAGGAGCCGTGATCGTAGTTGTGGTCGGCTGTGGTCAGCCGCGTCCAGACCCACTCCTGGCCCGTCCAGCGCGCCAGCATCAAAACGCGCGGATCGTTGGCCGGACCCGATTGATAGCCCTTCGAAGTCAGGAAGAGGATCACGGGCCGGTGCCGCGCGTCATATTGCAGGTCCTTCAGATAGACCAGCAGGCCTTCCTTGCGGAAGTCGCGGATCAGCGCCGGATTGTCCATGGACCGCAGGGGGACATCCACCCGCGTTCCCTGCGCGGTCCGCCAGGTGCGGCCCATGTCGCGGGTCTCCAGGTAGTACAGGTTCGTCCGCTGGTTCAGGCCCAGCGGCGGCGGATGCACGTCGAAAGCCGTGCCGATGCGCCCGCCGTCCGGCCAGCTCACCTGGTAATGTCCCTGTTCGGCGTGGGCCAGCAGTTGCGGCTCGCTCCATTCCCGCCCGTTCAGGCTGGTCATCCAGTTCAGGCCGCGGCCGCCGCCATAGCGCGTATGCAGAAACAGAAAGCCTTCGCCCGCGACGTACCAGGGCTGCGGGTAGGAGAAGTTGGTCTTCAGGATCAGGTCGAAGGCGTCGATCGAATACGGTTTCCGGCTGCGGTGCAGGTAGGATGGCCGGGAGGTTCCGTGCGCGCTCGAGAAGATCCAGAGGTGGCCCTGGCCGTCGATGGAAAGCGTGGGATTGTCGTGCGCGTCCTCGGTCTGCTTGTTCAACAGGATGGTCGGCCGGGGGACCTCCCCGGTCGAGTGGTCGTAATAGGACACCATGTGCAGCAGTTCGCGCTTGCCCTCGACGGTGCCTCCGTAGCAGAAGAAGGTCTTGTTGGCTTCTTTCGAATAGATGGCGATGGGCGCGTGCTGCTGCGGATAGGTGGCGAATCCACCGCTGTACTTGTACACGTAACGGTCGCCGGACGGCTGGTTGAAGTACCAGATCCCGCGATACCCGTCGTCTTTCGTGTTCAGTGTCTGGGCGCACGCCAGCGCCGCCAGCAGAAACGGGAGGGCGAGTTTCATCGGGGCATTCCATCCAGGTAGGCCAGGACCGCATGCATGAAATCGGTCTCCGCCCGTTCGGTATAGGGAGAGACTGACGCCTCGTAGCCCTTCTCGCGCAGTCCCCGGGCCGTGGGCAGGTATCCCATCCAGGCGTTCACCAGCCCGAAGTAGAAGGTGTTCGGGAAGCGGGAGCGGTCGCGCACCCGCAACGCGTACTCGGAAAAAAGCTCGACCGGCGCGGCCCATATCACGGTGTCGCGGTTCAGCCGCAGGAAACGCACCGGAATGCGCACCAGCTTCTCTCCTCCGGCGGTCACGCGGAGGGAATCCGCGAGACTCGGCGGCCACTCCAGCCCGGACCGCAGCGGCGTCTCCACGCAGATCTCCCCGGTCCGGAAACTGGCTTCGCCGCCGGCCGGACCCAGCCGCCGGTTGGCTTCCAGGATGGGGTCGCCCAGCAGCACTCGAAACTGGCTCAGGTGGCCGCTCTGGGGATCCGGGAAGACGCTGTACAGCGGCGCGATGTCGCCCTGCGCGCCGTTGATGAACAGCATGGGAGCGCCGAGCTTCTGCTCGACGTATTCCGCCGCCACACCCGGGGCGTCCCCGCTGATCAGCAGGTTGCGCCCGCCCAGCACGGTGCCATGTATGGCGTAGTTGGCCACCAGGGCCAGCGGCGAACCGTCCGGGCGTTCCAGCCGGATGAGCCCGATCTGCCGGTCAACCGGCCCGTCGGGATTCATTCCCAGCGAGATGCTGCCGTCCACGTCCCGCGCGCGGCGGTTGATGTTGGCGGAGGCGAACCCTTTTCCCACCGACATCCGCACTTCCGTCAACCGGCCGCGCGCCTGCCGGAGGCCCTCCAGCAGGCGCTCGATCGCCCGTTCCGTGTACTCCGGGTTCGAAGCACCTGAGCTCGCCTGCTTGTAGCGCTCCGGCATGAAGGCCTGCGCCAGGCCGGGAGGTCCCACTTCCGGAGCCGAGTGCGTGTGGGTGGCGAACCACCAGAACGCGTCCGGGCCCAGCCCGGTTTCCTTTTCGACCCTGCGGCGAACCTGGTCGTAGAAAGCCATCGAACCGACGATGCAGATGTCGGTCGAAACCAGCGCCAGCTCCGTCGCGCCGTCATGCAGGATCAGGATGCGGTGGTACAGCCGGTCGTGCACGCCGGCGGACTGCCTGGCCTGGTAGCCCAGCAGCCACTGCGGCGCGTCCGGCGTGATGTCCAGTTTGACCACCGCGGCGCGCAAGGCGCCCTCCAGCCGGGCGGCGGCGCCGGCCGTCATCGCGATCAGGCAGCCGCACAACAGTACCCGCTTCATTGTCTTTTGACCTCTTTCTTTTCGTGGCGGAAAACCACCAGGTGGCTGACCGCGAAGTTGGCCAGCGACAGGGCGGTGATGGTCGCCACGTTCGCCACCAGGTAGTTGAGCCGCAGGGCGCCCGCCAGCAGGCGCATCAGCGCCAGGTTGCCGAGAATCGAGATCGCTCCGATGCTCAGATTGAACTGCAGCAGCCGGACCATGGACTGGCTGAGGGAACCGCTGGCACGGTCCTTCCAGGTGTAGCGCTCGTGCCAGACGAAGTTGTGCAGGACCGCGCACTCCACCGCCAGGCCGGTAGCCCACAGGTAGTGCCAGCGGAAGCCGCTCACGAACAGCGCCAGGGCGGCGAGCTGCACGAACATCCCGAGCAGACCGACCAGGTTGAACTTCAGCCAGCGCAGTCCCAGGCGGCGCCATCGCTCGAGGCCCGGTTTCATCCCGCCTGGCCCGCCACGCTGCCCGGCAGCGGCCGGCTGGTCAGCAGTCCGATGCCGCGGCCCTTGGGCCCGCAAGCGCAGTAGTGGAGATAGAAGGTGTCGTTGGCCGGGTTGTGCACCAGCGAAACCTTGTGGGCGTACTGTTGATCCAGACCCAGCGGATGGCCGCCCGCCGCGTAGAGCGGCTCGGGGTCGGCGGTCCAGTCCAGCAGGTTGCGCGAGAATGCCGCCAGGATGTGGGCGCCGCCGCGCCCGACCCCGAAATAGAACATGGTCCAGTGGTCCCCGTCGCGGAACACTTTCGGGTCGGAAGCGAACCGGGCGTCATATCCGCCCGGCCGGACCTTCACCACCGGGTTCTTCGCAAAGCGCTCCCAGTTCAGGAAGTCACGCGAGAAGGCGATGCCGGTCTGCTCGATCCAGCCGCTGGTCATCTTGTCCGAGGCGTTGTAGAAGTTGTAGAACCTGCCGCGGTGCTCCACCACCCAGGGCTGGAAGATGTTGCCCCTCTCCCAGGGACCCGCCCCGGCGTCGTGGACCGAGAGCACCGGCCGGTCCTTGGCGCGGTTCCAGGTGAGGCCGTCCTCGCTCCAGGCCGCTCCCTGGTAGCCCGGCGGAATCTCGTAGCGCCCCTGTTTTGCGTAGCAGCCGTACAGAGTCCAGTACCGGCCCTGGCGCTTCTTCAGCACGCGGGGAGAGCGAATCCCGTACGACTCGTAGAGGTACGCGCCGATGGCGCGGCCGCCGTAGTCGAATTCGCCCTCCTTCCCGAAGCCCATGGCCAGGCGGAAGTCGCCCCAGCGGACCAGATCGTCGCTGCAGGCCACGAAGGAGTTGTATCCCTTCCCGTTGAAACCGACGAAGCTCATGCGCCATGCGCGGCTGCCGGGCAACTGGTACACGGTGGGCACATCGGTGGAATGGAAATCCGCGTGGCCCGGAATCCCCGGCTGGGCGGGAATCACGTAATCCGGCCAGTAGTGCCAGTTGCGATAGGGCGCCGACCAGCGCTTCACCGTCTGCGCGTCAACACCCGGCCCGGCCGCCGCCAGCGCCGCGCTTTCAAGAAACTCGCGGCGGCTGATCACTTGCCCTCGTGCAGGTACTGCTTCAGGTCGGCCGGACGGAAGCAGTGGGCCAGCGCGGTTTCCCGCGTGATGCGTCCCCCCCGCACGGCTTCGGCCAGGGATTGCTCCATGGTCATCATCCCCTCCGCGCGCCCGGTGGAGATGGCTGTATACAACTGATGGTCGTCGCCGCGCCGGATCAGGTTCCTGACCGCGTGGCTGCCCGCCATGATTTCCAGGAGCGGGTAGCGCCCGCTGCCGTCGGCTGCGGGCAGCAGCTGCTGCGCCACGATGGCCAGCATGGCGAGGGAAAGCTGCTGCCGGATCTGGGGCTGGTTGCCCGCCGGAAACGAGTCGAGAATGCGCGAGACGGCCTGCGAAGTGTCGTTGGTATGCAGTGTGGAGAAGACCAGATGGCCTGTCTCGGCCGCCGTCAGCACGGTGGCGATGGTCTCCGGGTCGCGCATCTCGCCCACCAGGATCACGTCCGGCGTCTGCCGCAGGATGCTGCGCACCGAGCTGGCGAAGTCCGGCGTGTCGTGCCCGACTTCGATCTGCTCGACGATCGAGCTGCGGTTGGCGTGTACGAACTCGATGGGGTCCTCAATGGTCACGATGTGGCAGCGCCGCTGGATATTGATGCGGTCGATCAGGGCGGCCAGGGTGGAACTCTTGCCGCAGCCGGTCGGCCCGGTGATCAGCACCAGCCCCTGCTTGGCCTCGGCGAAAGAGGCCAGCAAGAGGGGCAGGTGCAGCGATTCCAGCGTGGGGATGCGCGCGGGCAGCAGCCGGATGCTGCCCGCCAGGGTTCCTCGCTGATGATGCAGGTTGGCCCGGAAACGGCCCGCCGGCTCGCGCGTGAAGCAGAGGTCCACCGATCGGCTGCGCTGGAGTTCCTGGTACTGCCCGGTGGTCAGCAGCGGCAGCAGCAGGTTGCGCGTGTCGTCGGCCGTGAGGCCCGGGCCCGCGGAGGGAACCAGCGCGCCGTCGATGCGCAGCGTGACCGGAGCGCCGGCGATCAGCAGCAGGTCGGAAGCGCCCCGCTGCGCGGCGTAGTGCAGCAGCTGGTCGAGCGAGGCCGTGCTCTGCGGCGTTTCCTTGGGGGAACGGGATCCGGGCGCCGCCCGGTTCAACTCCGCCACGATATCGGCGAGTTCCTTGTCGTAGCCCGGCATAGCGCTCGCAAAAGCTCAGCGCCCGTGCACGGCCCGGTCCCAGGGGTGAAGCAGCGTGGGCTGGTTCTTGTAGCGCGTCATGCGGAAGGAGAGGCGCGCGCCGCAGCCCGGCTCCAGCCGCACGGTCAGCAGAGGGCCCTCGATGGCCGTGCTCTGGCCGTTTACGGTGACGCTCTCGAACTGGTGCTCGCCGTAGCCGCCCGCCTGAACGATCACGGTCCGGGCATCCACCGGGTTGGTGTTCACCAGCACCAGGTCCGCCGAATCGGCCGCCAGTTTCTCCACCAGCGCGCCCACCTCCTCGGGAATTCCCGAGCGGCGCTTCTCCGGATCGAAATAGCGGAAGCGGCTGTGCAGCGTCCAGATCCTGCCGCCGGAGAAATAGCCGCCCCACATCAAATTCACCAGGGCGTCCGTTTCAACCGCGTTGTAGGCCATCAGGTAGTCGGCCAGGCGTGTGTCGGGCGTGGTGACGTCGCGGCGCATGGCTTGCATGGTCCGGCGCACCTGGTTGAAATCGTTCTGCAATGCCCGCACCGGGTAGTCCGGATCGGCGCCTTCCAAAAACCCGATCCAGCCTTTCTTCGGCGCCCGTTCCAGGTCTTTCCGGTCCATCGACCAGATGTAGATCTCTGTCAGCCGGTCCAGGAACAGGTTGCCCGTGTAGTGGTACCAGCTGGGCGGGCCGTTATGCTTGTAGCCGCGCGGGTCGCCGTACATCTGCGGCAGCTGTATCTGGCCGTTCACTTCCTTCTTTTGCGCGTAGATGTTGTCCATCTGGCGGCGCAGCACGTCGATGTAGGACTGGTCGCCGGTCAGCAGCAGGGCGTTGCTGAAGCCCGGCCAGGCGCCGGCAGTGAAGGTGTTGCGGTGCGCGATCTCGTCGATCTCGCCATCGTAGATGGTGAAGTTCCACCCGTAGGTGCCCTTCCACCACTGGCCGTTGTACTCGCCGCCCGGTTTGCCGTCCAGCCCGACGTTGGTGGGGATGTTGCCTCCCGTCGCCGCCGTGCGCTCCTTCCAGGCATTGATGTACTCCACCACCCAGTCCTTGTATTTCTTCTCTCCGGTCAGCGCGAAGGCGTTCACGGCCAGGTTGGTGGACGCCATATTCAGAGGATGGTCTCCGACGCTGTCCAGGTAGTCGTTGCAGTGGGCCAGCATCTTGTCGTAGTACTTCATCAGGTCCAGCAGCTGGCCGCGGCTGGCCCGGTTGTGCAGCAGGTGGAAGCTGCCCGGAACCGGGTCGCCCACCCAGTCGTACGTCGTGGCCTTGCGCATCATGGGACCCTTGCTGCCGGTCCACAGGCTCTTGATCACCCGGGTCTTGGGATCGTAATTGGGCGCTTCGGGATCCTCATTCATGTAGAGCCCGGCGAAGCGTTTCATGCGTTCGCGGTACTTCTCGTCGTTGGGATCGGCCAGACCGGCGAACATGAACGCGCGCATCCCCTCACCGGTGTGAAACCAGTCGGACTGGGTAATGAACTCCTTATAGTAAGCGCCGTTCTCGGCCAGCTTGGTCTTGGTGGTGCGCAACTCGCCGTACTGCCGCCAGTGGCCCTCCTGCGCCCGCTTGTAGTGGCGGAGCACGGCGTCCGACCCGCCCAGCGCGTACAGCAAGGTCCAGTTGAAGAAGGTCTCGATGGCGTCGTCGGGACCGTCCAGGGTCCCCCAGCGCATCGTGTGCAGCAGGTACCCCCGCTCATCCAGGTACTTCTCCGCAAACCGCTCGGCGGCCAGCGAGTTGTAGCGCAGCAGTTGCTGCTCCAGCACGGCCCAGGCCGGCGGGGCCATGGGATTCTGAATGACCACGGCCTTCTCGGCGGCCGGCAAGGCGGCCGCCGCCCATAAGAAAATCGTCGCGGATAGCGTGATTCGTCGCATGAACACCCTCGCCGAATCATTGTAGTAGGAATTGCGGGCGCCATGAGGCGATGGTGCTACCATCAGTCGAAGAGATGGACCTGCGACGACGCGACCTGCTGGGCGGCGCGGCGGCTCCGTTCGCTCCCGCCAGCGCCATCGTGGTGGACCCCGCCCCGCTGTTCGAAATCTCGCCGCATCTGTACATGCAGTTCATGGAGCCCCTGGGCGTCACCGACGGCTCCGTCGAAGCTGCCTGGGACTACGATGCGGACGACTGGCGCAAGGACTTCGTGGAAGCCGCCCGGGAGCTGAATCCGGGAGTGATCCGCTGGGGCGGCATTTACAGCCAGTACTACAAGTGGCGCGAGGGCGTGGGTCCTCCGGAGAAGCGGCCCTGGATGCGCAATTACGTCTGGGGCGGCAAGGAAACCAACCGCGTGGGCACCCGCGAGTTCGTCGATCTGTGCCGCAGGGCGGGCGCCGAGCCGCTCTACTGCGTCAACTTCCTGGGCGAGGGCGAAGAGCGCTATCGCAAGACCCGTGAGGGCAGCCGCTGGGGCGACGCGCGGGAAGCGGCCGATTGGGTCTCCTACGCCAACGACCCGGACGACCGCGAGCGCAAGCGCCACGGCCATGCCGAGCCATACGGAATCAAGCTCTGGCAGATCGGCAACGAAACCTCCTACGGCGTCAACCGTTTCACCAAAGAGCAGGCCATCAGCCACACCATCGAGTTCGCCCGGGCCATGAAGCAGCGCGACCCGTCCATACGCATCGCCGGCTGGGGCGATCGCGGCCGGGAGGGCGGGTTGTGGGCGGGCGACATGCTGAAGCGCGCCGGCGAGCACCTGGACTACATCGCCATACACATGATGGGCCAGGCGCCGCGGCGTCCCGACACCGTCCTGACCGGCTGGAAGTACCAGCGGGTTCCGGAGCGCGCCTGGGAGGAACTCATCGAACTGGCGGACCGGGTGGAGACGCGGGTGGCCGAACTGGAGCAGGTAGTGCGCCCCTACGCGCCCAGGATCGGCATCGCCATCACCGAGGGGCACCTCAGCCTGCCGCCGCACAACGCCAACCCGCTGCTGCACGAATGGCTCTCGGCCGTCTATCACGCCCGCACCATGAACATCTACCAGCGGCACGGGAAACTGGTGCGCATCGCCACCGGCGCCGACTTCGAAGGCACCCGCTGGACCGTGAACGCATTGATGCTGCAGGTCCCCGGCCGAACCACCTATTTCATGCCGGTGGCTTCGATCATGCGGCTGTTCAAGCGGCACAACGGGCGGCAGGGCGTGGCGGTGAAATCCTCGCCGGCGGAGCTGGATGTGGCGGCCAGCCGCACCGGAAACCGGGTCTTCCTGCACGTCGCCAACATGAGCTACTCGCGCAGCATCCGCGCCGCATTCTCCGTGGAGGGTCGCCGCATCGCCGGCGGCCGCGCCTTCGAGATCGCGCCGGAAGACCCGCGCGAGTTCGTGGGCCCCACGCAGCCGGAAGTCTTCAAGCCGCGCGAAAGAGCCGTGCCCGCCGGGACCGCCGAGTGGAGCTTCCCGCCGGCATCCGTCAGCGCCGTGGAGCTCGACCTGCTGTGAGAGGAAAAGGGGACAGAGGGATTTATTTCGCTTCGAAATAAATCCCTCTGTCCCCTTTTCCTCCCGGTCACTCCCCGTGGCGGGTCACCGGGGTGTGCTCGTGAAAGTGGCCGCGCTGGTGGAGAGCGTTGTGCAGCGACCGGTAGGCGGCCGTCAGCTTCAGCCGGATGCGCCTGTACACCTCGTCCCCGGCCCGCGTGCCTACCGTGTCCACGTAGGCCAGCGCCCCCTCGATCTGCTCCAGGATCGTGACCGCATCGGCGGCCGCGAAAAACTCCGACCCGGCCACACGGATCATCACCGGCGAGGAGTGCGCCGCGATGATCTCGGGCTTGTCGTGGTAATGGCCGCGCACCATCAGGGCCAGCCATGAGCTTCTCTCGACCTTCACGGACCAATGGCCCGAATCCCGGTCCGGCCGGATCGCGCGGCTCTCCCGCACCTCGCCGTTGACCACCAGTTCGACCTTGCTCATGGGGACCGTCACGCTGGCCAGGTCCCAGGCCACGTCCACCGTTCCGCCGCCTGCTTTCATCTCCCAGCGGCTGCCGGGCAGCTTGCCGTCCACGCTGAATTCCATCAGCGGGCCGTAGGTGACGAAGGTGTTGCCGGCCCGGACGGCGGCCTTCCAGGCGTCGTAGGTGAACTCGCGGCCGTCCGGAATGCGGGCGTAGGTCCTCACCGTGCCCACGGCGGTGGTGGCCGACATCTTGTCCGTTCCTCCCACCGCCGCCACGAAGTAGCCGCAGTTCAAGTAGCGGTAGTAATCGGAAAGCGAGTACGGATCGATGCCGGCGTAAAGGCTGCCCCAGGAGGTCATCTCCACGCCGTCGATCGAGCCGGTGATGATGTCGGCGGCGTTCTCGCAGCGGGGGTTCGGAAAATGCGGCAGCACCACGACTCCCCCCTGCTGCCGGCAGCGCTCCGCCCACTCCATCAGCAGCGCGCCCACCGGATCGCCCAGCGCGGCTTCGTCCGGACCTCCGGCGCACATCGGCGCGATGATGGCGCCGTTGTAGCCCAGCAGCGAGATGTGCCCCAGCACGTGCTGCCGGTTCTCCGTGCCCACCCGCACCAGCCACTCCCCGTTGCCGCCGGCGTCCTTCGCGCCCAGCGTGGTGCGGCCGTCGAAGTCGCCCACGTTGGTCATCAGTTCGCCCCACTGGCTGGCCAGCAGGTTGACCACGTTCACGCCCTCGGCGCAGCCCTCCAGCCGGGCGGTGGGCGGCGAGAGGAAGTGAACGTGAGTATCCGCCGTCACCCAGCCGCGCTCGCGCCACGGCAGGACCTTCTCGATCGCCACCTCGACGGTCCGCGTGCCCGGCCCAATCTCCAGAACCTTGCGGACCGGCCGGATCTCGAATCCCTTGCTCACCTCCAGGTAGACCGTGCCCGGCGGCAGGTCCACCACGGTCTCCCCGTCGATGTAGGTGCAGCGGTGCCAGGTCTGGTGCTGAAACTCGGGCGCGTAATCTTCGAACCACCCCGGGTTGGGCTGGCGGTGCCGGTCGGCCGGGGCCAGGTACTCGCCCGCCTCGCCGTGCAGGTGCAGCTTCACGGGCACCGTTCTCCCCGAGGCTTTCTCCACCACCCGCAGCGTCACCCGCTGCGTGGCCGGGCGGACCGGCGTCAGGCGCTCCCCTCCTCCTTTCTCCAGTTCCGCCACCGCCAGGCTGCTGCCGTCCCAGAAGTGAAACCGGGCGTCCTGATGCGAGGCGTACTCCACCACCAGCTCCCTGCCGGAGATTTCCGGAACCCGGTTGTTGTAGCTCCCGGCCCACTCTTCGTTGGGATAGATCCTGCGCGGCTCGACCGAGATCACCTGTCCCATGTCGAGCTGGATCTGCCGGCGGCGGCCCTCGGCGTCAATGCGCGGATCGAACGCCAGGCCTTCGGGCAGTTTCAGGACGGCCTTCCGCCGCGTGCGCCAGCGGAGCGGCTGCGATCCGGCGTTTCCGGCGGAGACCGCCGAGACGATGGCGCCGGCGGCCTTGGGCTCGAAACGCAGCGCGGCGATCTCCTTTTCCGGGTGCGGGTTCTTCCAGGCCCACAGCCAGTTGTTCCAGGGCGAGCGGTCGGCCGAGACGGCCCGGGTTTCGGCGCGTCCCCAACCGGTGCCCCGCGCGTCCACCATCATCGAAGGCTGCTCGTGCAGCGGGCGCAGCGCGTGCGGCTTGTGCTGCGCCACCGCCTGAAAGCAGTTCTCCCCCCAGATGGCCCGGAACATGCCGATCTGATGCCGCCTGCGGATGACTTCCCTTGCTTCGCTTCCGTCGGCATACACGATCACGTAGTCGGCCACGTGCTCGCCCAGGCGGCCCTCGCCGCGCATGGGCCTGATGAAGCCGCGCTCGTCCCGTTCGGGCGGTTTCACGTCGCTGGTGTGCAGGAAAACCAGCCACTCCGCCCTGAGGCCGGGCGTCTTCTCGCTCACCGGCCGGTCTTCCAGCAGGACCGGGCGGCTCACCTGGAACGGGATGCCCCAGTACACGCAGGAGCCGCGCGGCGCCCGCGGGATTGCCTGGATCAGGTCGCTTGAGAGACGGGCCTTGGCCAGATCCTCCAGGCTCACGGTGCCCTCCAGCGGCACGGGCGAAAAGCGCGGCGAGGCCGGCCCGTCGTGGAACGGGGGCGCGGCCTGGCCCCAGGCCGTCGCGGCCGCGGCCTGCGCCGCCGCCGATGCTTCCAGGAAGTCGCGTCTCGACATGGTCATGGTCGGTCTCCTCCGATCAGGTAAAGCTCACCCTGCAGCGCTGTCCGGCCTGCAAGCGCACCGTCACCGTTCCATCCTCCGGCGGAGCGGCCCGCGGCCCCCGGCCGTTCACCCGAACGCTGCCGATCCTCTGTCCCGCGGGGGCGCGCAAACGGTGCTCTCCGTCCACACCGGCCCGCAAAACCGCGCTCACGGCCCTGCCTTTGCGCCACTCCAGGTCCACTTCCAAGCCACCTCTTGCGCGCAGGCCGCGAAAACTCCCCGTGCCCCAGGCTCCCGGCAGGGCGGGCAGGAAGCAGACCTCGCCGGAGTGGCTCTGCAGCAGCATCTCCGCGATGCCCGCGCCCGCCCCGGTGTTGCCGTCCACCACGAAAATCTCGATGCGCGCCCCCGCGATTCCCGCCGGCGAAACCGTCAGGAGATTGGGCGCGGTCAGGGTGCGCAGCAGCGAGAAGACGCTGCGCGCGGCGTTCTCGCCATCCAGCAGACGCGCATGGAAGTTGATCAGGTTGGCCCGGCTCCACTCCACGTCTTCCCAGTTGCCGCTCTCCAGCCGGCGGCGGATGGTGACCTCCGCCGCTCGCGCCAGCTCCGGCGTCCGGCGGGGCGTGATCTGATCGCAGGGATACAGCGCCAGCAAGTGCGAGGTGTGGCGGTGATTGCGCATCGGCTCGTCGAAATCCTCGAGCCACTCCTGCAGCTGCCCGTGCCGTCCGATCCGGAGCGGCGAGAGGCGCGCCCGGGCCTTTCTCACCTGCTCCCGAAAGCCGCTGTCGATCCCAAGGATCCGGCCGGCCTCGATGACATGCGCGAACAGGTCGTCGATGCACACGCGATCGCAGGTGGGGCCCAGGGACAGGTGCGCCTCTTCCCCTTGAGCGGTCCGGAAGCGGTTCTCGGGCGAGTTCGACGGGCCGCTCACCAGCCACCCGCCGGGATGCTCGAACAGGTGATCCAGGAAGAACTCGGCCGCCTCTTTCAAGATGGGGTACGCCGTCTTCGCCAGGTACTCCCGGTCTCCGCTGTACGAATAGTGATCCCATACGTGCATGCACAGCCAGGCGCCCGCGGTCAGGTGTACGCCCCAGGCCGTCGACCAGCCCGGAGCCGTGTAGCCCCAGGCGTTGGTGAAGACGTGCGCCACCCAGCCGCGCGCTCCGTAGACCTTTTTCGCCGTCTTGCGGCCGTGCTCCCGCAGGCGGTCGATGAAACGGATCAGCGGCTCGTGGCACTCGGCCAGGTTGGCGGATTCCGCCGGCCAGTAGTTCATCTGCGTGTTGATGTCCAGATGGTAGTCGCAGGTCCACGGCATATTGGCGGCCAGGTTATCGTTCCAGATGCCCTGCAGGTTCATGGGCAGGGGAGCTCCCGGCCGCGATCCCGCGATCAGCAGGTAGCGCGCATATTGGAAGAACTGGGCCGCAAGCTGCGCATCCTCCCCGCCTTTCTTCACCGCCTCGAGACGCTCATCGGTTGCCCGGCCGGGCGAAGGCGCCGGTCCGAGGTCGATCGCCGCACGTCGAAACAGGCGCCGGTGATCGGCCGTGTGCCGCTCCCGCAGCATGCCGTAAGCCTGGGCTGCCGCGGCGGCTACCTGCCGCCCGGCGGTCTCCGGCGATACCCCGCCGGGGTAGTCCGTGCCTGCCCCGATCAGCAGCGTGACCGCGTCCGCATTCTCCACCCGCAGGCCGCTGCCCGCCGCCGAGACCGTGCCGCCGTCGTTCATTACTCGAAGCAGGCAGCCGAAGCGCACCCCGCCCTCGGCGCACCGGCCTTGCAGAAGAAGCCCGTCTCGGCCCGCCGCCGAGACCGAGGGCCGATGCTCGCTTTCGAGCCGTGCATCGAGCGAAACGGACGCCCGGCGGGACGCGGCGAGCCGCACCACCAGCACTTGGTCCGGCGCGGACACAAACACTTCCCTTCGGAAAACCACCCCGCCCGCCCGGTACTCCACCGCGGCCACGCCGGAGTCCATATCCAGCTCCCGGCGGTACTCGCCGGCGGATTCCCCGTGCGCGAAGTCCAGCCGCAGGTCGCCCAGGGGAACGTGCGTGCCGTACGAAAGCTTGCGCCCGATCAGGTGCTGCCGGCAGTACTCTTCCGCTTCGGCGTACCTGCCGGCCAGCAGCAGGCGGCGCGCCTCCGCCAGTTCTTGCGGCCCGCCCGCGGGGTCGTGATCGCCGGGACGGCCCGCCCACACCGTCGATTCGTTCAAACCCAGACGCTCCTGCCGCACGCCGCCGAACACCATCGCGCCGAGGCGCCCGTTGCCCACCGGCAGCGCCTCCAGCCACCGGGCCGCCGGCCGGCGGTACCAGAGCAGCCACGGATTCAATGCGGCCGCGCGCACGGCCCGCGCCCCGAAAGCACTCAGCAATAGTCCCCGCCTGGTCATCGCGGTCTCCTTCACTCCGCGGCCGTGAAGGTGTAGTGGCCCGATCCCGTCTCGAACACCGCCCATCCGGCTTCGCTGCGCGCCGCCTGCAACCCTCCCGATTCGACCACGGAAGCAGGCTGCTTCGCAGGCACGTAGACCGTGGCGGTGGTATTGGGCGGAATGCTCACGTTCAGAATGAGCCGGCCGCCTTCCCTGCGCCAGGCGCTCGAGATGAGTCCATAGGGCGAGCGGTGCGTGGCCCGCGCATGGGTCAGCCCGGCCACCGGGTAAGGGCGCACCGCAATCCGCTTGAAGCCGGGATTCTCCGGAACCGGACGGATGCCGCCCAGGTACTCATAGAGCCAGACGCCCAGGTCGCCGATCTGCATCACGTGGTTGCCGGAGTTCATGGCCGGGTCGGCCGTGTCGCCGTTCCACAGCTCCCAGATGGTGGTCGCGCCTTTCCCGATCATGTAGCCCCAGCCGGGATAGGTGGTCTGCGTGGCAATGGTGAAGGCTACGTCCGGACGCCCGTTGTCGGAAAGCGCCCGCATCAGCCACTGGGCGCCCACCAGTCCCACCCCCACGTGATTGCCGCTCTCCGTTTCGATCTTTCGCACCAGGTTCTCGAACACCGCCGCGCGGCGCTCCCGCGGAACCAGGCCGAAAGCCAGCGGCAGCACGCTCGAGGTCTGCGTCCCGTTGTCGAAGCGGTTTTCCTTCGCATGGAACCAGCGCTTCAGGAAGGCTTCGCGGATGCGCGCCGCCAGGGCGTCGAACTCCGCCGCATCCGCGCTGTTTCCGGTAAGCCGCGCGAAGCGGTGCATCACTCGCAGCATGTGATGGTAGTAGGCCGTGCTCAGCAACGGTCCGGCGGTCACCCTGGCGGGATCCTGCGAGTGAATCAGCTCGGGCTTCTCCGGCGGCACGCACCAGTCCCCGTAGGTGTTCTTCGGCATGATGCCGTCCTGGAGAAAGCCCTGCATGTACTGCACCCACTTCTTCATGGCCGGGTAGTGTTTCTCCACCGGACGCGGGTCGCCGTACTGGTCCAGGATCATCTGCGGCGCCAGGATGAAGGTGCTGGGCCAGACGATGCCGTCGTTGTACAGCACCCAGTAGGCCGGCGAAACGTCCGGAATGCTGCCCCCGGCCCGCTGCGAGTCCTCCAGGTCCTGCACCCACTTGGTGTAGAACGCCGCCACGTCGAACAGGTAACTCTCGCTCCGGCTGACCACGCTGCGGTCTCCCAGCCAGCCCTGCCGTTCGTCTCTTTGCGGGCAGTCGGTCGGGATACTTCGGTAGTTGCCGCGAATGCCCCAGTAGATATTGCGGTGGATGTGGTTGAGCAATTCGTGCGAGGATTCGAACTCCCCGGCCCGGTCCATGGCGTCGTGCACCACCCGGCCCTCGATTGCAGCCGGCGTCAGCCTGCCCGGATAGCCTGTGACCTCCACGTAACGGAAACCGTGATACGTGAAGCGCGGCTCCCAGACCTCCTGCCCTCCGCCCTTCAAAACGTACAGGTTCGTGGCCCGCGCCGATCTCAGGTTGTCCACGTACAGCGTTCCGTCCGCACGCAGGGTTTCCGCATGGCGCAGCGTGACCTCGGCGCCTCTGGGGCCCGCCGCCTTGAGGCGGCACCATCCGACCATGTTCTGGCCCATGTCCACGATCCACACGCCCGGGCGGATCTCGCGGATCTGTTTCGGAGCCAGCGTCTCGGTCACCTTCAGCGGTTCGGCCATCTGGGCCGCCATCGCCCCGGCCGGGGCCTGCACCGCCTGCGCGGCCTGCCAGCCGGAATCGTCGAAGCCGGCCCGCGACCAGCCCGGCATCTCGAGCCGTGCGTCGTACTCCTCGCCGTCGTATTCGTTGTTTACCCCCACCGGCCCGCGGGTGCTGAGCTTCCAGGATTCGTCGCCGGCGATGACGGTCTTTGCGCCATTGGCGTACTGCAGCTCCAACTGGAGCCGCAGGCGCGGGTAGCCGTAGCCGCGCGTTCCGATGGGCACCGCGCCGCGCGGCGGCCAGTAGCGACCGTTGCCCAGGATGACCCCGATGGCGTTCCGCCCTGCGACCATCTGGCGGGTGGCATCCAGGGCGACGTAGAATACCCGCCTCTCGTATTCGGTCAGCCCCGGCGAAAGCACGTGATCGCCCACCTTCGAGCCGTTCAGGTGCATCTCGAACAGGCCCAGCCCCGACACGTAGGCCGTGGCCCGCCGCAGCCCCGGCCCCACTTCGAACTCCTTGCGCAGCATGCGCGCCGGCAGCGCGTGTTCCTCTTCGAAGCCCGCTTCACCCCAGGGCTGGATGCCGTAGGCGCCCAGCTCCCGGGCCGCGGTCCACGGCCCGCCCGCGGCCTGCGCGGTCTCCCACTTGCCATCGGTGGCCAGGACCAGCGGCTCCCCCCGGATGAAATCCACCCGCAGCGTCCCGATCAGCCCGGCCGCATCCGTCCTGGCATTCCGCGCCTCGATCAGGATCTCGTTCTCCCCGGCCTGCAGCGCCCCGTCCAGGTGGAGCACCTCGGGCATGCGGACGCTGCCGCCCCGGCCGGCCGGCTTTCCGTTCACCGTCAGCTTGAAGCTGTCGTCGGCGCCCACAACGAACCGGGCCCGAACCATGGAGCGGTCCCCGGGAAGCGTCACCCGGGTGCGGAACCAGCGCGTGGCGGCGGGCGCCGAGCGCACCGGGTCGCCCTCCGGATACCAGATCCAGCGCGCCTTCCCCAGAAGCTGGAACGGGCTGCGCGGGTTCTTGTAGACGCCCTTCTCCTCCCACCCGATCCACTTCCCCTGCCAGTCCCCGGGCTGCA
>JADZAF010000203.1 GCA_020852755.1 Bryobacterales bacterium
GAACGGGGCGGGCACCACGGCGGCGGCCTCGGGGACCAGCCTGACCCTGAACGCGGCGGTCAGCTTCAAGCCGGCCTTCGCCGGCGCGAAGAAGATCTTTCTGCTGGGCATGGACTACGCCGGACTCCATTCCGGCTGGCAACAGATGGGTACCTGGACGGTGCCGGCATCCTCCGGCGGCAACCCCGTTGTGGTCTCCCTGAATCCGTCATCCGGAGCGGGCTCTTCCCAGACGTTCACAGTGGTGGTGTCGGACCCGAACGGAGCCGCCGATCTGAGCTGGATCCAGACGATGGTCAACACAGAAGTGGATGCCGCCGGCGCCTGCTTCGTTCATTTTGTCCGGGCCGCGAACTCGCTGTATCTCCAGAACGACGCGGGCAGCATCTGGCTGGGCCCCATTCCCGTGGGCAGCGGCACGCTGCAGAACAGCCAGTGTACGCTGAACGGGTCGGGCTCCAGCGCCGTGTGGTCGGGGACCAGCGTGACTTTGAATGTATCAGTGACGTTCAAGCCGGTCTTCCGCGGGACAAAGAAGGTCTTCGTGCTGGGCACCGACTACGGCGCGCTGCACTCCGGCTGGCAGCAGATGGGCGTCTGGACCGTGCCGTAGCTTCGCCCGTCCGGACCCGGTTGTCCCGCCGGGCGGCCGGCCGCGGCTCGATCAGCCCTCACGTTCTGCCCGCCGTGCCGCTGCCGACGCCGCCGGTATGCGCGGCATTGCCGGCATCGCGCCGCTCAGTCGTGACTGCCGGGAGCAGTTTCGGATCACGTCCCGCTGCCGCGGCTGGGCTTTCAGGCCGCTCCGGCCCGTAACAACCGACGGCGGCAGCGGGTAGCCAGAGCCCCGGAAAAGCGACTAGAATATACGGTTGCGCCGCCGGCGGCCGCCGCTGTCGCCGCGCCGCTTCGGGATTTAGCCTGCGCAGCGGCCGGCTGTTCCGTCATGTCGATCTTGCCTCCGACAGCACCCACACCCCCTCCCTCGCCGCCCGGCGAGTCGCGCCGGGAGTGCCGGAGCATCGGGATCGTCGTGCCGGTGTATAACGAGGTGCTGGGTCTGGCCGAGCTGCACGCCGAACTGACCCGGGTGCTTCGCGATCTGCCTTGTCCGGCCAGCATCTGGTATGTGGACGACGGCTCCTCCGACGGCACTGCCGCGCTGGTTGAACAATGGGCGGCCGCCGACCCGCGAGTTCATCTTCTGGAACTGAGCCGCAACTTCGGACATCAGGCCGCCCTGACGGCGGGGATGGACTACGTCCAGGATGATGTGCTGGTCGTGATGGACGGCGACGGTCAGCATCCGCCCAGCCTCATTCTTCGCATGGTCGAGTTGTACCAGGCCGGTTACGACGTGGTCCTGACTCGCCGCGCGGACACGAAAGGCGCGGGGATCGTCAAGAAAGCCTGCTCGAATCTCTTCTACACGCTGATCAACCGCGTTTGCAGCCTTCGCATACCGCCCCAGGCGGCCGATTTCCGCCTGATGTCCCGTAACGCGGCTCTGGCTCTGGGCAGCCTGCGTGAGTATCACCGTTTTCTGCGCGGCATGGTGAGTTGGATCGGTTTCCGGCAAACCACCCTCGACTACACCGCCCCCCTCCGCATTGCCGGGCGGACCAAGTACTCGATATCGAAGATGCTCGGCCTGGCGGCGCACGCGCTCTTCTCTTTCTCGAAGCTCCCGCTGAGGCTTTGCTTCATCGCCGGCATCACGCTGCTGCTGCTCTCCGCCGCGGAAGCCATCCATGCCGCTTATATCTTCTTCTCGCCGCGCCGCGGGGAACTGGTGCCGGGCTGGTCTTCCCTGATGTTCTTCATCATCGCCATTGGAGGCGTGCAGTTGATCGTGCTCGGAATCATCGGCAATTACATCGGATACGTGTTTGAAGAAGTGAAAAGGCGTCCGGTATACATCGTGCGGCGCCATGTGGCGGCCGGCGGCCGGGCCGCACCGGCGGCCGCTCCCGCTCCGCCGCCCCCGGGCTTGTCCCAGACCTCGTGAGATGGACCCTCGGCCCTTGAAACCCGCCAAGCCCCGCAAGAAGCATCCCGAACTGCCGGTTCAAAAGACCGAGGAATCGGCTCCCGCAGCCCGGAGTGTCCCGGTCGGCAGGATGGAGGCGGCCGCGCCGGCTTCTGCACCGGCGGCACCGGCTGCTTGCAGGACTCCGGGCGAACGCGCCTGGTTCTGGATCTACACGCCCGTGCTGCTGGCCATTCTGGCCATGCTGCCGCGGTTGGCCTCGCCGGAATTCGGGCTGCTCGACGATGCCGTCACGCTGCTGAACGCGCGGGGACTCGCGAGCGATCCGCTTTTGAGCCTGCGGATGTCGGCCGAACACGGGCGCTTCGTGCCCGGCTACTGGCTGTCGTACGCGTTCATCCACCTGTTCGCCGGCGAAAACCCGCTGTTCTTCTTTCTGGCCAACACGGCCGTCTTCGGCCTGATCACCGCACTCCTGATCCGGTTCGTCAGACAGCGGGGTGGAACTTCGTTACAGGCCTGGGCGGCGGGAATCCTGTTCGTCCTTTCGGGCTCGGCGGTGGAAGTCTTCTACACCTTGTCCAAAGCGGAAGGATTCCAGACGCTGTGGCTGCTGGCGGGCATGCTCATCCTTGCCGTTTTCCCCGGAAACACGCGTGGGCGTTCGCTGTTTTCCGCGGCTGCCGCGGGGCTGCTCTTCTTCCTCGCTTCCGTCACCAAGGAGACTTCCATCGTCGTCGCCCCCATTGCCCTGGCCTGGCTCCTGGCCGGGAGATGGTTCGAGAGGCCGCGGTCGGACAGCATGGATGGCGCCGTGCGCCGGCGTTTCCTCGCCGCGGCCGTAGCAGCCGTGGCGGCGGCTCTGATTCTGCGCCGGATGTTTATCGTGGTAGCGGAAGGCAATTACGCTTCCCGCTACCGCCTCGACCTCGGTCAACTCACCCAGTCCCTGCTCGCCTGGTGCGGCTTCTTCGCGCGCGACTGCGCCTACCTCTTGCCGCTGCTGGCTGTATTCGCCTGGGGATTGTTCCGCGGCCGCAAGCCGCCCCACGCCGCTCTGCTGGCGGAAGCCTTGATCTGGATGATGGGTTGGGTGGCTGTCTTTCTGCCCTGGCACTCCACGGTTCACTACTACGTGCTGCCCTTCGCTCTCGGCGCAGCCTTGGCGGGCGGCGTGCTTTTTGGCGCCGCCACGGAGTTCGTCCGTCCTGAGCGCGGTGCCTTGCGCTTCGCGGCGGCGGGCGCCCTGGGCATGGCCTTGTGGCTGGTTCAATTCCAGGTCCCCAATAACTGGACCACCGCGCGCATTCAGGTGGCGCTGGATACGGCCAACGCGGACCTGGTCAGGTATGTCACGAACCTGCCGGCCGGGGCCACGATTTTCGTGAACACAGCCGAGCACCACGAGTATTTCTACGAGTTGAAGCTCTACAGCAACCTGCGCGGGCGGCCGGATCTCTCGATACGCCCTTTCACCGGTCAGATCCCGGCCTCCGGCGGCGAGGTCTACGTAGCCTCTCCTTTCATGGAAAATCAGCCTGCCCATGCGGTGCGTTGCTCGGTCTCGGAAGATTACACCCGCGATCTGGCGGTCGGCCTGCAATCCCTCCCGGCCGAGAGGCTGCAACTGGTTCGGGAGCCTCAACAGGAAGTGGCTTTGCTGGATGTCGGCATGGACCGGTTGGTGCTCTCCTGGCTGGGCAAGTGGGGCGACCCGCGGCGGTGGCCGGTTGTCGAAGGCCGTACTTTCCGCTACGGGTGGAGGGTCTACCGGGTGTCCGGTTCTCCGAAGCCGGCTCGGCCGGGCTTGTTCTCAAACGGCTTGTGGCGCCTTCAGACCGGGGAGGGCAAGACCGTCGAGATCTCCTTCGGCCGGGAAGGGGACGTCCCGGTGACGGGCGACTGGGACGGGGACGGCTCCACCGACGTCGGCGTCTACCGGCCCTCCGATCGAACCTGGTACTTGAACCAGGACGGCGACCCGGAGCCCGAGTTCCGCATCCGGCTCGCTGGAATGCTCCCCGGCGACCAGCCGGTTACCGGCGACTGGGACGGCAACGGTTCCTCCGCCCTGGGCTTCTACCGCCCCTCGGACGGAACCTGGCGCCTGCGGAACTCGCTGACCAGCGGCGCCGAGGACTGGCCTGTTTTCCAGTTTGGCGGCCCGGGCAGAGTGGCGCTGAGCGGCGACTGGAACGGAGACGGGCGCGACTCCCCCGGCGTTTACGATGCTCGGTCCGGCAACGTCTACCTGGCCAACCGCCTCAAGTCCGGTCCGGAGGACATTGCCTTCTCGATTGCTCCGCATGCGGTGGCTGTTCCGGCGAACTGGGCAGGCTGGGGCGCCGCTTCCCTGGCGGTGGTCGAAGGCGGCCGGTGGTCGCTGCGGCTCGTCAACTCGAATTCGCACATCAGCAACATGGCGCCGCCTTTGCAAGTGAAGGGCGGCGGCGTCCCCGTTGCCGGAAACTGGCGATAGGGCGTCACCGCCGCTCGAGAACCCACGGGTTGTTCTGAAGGTACTCGACGGTCCGCACGATGCCTTCGCGAATCGTCAGCCTGGGCGCCCATCCCAAATCCCGGATCCGGGAGCAATCCAGGAAGATGAACGGATTGTCCCCCACCCAGCCCCGGTCGCCTCCCGTGTAAGTTCGCCGCGGGTTGAGATGCAGGTGCTCGCAGATCCAGCCGATGGAGTCCTCCACCCGGCAGTATTCGCTGGTCCCCAGGTTGAAGATGTTGACCCGGACCCGGCTTTTCTCCAGCGCGATCAGGATCGCATCGATGCAATCCTGCACGTAGAGATAGGACTTGCGCTGCCGGCCGTCGCCCAACACCTCCAGCCGGTCCGGGTGCTCCCGGAGCTGTCGAAAGAAATCGAACACATGGCCGTGCGAGTAGCGCTCTCCCAGAATGGAGACGAAACGGAAGATGTAGACCTGAATGCCGAAGGTCTCCGCATAGGCCTCCATCAGTCCCTCGGCCGCCAGCTTGGAAGCGCCGTAGAGCGAAGTCTGCACCGGGAAGGGCGCGTCCTCAGGGGTGGGGAAAACGGCCGGTTCCCCGTATATCGATCCGGTGGAGGCGAACGCCACCCGGCCAACCCCGCAGAGCCGCATCGCCTCCAGCACGTTCGCGCTGCCGATGGTGTTCTGCTCCAGGTCCTTGCGCGGGTGCAGCCCGCCGAAACGGACATCCGCGTTGGCCGCCAGATGCACCACCAGGTCGGCTCCCCGCATCGCCGCTGTCAAGGCGTCCAGTTCCAGAATGTCCCCCCGTTCCAGCCGGAAACCGGCGAAGCCGCGGGCCTTCGAAAGGAACTCCTCCTGCCCGGTTGAAAAGTTGTCGAACCCGGTGACCTGGTGGCCCAGTTCCAGCAGACGGTCCGCCAGGTTGCTCCCGATAAAGCCCGCAACTCCGGTAATCAGTACCTTCACGTTCCCGTCCTAATAGGTCGCTGTGAGGCAGGATCCGCTCCGAGCCTTGCGGAGCGAGGCGTGCATCCGCCGGATGCGCAGGATGTCCCGCACGTTCCGCAGGTTGCCCCGCAGCAGTTCCAGCCGGCTGTCCGCGTCGTCCCGCCAGCGTATGGGCACCTGCCGGATCCGGAAACCCAGCCCGCGGGCGATCACCAGGATCTCGACGTCGAACATGTAGCCGTCCACCTGCTGGCGGCGGAACAGTTCCCGCGCGACTGCGGCCGGAAAGAACTTGAAGCCGCACTGCGTGTCCACGATACCCGGAAGCCCCACCAGGGTATGCATGAAGACACTGAAGCCGGCCGACCCGAGCCGGCGGAACCAGGGCTGCCGCCGCTCGATTACCGAGTCGCGGAAACCGCGCGAGCCGATCACCACCTCGAAGCCCTGCCGCAGCCACTCTTCGAGCTTCCCGTACTCGGAAATCGGCACCTTGTTGTCTGCGTCCGCGTACCCGATGATCGCTCCCCGGGCCAGTTGCACGGCCTCGCGGATGCCGCGCCCCTTCCCTCGCCGCTCGGGCCATCCGATCACCCGTATGGCCGGGTTGCTTCTCCCCAACTCCGCCGCCACTTCGCGTGTGCCGTCCTCGCCGTCGGCCGCCACGATGATCTCGTAGCGCAGCCCGCGCCCCTCGAAGTAGGACTTCACCTCCGAAATCGTGGCGGCAATCCGCTCCGCCTCGTTGAAGGCGGGCAGGATGAGAGTGATGTCGCAGGCCTCCTTTTGCGGTGGCGTGGCAGCCGTGGAAGGGACGGTTCCGAGTGATTCCGGAGTGCGCAAGCGAGCTATTGTAACATCGCCTGCTATGATGGGCCGTTGAAGCGGGAACCGGCATGCAAGTGGCGATTATCGGATGCGGGCTGATCGGGAGAAAGCGCGCCGCCTCCCTCGAGGGCGGCAGGCTCGCCCTGTGCTGCGATCCCATCGAGGATCGTGCAAAGGCGTTGACGAATGCCAGTCCCGGGGCGCGCGCCGAATGCGACTGGCAGGCGGCGGTGCGGGCTTCCGAAGTGGACTGCGTAATCGTCGCCACCACGCACGACATGCTCGCTCCCGTGGCCGCCGCTGCTGCCCGGGCCGGCAAGCACGTCCTGATCGAGAAGCCCGGCGCCCGCCGCGCGGAGGAGCTCGATCCCGTACTGGAAGCGGCCGCCCGCACCGGCGTCCGGGTCCGGGTGGGCTTCAACCACCGGTTCCACCGCGCTTTTCGCAAAGCCCGGGAGATCGTGGACAGCGGCCTCCTGGGCCCCCTGCTGTTCGTCCGGGCGCGCTACGGCCATGGCGGCAGACCCGGATACCAGGACGAATGGCGCGCCCGGCCGGAAATATCGGGGGGCGGCGAGCTGCTGGACCAGGGCATCCACCTGATCGACCTGGCCCGCTGGTTCCTGGGCGATTTCAAGCGCATGGACGGCCGCCTGCGCTCCTGGTTCTGGAAGATGCCGGTCGAGGACAACGCCTTCCTCCTGCTCGAAACCGGCGCCGGCCAGATCGCCTTCCTGCACGCCGGGTGGACCGAGTGGAAGAATCTGTTCTCCTTCGAGATTACGGGCCGCGACGGCAAACTGGAAATCAGCGGCCTGGGCGGCAGCTACGGCATCGAGCGGCTGGCCTTCTACCGCATGCTGCCGGGCATGGGACCGCCCGAAACCACCATCTGGGAGTATCCGATGGCGGACGATTCCTGGTCGCAGGAATTCGCCGCCTTTCGGGAGGATATCCGCCTGAACCGTCCGCCTTTTCCCGGCCTCGAGGACGCGCAGGCAGCGTTGCGCATAGTGGAAGCGGTATATCAGAATTGTAGATCGTGATCATCACCCGCAGCCCTCTTCGGATCTCCCTGGGTGGCGGGGGTACCGATCTGCCCTCCTATTATCGGGAGCACGGCGGGTTTGTCATCGCCGCCGCCATCGACCGCTACGTGTACATCACGCTCCACGAGACGTTCCAGCAGGAGTTGATCGTCAAGTACTCCAAAATGGAGCTCGCGCGCGAGGTGGACGAGGTGAAACACCCCATCGTGCGGGAAGCTCTGCGCCTCATGGGGATCCGTTCGCCGCACCTGGAAATCACCAGCATGTCCGACATTCCGGCCGGAACCGGACTGGGTTCCTCGGGCAGCTTCACCACCGCGCTGCTGCGCGCCCTGCACGCCTACCGGAAGAACATTGTTCCACGGCTGCAGCTGGCTGAAGAGGCATGCCACATCGAGATCGATCTGCTGGGGGAGCCGGTCGGCAAGCAGGACCAATACATCGCCTCGTTCGGAGGTCTCACCTGTTTCGATTTCCAATCCGACGGCGCCGTCATCCCCCAACCGCTCCAGCTCGATCCGGAAACCCTGGCGAACCTCGAGGACAACCTGCTGATGTTCTTCACCGGCTTTACCCGCTCCGCCTCGGGCATTCTTCGGGACCAGGACACCCGCAGCCGCGCTCAGGATCCCGAGATGACGAGTCACCTGCACCGCGTGAAAGAAATCGGTCTGGAAAGTAAACGGGCCTTCGAGCGGGGCGATCTGCGGCAGTTCGCGGAGCTGATGCACGTTCACTGGGAGCACAAGAAACAGCGCTCCCCCGAGATGACCAATTCGTGCGTGGACGAGTGGTACGATCTGGCGCGCCGCAACGGCGCGCTGGGCGGCAAACTGATCGGCGCGGGCGGCGGCGGGTTCCTGATGTTCTACACGGAAGACATCACCCGGCTGCGGCGCGCCATGCGGGGCGCGGGCCTGCGGGAGGTCCGGGTGCGTTTCGATTTCGCCGGGACCACGGTGCTCGCCAATGGCTGAGCGGCCCCTGCTCCCGGTAGCCATTCTGGCCGGGGGGCTGGCCACGCGCGTGCGGCCCTTGACCGCCGCGCTGCCCAAGGCGCTGCTCGACATCAACGGCGAGCCCTTCCTGACCCACCAGCTCCGCCTGCTGCGCTCCCGCGGCATCGAGCGGGCCGTCCTGTGCGTGGCTCACCTGGGCGAACGGATCCGCGAGTTCGCCGGCACGGGCGAACGTTTCGGGCTTCGGCTCGACTACTCCTTCGACGGCCCCGAATTGAAGGGAACCGCGGGCGCGGTGGCCAACGCGCTGCCTCTTCTGGGCGACGCCTTCTTTGTCCTGTACGGGGACTCCTACCTGCCCTGCGACTACCGGGCCGTGCAGAACGCTTTCTTCTCCAGCGGCAAGCCGGCCCTGATGACCGTGTTTCCGAACCAGGATCGCTGGGATCGCAGCAATGTTCTGTTTGCGGACGGCTGCCTCCGCGCTTACGATAAGAAAAACCCCGGCGCCGGGATGCGGCACATCGACTACGGGCTGGGTGTTTTCCGCCGCGAGGTCTTCCGGGATCTTCCGGCAGGCGGTTACGACCTGGCGGCTTTGTACCAGGACCTGCTGAGCCGCGGGGAATTGGCGGCATTCGAGGTCCGCGAGAGGTTCTATGAGGTGGGATCGTTCGAAGGACTGCGGGACCTGGCCGCCCACCTGGCGGGACCGGACCGCGGTCCGGACAACATGAGCTTCACCGAACAGTACCTGGCGGAGGTGCAGGCCATCGTCAGCCGGCTTGATACCCGGGCGATCGACAGCGTCGTCCAGATGCTGGCCGCCACCCGCGAGCGCGGCGGCCGGCTGTTTATCCTCGGAGTGGGAGGAAGCGCGGCCAACGCCTCCCACGCGGTAAACGACTTCCGTAAGCTGGCGGGCATCGAGGCCTATGCGCCCACCGATAACGTGTCGGAGTTGACCGCGCGGACCAATGACGAGGGATGGGCCTCGGTGTTCGAAGCCTGGCTCCGCGTGAGCCGGCTCCGGGCGGGGGACACCGTCCTGGTGTTCTCGGTCGGCGGCGGCGATGCGGAACGCCAGGTGAGTCCGAACCTGGTGGCCGCGCTCGACTATGCCCGCGCGGCCGGCGCCTCCATCGCCGGAATTGTCGGCCGCGATGGCGGATACACCGCCAAGGTAAGCGCGGCCTGTGTGATCGTGCCCGCCCTTGAACCTTCCCGGGTTACGCCTCACTCCGAAGCCTTTCAGGCGGTGTTGTGGCACCTCATGGTTTCCCACCCGCTGCTGCGGCGGAATCCCGCCAGATGGGAATCGCTGCAATGAGCGCCCGCCCGGCCCCGCCGGTTCTTTCTTCGCTGCGCGTCAGGCTGTTCGCCGATGGCGCGGATTTCGACGCCATCACCGAGCTGGCCCGCAATCCCTGGATCCGGGGCTTCACCACCAATCCCACGCTGATGAGGAAAGCCGGGGTGGGCGATTACGAATGCTTCGCCCGCCGCGTCACCGCCGCGATTCCCGACCGTCCCGTTTCCTTTGAGGTGATCTCCGACGATTTCAGTGAGATGGAACGCCAGGCGCGCAAGATCGCGTCCTGGGGACCGAACGTTTTCGCCAAGATCCCCGTGACCAATACCGGCGGCCTCAGCTCCGCCCCCCTGGTGCGCGATCTATCGGCGTCCGGTGTGCGGCTGAATATCACGGCCCTGCTTACCCTCGAGCAGGTGCGAACCATGGCCCGGGCGCTCGAAGGCGGCGCTCCCGCATATCTTTCGGTCTTCGCCGGCCGCATCGCCGATACGGGCGTCGATCCGGCGCCCCTGATGGCGGAAGCCGTCCGCATCCTGCGGCCGTTGCCCCAGGTCGAGTTGATCTGGGCCAGTCCGCGGGAGGTCTTCAACGTCTTCCAGGCCGATGCTGCCGGATGCCACGTCATCACGGCGACGCTTGATATTCTGCAAAAACTCTGTTTGGCCGGCAAGGATTTGACCCGGTTCTCGCAGGAGACCGTGGCGATGTTCCATAATGATGCCCTGGCAGCCGGCTATTCGCTCTAGAGTCCCCCGGCTGCCGCCCCTGTGACCATGCTTGCGATTCTCCCGGCCGGCTGCCTGGCATTGCTGTATGCGCTGCTGCGGGTCCGCGGTTCCCTCTGGCGCCGCGCCCTACTGGCGTCCGCCGCCGGGTGGAGCGCCTTCGCCGTCCTGGCTACGGAACTCCTGAGCTTGTTCGGCGCATTGACCCGTACCGGGCTGGCTGTCGCCTGGGGCCTCGCAGCGATCGTTCTGGTTATCCTGCTGGCACGACGCCGTCCACGGCCGCTTGCCCCGGAGGCCCATCCCTTGGATGCCGGCGGCGTCGCGCTCCTCACCGGAGCCGGCATGATTCTGGGAACGGTCGGCATCGTGGCGCTGGTGAGTCCACCCAACACGGTGGACGCCATGAACTACCACCTGCCGCGCATCGTCTACTGGATACAAAACCATTCTGTATCAACATTTCCGACATCAAATCTCAAGCAACTGTTTATAAGTCCGGGGGCCGAATACCTGATGTTGCAGTTCCACGCTCTCTCCGGCGGCGACCGGTTCGACAACCTGGCGCAATGGTTCGCCTTGGGTGGCAGCGGCGCGGCCGTGTCGGGCATTGCCGGCGCCCTTGGAGCCGATCCGCGAGCGCAACTGCTGGCGGCTATAGTTTCCATAACCATCCCCCAGGGACTCCTGGAAGCCTCCGGAGCCAAGAACGACTACTTGTTGTCGTTCTGGCTGGCAGCGTTCTGCTATTTCCTGCTGGAGTTGCGAAACCATCCGTCCCGGGCGGCGGTTCTGCTGTGCGGAGCGGGTTTGGGCCTGGCATGTCTGACCAAGCCGCTCGCCTGCCTGTTTGCCCCTGTGGTCGCTGCCGCCCTGCTCCTCACCTGGCCGCGCACGGGGTGGCGCAGCCTCCTCCAGGCTCTGCCCCTGTTGTTGGCGGCCGTCGCTGTGCTGAACGCCGGCGTCTTCATGCGCAACTACCGGCTGGCGGGAAACGTTTTCGGCCCCCAGGCCCTCGACGGCTGGAAGCTGACGAATGACCGTTTCACACCCTCCACCCTGGCCTCTAACCTGATCCGGAACGTCAGCCTGCACGCCGCCACGCCCAGCCAGGCCCTGACCCGGAAACTGGAGGACGGCGCCAGACGGGCCATTCGCAGCCTGGGAGCGGACCCCAGCGACCCCGCCACCACCTGGTACGACCAGGCTTACTTCATTCCCCCCGATGGCAGGCATGAAGCTCTCAAGGGAAATCCGTTTCACCTTTTCCTGGCCGCCCTCGCCATCGGTCTGGCAGCGGCCCGGATCCGCCGGCCCGCCTATGCCGGAGCGGCCTGGCTGGGCCTTGCAGTGGTCCTCTGCTTTCTCCTTTTCTGCCTGGCCTTCAAGTGGCAGCCCTGGCACAGCCGCCTGCACCTGCCGCTGTTCGTGTTGTCCGCTCCCGTGATCGGAGTCGTTGTGGGACGGACCCTGTCTCCGGCCGTCACTGCCGCCCTGGGCGTCGTGCTGCTGTGGCTGGCCGCGCCCATCGCCCTCGAGAACCAGACACGGCCGTTGCTTGCGCCCGGCAGTATCCTCAACCGCGATCGCGCCGGGATGTACTTTTCGGATCGCGACAACCTGCGGGCTTCCTACACCGCGGCGGCGAATCTGATCCGAGCCTCCGGCTGCCGCCAGGTGGGCGTGGACAATTCGCTCGAAAGCTTCGAATATCCCTTCCTCGCCCTGACCGGCGCCGGCCGCGAGCGGGTAGTGCAGCCGGTGGGCGCCGCCAACCTGTCCGCCGGCCGGGCGCGCCCGGAGAGCTTCACACCCTGTGCGGTGTTCTGCCCGGGCTGCGCGGCCGCGGTTCCCAAATGGCGCCAGTACGCCGGCATCGGGGGGCGGGTGTCGGTCTTCGAGCGCGTGGCGGTATTCACCGCCGCGGGCGAGAAGCCGAATCGCATCGGGCCCTGCCAGGTGGATTTTCACGACGGATGGTTTCCGGAAGAGCGCGACGGAACGGCCCGCTGGCGCTGGTCCCAGGCTCGCGGGGAAATCCGCATCTATACGGATCGGGCCTTTCAGGCACGTCTGGCCGGCCGCTTGATGTCCGTCGTGCAGGCGAACTCCGCGGAGGTTATCATCAAGGGAAACCGTGCGGGCCTGCTGCCGGCCGGCGATGGAGCGCCCCCCTTCAGCCTTCCCCTTGCGCTGGGTGAGGGCGAGAACGTGATTGTCTTTCGCGGCGTGAAGGGACCGGCCAGTGTTCCCGGTGATGCCCGCCTGCTTTCGATCGGTGTTCGGAACCTGCGTGTGGAGGCCGATGACGGTTCAGTTACCTGCGAGTAACGCGGTCCACCGGAATCGCGGACCGGCGAGGAGGCCATGACGCCCCCCCTGCGGTGCTGGTGCGGGAACAGCAGCCTCGCGGCCTTTTCCGCCCGTTACCTTCGCTGCGGGGAGTGTGCAACGATGGTCCGCTCGGCGGGACCGGTCACCGGGAACGGCGGGCGCGGCGCTCCGGCTTCAACGGAAGACCCCGCGCCGCCGGCGCTGCAGCCCTTCGAGGATTCGTATGAACACAGCCTTCCCTGGCTGCGTGCGCTGGTGCAATACAAGCTCCCCCCCGGCCGCGTGCTGGCGTCCGGTTGCGGCCATGGCGGACTTGCGGCCTTGCTGCGGTGGGCGGGTTTCGAGGCGCAGGGCCTGGAAGCGGCGCCGCCCGGACCGTTGGAACAGCAGGCGATCGAGCCTGCTTCCCTGGACGTGATGGCGTTTCTGGAGGGGCTGGGGAATCAACCGGATCCCGCCGGGTTCCTGCGCCATTGCCTGCGCCTGCTAAAACCGGACGGCATCCTCGCGCTGTCGAGCCCGCGCTGGTGCGAAGAGGAGAAGTCCTGGCCGGCCGTTGCGTCGTTCCCGCCGGCTCCGGATACGGAACCGTTGTTCATCTTCGACAAGGGCTCGCTGCGCGTCCTGTTTGACCGCGTGGGCGGCTTGTCCGTGGAGTTCGAACCCGCTTCAAAGCGGAGTAGCCTTCTCCTTTTGGCCTGCCGGCAGCCGCTCCGGCGTCTTTCCGAGGAACGCATTCAGGCGGCTCTCAACTGCACGCCTGCGGCACGCATGGTGCGCACTTTGCTGAATCTGCACGCCCGGGTCGAGGACGAAACCGGTCAGGCGCGGGATGGCGCTCCGGAAAACGAAATCTCGCGGGTCGCCTCGCTGCAGAACGAGATGGAGGAGCAGCAGGCTGCGATCGACGCCCTGGGCGCCAAGCTCTCGGCGCTCCATGATGAAGTGCACGACCTGCGCCTTCGCTCCGAGGCCGCCCGCCGGACGCTCGGCCGGCTGCGCGACAGCTATGTCCTGCGCCTGATGCGCCGGCTTCACCTGTGGAGTTGGGTCGAGACCGGCATCGAGCAGGTGATGCGGGACCCGTCCGGCGTGCCGGGCGCGACAATCGGAATTCGAAAACAGGCCAAGCTGGAGCGGGTGCTGGTGGACCTGACCCCGGTGCTGCCGGGGGGCGACAACGGCGGCGCCAAGATCGTGGCAGTCAACGTGGCGCGAGAGATGGCCCGCCTGCTCCCCGAGTGCGAGTTCATCCTGTTGACCGCCGAGCGCAGCCATGCCGAGCTTGGCGTTCTGGATGCGGCCAACGTGCGCCGCCTTTGCGTGGAGGGAATTCCCGATGAGGCCGCGCCGCGCGTCCGGCGGCGGATCCAGCGCTTCCCCCGGCTGTTGAGCCGCTTCCTGCCCGGTACTTTATCCTGCGCCCTGGATGAAGTGGCGGCCGCCCGCGCCCTGCGCCGGCGAGGTGAACGGGTCAGGGAACTCGACGCCGATCTTCTCTTCTGTCCGTTCACGGCCCCTTACTTCGCCGATCCGGCGGTGCCGGCGGTGTGCGTCGTGCACGATCTCCAGTTCCTCTACTACCCGCAGTTCTTCGATTCCCGAACGCGGGCCGAACGCGATCTCAATTTCCGCAACGCCTGCCGGGCATCGTCCAAGGTGATCGCCGTCTCCGAGTACGTGCGCGCAACGATCCTCGAAAACAGCACCTTGCCGTCCGACCGCGTCACCGCGGTGCACAACGGCCTGCCGCACCGCCTGCCGGCCCCGTCCGGAGCCGAAGCCGCCGCGGTTCTGGCCCGCTTCCGCCTGGAGCCGGAACGCTATCTCCTGTACCCGGCCAACTTCTGGCTGCACAAGAACCACGAGATGCTGTTCACGGCCCTGGGCATTCACCTGTCGCGCCGGCCCTCTTCGGACTTGAAACTGGTGTGCACCGGCGCCCCGGGCGCGCGCATGGAGGCACTGCAGGCGGCCGCCCGAATGATGAAGCTCGCGGACCGGATCGTGTTCCCCGGCTTTATCCCGGAAGAGGATTTCGCCGCCATCCTCCGGAATTGCCGCGCCGTCATTTTCCCCTCCTTGTACGAGGGATTCGGTATGCCGTTGCTGGAGGCCATGGAGGCCGGCAGGCCGGTGCTGGCGAGCAACACCACTGCCTTGCCCGAGGTCGGCGGCGATGCGGTCCTGCTGTTCGACCCGCGCGTCCCCTCGGAAATGGCCGAGGCGATCGACCTGGTGGAATCCGACGCGGACCTGCGCGGCCGGCTGGTCGAGGCCGGCCTGCGCCGGGTCGCCCAATTCGGAAGCCCGGAGGAGATCGCTTCCCGCTATCTGCAGGTGTTCCGTGAGGCTCTCGGCCTGCGGGTCGCGCCGGACCTGCGGTTCCACGGCGTCTACCCGGATGGCTGGACCAGTGAGCGCATGGTCCTCACTTTTCCCCGCGATACCCGGCAGCGCTACCTCCAGTTGAAGCTCGAAGGACCGCAGTACGCGCCGTCCGAGTATTTTTCGGTGGCGGTGGCCGACGGCTCGAGCCAGCCTGCCGACCGCTATTCCATCCGCCGGGGCGAGATCATGACCATCCGCAAGTCGCTGTCGCCCGAAGGCGGGCTCATCGAGATCCGCTGCGATCCGTCGTTCGAAGCGGAATCCTTGAGCGGCGCCGACAGCCGCAGGCTGGCCCTGAAGTGCCGCCTTTGCCGCGTGGTGTCCGCATCGGGAGAAGTGACGGCCTTGTATCCCATCCATGCCGCCTAAGGTCTCCATCGTCACGCCGTCTTTCAACCAGGGACGCTTCATCGAGCGCACCGTTTCGAGCGTGCTCTCCCAAGGCGTCCCGGATCTCGAGTACCGCGTGGTGGATGGCGGCAGCACCGACGAGACCTGCCGGATCCTGGAGCGCTACGGCAGCTCGATTCACTGGGTGTCGGAAAAAGACAACGGCCAGGCCGACGCCGTCAACAAGGGCCTGCGCGCTTGCAGCGGTGAAGTCTTCGGCTGGCTCAACTCCGACGACATCTACTATCCGGGCGCGGTCGCCGCCGCGGCCGGCTACTTCGAGGCCAACCCCGATATCGATGTGGTCTACGGAGACGCCAACCACATCGACGAGCAGGACCGCGTCATCGAGCCCTACCCCACCGAGCCCTGGGACTTCGAGCGGCTGACCCGCGCCTGCTTCATCTGCCAGCCCGCGGTGTTCTTCCGCCGCCGCGTGGTGGAGCGGCACGGTTTCCTGGATGCCGGCCTGCGCTACACCATGGATTACGAATACTGGATCCGGCTGGGGCGGGCGGGCGCGCGCTTCGGCTGGCTCCGGCGCACCCTGGCCGGATCGCGGCTGCACGCCGATACCAAGACGCTCGGCGCGCGTGTCCCCGTACACGCCGAGATCAACAGCATGCTGCGCCGCGGCCTCGGCCGCGTCCCGGACCGGTGGCTGTCCAACTATGCGCATGTCGTGCTGGACGCCCGGGGAGTGGCTCGCGGCACCCTGGGCTTCTCGCTCCTGGTTTCGCTGCTCTCCTGGTACGCGGCTCTGAAGTGGAATCGCCGGATCTCCGGTCCGATGTGGCGCGAGACGGCGCAGTGGATCGCGGGAAACGCCCGCGCGGCGTTCCGGAGGATATCGGCATGAGGATCGGGTTCGACGTCAGCCAGACGGGTTCCGGCAAGGCCGGCTGCGGCCACTTCGCCGACAGCCTCATCCGTGAGTTTGCCGCATTCGACGACGCCAACCAGTATCTTCTGTACCCTGCCGTCGGCGACCTGTTTTGGGACAACGAGTGCGCGGCCCGCACGTTCCGTGCCCCCAAGCCGAATTTCCGCAGCCTTGCTCCTCCCCCCGATTTCGAGGCATCCAGGCGATTCTGGCAGGCGCCTCCGCCGGACTTCGAACAGCGGCTGGGCAAGCCGGATATCTTCCACTCCAACAATTACTACTGTCCGGACGGGCTCAGCCGCGCCCGCCTCGTGTACACCCTCTATGACATGGTGGTCGTGGAATACCCCGAGCTCTCGACGGAAGCCAACCGCGTGGGCTGTTTCACGAACCTGTTCGCCGCCTCCCTGCGGGCCGACTTCCTGGTAGCCATCTCCCGGTACACGCGCGACAACTTCCTGGAGGTCTTCCCTCACTATCCCCGGGACCGGATTCGAGTCGTGTACCCGGGTTGCCGCTTCTCTCCGGATGCGGAAGCGAAACGACCAGCCTCCCTTGCCAAACTGGAGCCGGAGCGCTTCTGGTTGAGTGTGGCCACCATGGAGCCCCGCAAGAACCACCGGCAGCTGCTGGATGCCTATGCACGGTTGAGGCGGGGCGGATTGGCCTCCATGCCCCTGGTGCTGGCCGGAGGGCAGGGATGGCTGATGGAGAATTTTCATCGCGTGATTCGCGAGTTCAACCTTGGCTCGGATGTCATTCTCACCGGTTACCTGAACGACGATGAACTGCAGTGGCTCTACGCCAACTGCTTTGCCTTCGTCTTCCCGTCTCTGTTCGAGGGATTCGGCCTGCCGGTTCTCGAGGCCATGACGCTGGGCGCGCCGGTCATCTGCTCCAACCGCACCTCCTTGCCGGAAATCGCCGGAGAGGCCGCGGTGTTGATCGATCCCCTGGTCCCCGAGGAACTGGCTGCGGCCATGCATCAGCTGGAAACCGGGGGGATCTCCCGAGCGGCCCTGCAGGCCGCCGGGCGGGAGAGGGCCGGCATGTTCTCCTGGCGTCAAAGCGCCCGGCAGACGTTGGAGATCTACGAGGAGGTGCTGCAGCGGCCCAAGTACGCCGGCACAAAGGCCGCTCAGTGACACTCATCCGGGAAGGAGGGGTTCGACAGCATGCCTGACGTCGCGGCCGGCTTGCTGCTGAACGTGCTGGCGTTCGCTCTCGTGGGGATCGGCCCGGCCTGGGCTGTCCTTCGTGAACGAGGCGCCCTCGCGGCCTGGCTGCTCGCGCCTGCCGTTGGTTTCGTCCTCACTGCTGTCTTCGGAACCGGTTTCACCGCGCTCGACGTTCCGGTTTCCCGATGGGCTCTTCCCTGGCTGATCGGTGCGAGCCTGGCCGGCGTGGCATACTGCCTGGCGCGGCCCTTCAGCCTCGCCGCGACGGGCCGTTCGTGCCCGGCGGCCCTGGCTTTGGGTGGATTTCTCCTGACCGGACTGCTCCTGGTTGCGCCTTTGATGGTCGGGGGACTGTGTTTTTCGGTGTTTCGCGGAAACGGCGAGGACAGTTTCAATTACATGGCCGTGGCAGGCTACCTGGATCATGAACCCATCTCCTGGGCGGACCGGGTGGATCGCCAGGCGCTCATCGAGCGGCACCAGTCGTACGAGCGCGTCAGGCAGTTGCTGAATACCCGCTGGACCAGTTCAGCCCTGCTGGCTTTCTCCTGCCGCATCGCCGGCGTGCCCCTGTACCGCTTCGAATACGCCTACTCGCTTCTCAGCTTCCTGCTGGCCTACGGACCAGCGCTTCTGCTGGCCCTGGCTGCCGGGCTGGGGCGGGTGCCCGCGGCAGCTCTGGCGCTCGTCATGGCGGCCGGGTTCTGGGGACAGTTTGTCCTCGACATACGCGCCGTCTCGCAGGTCAACAGCTTGCCTGTCCTGCTGCTGCTCGCCCTGCTGGTGGTGTGGATCGAGGAACGTGTGGATCCCGGCACCGGCTGGCGGTTGCACGTTCTGCTCGGCCTGACAGCCGGCGCAGTCATCGTCTTGTACCCCGAGATCGTCCCCATGGCCGTGCTGGGCCTGGCGCTCTATTTCATCTCCCGGGTCGCGCGGCGGGAGTTCCGTTTCCACCGGGTCTCCGGCTATGCCCTGTCGCTGATCCTCGCCGCGGCCGCCGCCGCGCCTGTTTCGGGAATGCTGGTTGGCTTCGTGGCTCACCAGTTCTCCTATGCCTCCGGCGGAGTGAACAACTGGCATCAGGCCTATTTCGGGTGGTTGTACGCGAATCCCCTTTCCGGCCTTTGGGGACTGGCGCCCTTCGCGGCGGAACACCGGCTCGGCCGTTCCGCCCTTCTGGTCGCGTCCCAGTGGGGTGTCGTCCTGCTTGGGGCTGCCATGACCGTGATGCTGCTGGCGGCCGTGTTTTCCCTGTGGGGATTCCGGGGCCGAAAGGTGACTCCCGCAGGCGCGGTTGCCTCCGGCCTGAGCCTGGCGGCTCTGTGTCAGTTCGCATACCTGCTGATCCAGGGGCAGCTCTGGGCGGCGGGGAAGGGCCTCTCCTTCGGCTATCCCTACTTGCTGCTGCTGGTCTCGGCTTTCGCTTTCACCGGCCTGGACGGAGCGGGCACATGGCGGCAGCGGCTGCGCCGCGCTGCCGTAGCCTGCCTGGTGCTTTGGATCGCGAGCCAGTGTATCCTGGCCCTGCTGCGGATTCCGGCCGCCCGGCGCGGCGCCGAATATGCCGGCTACCTGGAGCACCACGGCGAGTACCGCCGCCATCAGTGGGACCTCGCGCCGCTGGTTCGAGCATTGCACGGCCGTTCCGGCGCAACGGTCTGGTACCTGGTATCAAACCAGTGGATGGGAGACTACCTGGGCCTGGTCTTGGGTTGGGACGTGAAACTCATGAGCCTGCAGCCGGCGCGCGACGTGGCGGTGCTGGGCGCACCCCGGCCGCGGCTGACGGGTCTCCCCGATTTCATCATCACGGACCAGCCCGGCTTCACCGCCGGCGCCCTGGCGCGCGCCGGCCGGCTGTCGCTGCTGAGCCTGTCCGATCGGAACCGGCCCGTGATCCTGGAGGTTCAGAATCCAAACGGGATCGAGGGAGAGGGCTCCGCGCCGTTTCTTTGGTTGGGCGGCGGTCGCACCGTCATTCGCCTGATTTCAGCGGCCAGCGGCTGCGCTCTGCTCCATGGCCGCTTCATCCTCGGGCCTTCGGCGCCGGACCCGAACCGCGGCACGCTGGTGCTCTCCGGTTCAGCGGTGACGGGCGTGCAGCGGGTCGTCATTCACCCGGGAGTCGCCGGGGTCCAATTCCCGGTGGCGGCCGGCATCAACGAGATCGCGGTTCAGGTGGCGGAGCGGCCGGTTGCCTTCGCGCCCGGCGACTCGCGTCCCCTGATGGTTCGCCTGGAACGCCTCCGGGCGCAGAGCCTCGTTCCCTTCGCTACGGTTCCGGCGGCCTGCCCGGTCGCAGCGCCCTGACGGCGTCGCTCCCGTAGCGCAGCGGGTGGCGGCGGTTGCGCCAGGCGCCCAGCAGCAGGGCCAGGCCGCCCCGCAGCTTTGACGGCCGCATCGGATCGAAAAACTGGTCCCTGCGGTCCAGCAGCCAGGAAACGTAGCCGTAAACCCACTCGTACGGAACGAAGCCATAGTGCGTCATGAGGACCGCCATCACTTCGCGGTAGACTTCGCCCCGGCTGCCCAGTGTCTTGTTCTCCGGGTGCATGCGCGACTTGGCCAGAAAGCCGCTCACCCGCGCCAGCGGGTAGAGCCTCGCCATGCGGATCCACAGGTCGTAGTCCAGGGAGAATTGCAGCCGCGGGTTCAGCAAGCCCGCGCGTTCGAAAGCCTCTCTCCGCATGAAGGCGGCCGGCTGGCAGATGAAGCAGCGGCGCCGCAGGGTCTCCGGGCTGAAGTCCTCGGTCGGGTACGGTCCCAGAATCTCGCCCCGCTCGTCGATATGGTAGGCGTCTCCATAAACGGCGCCCGCTTCGGGATGCTCCTTCAGTGCCTGCACCGCCGCCGCTACGGCTCCGGGCAGGTACAGGTCGTCGGCGTTCAAAAAGGCGAAGATCTCGCCGCTGGATTTCCGGAAACCCCGGTTGACCGCATCCGGCTGGCCCTCATCCGGCCCGGATTCGTAGCGCAGCCGGTCGCCGTACTTCTTGAGGACTTCCAGGCTGCCGTCGCGCGAGCCCCCGTCCATGACCAGGTATTCGATGTCCGGATAGTCCTGCTCCAGGACGCTCCGGATGGTCTCCTCCAGAAAACGGACCGAGTTGTAGGACGGGGTGACGACGCTGACTCTGGGAAGCGCCATGGTCTTTCTTCGCACAGTGTAGAACAATGCCTCCCGGCGCTATACTGTGAACCAGCCAGGAGGGCTCTATGGGGATTACCTGCCCGGTCGACCTCGATACGCAACTGCTGCGTTCGGAGGTTTCCAGAATCTACGCGCGGGTGGCCGTCGAGCCCGGCGGCCAGTTCCACTTTCACCGCGGCCCGGCCTACGCCGCCGGGTTCCTGGGCTATGATCCGGCCGAGCTGGCCGCCTTGCCCGATTCGGCCACGACCGCCTTCGCCGGCATCGCCAACCCGCACAGCATCGGACCGCTGCGGGAAGGCGAGACGGTTCTGGATGTCGGCTGCGGCGCCGGAATGGATCTGCTGCTGGCCGCCCGCCGGGTGGGGCCCGCCGGCCGCGCCATCGGCATCGACATGACCCGGGCCATGCGCGACCGCGCCTGCGCCGCCGCCGCGGCCGCCGGCCTTCCCAACGTGGAAGTTCACGTTGCCGACGCGACCGCGCTCCCGCTGCCGGATGCCGCGGTGGACGTGGTCATTTCCAACGGCGTCCTCAACCTCGTCCCCGAAAAGGAGAAGGCCTTCCGGGAGATCCATCGCGTGCTGCGCCCCGGAGGAAGGCTGCATCTCGCGGATATCACCCTGGATGGCGAACTGGGCGAGGAAGCGCGCCGCAATATAGACCTGTGGGCCGGGTGAATCGCGGGCGCTCTGCCGGAGGCGGAGCTGGTTGCCTTCCTGCGGGATTTGGGGTTTCAGGAGGTAGCCGTGACGGCGCGGTTCGATTGTTTCCGGGGCACCACGAAGGAGAGAACCGCGCGCAGGTACGGAGTGCACGGGACCAACGTTTTCGCCCGCAAGGCGGGGTGATCGCGGTGCACCGGCGGCGCACGCTTCCGCGTGCCGTGGCGGCACTCCTGCCGCCAATGGAAGCCGGGCTCAGTGCAGGCGCCGCACCTCGATCGCCCCCTTGCGCTCCCAGGCCGCCAGAACCTCGCCGTTTTCCAGCACCGCCAGCTGCGGAAAGGCTCCCAGCGCATCCAGCACGGCCGGAGCCTCCTGGCCCGGAAGCCGGGCTTTGACCCCTTCCGCATCCGTCCAGATTGCGTACATGCCGGTCCGGTTCACCGCCACGGCTGGATTTCTCCCCGCCGCGATCAGCGTCTCCAGTCCTCCGTCCCGCACCACGAACACTTCACCCTCTCTCCGCCAGACCGTCACCATTCGCCCTTCCGCGTCCAAGGCGAGGCCGCCGCCGTCCATCGGGCAGGCCTTCAGCTTCCACGATCCGGCGCCCTGTTTCACCGCCGGCCCGAACGTCCGGCCGCCATCCGTTGAAGTAACCGTGTAGAGATCCCGGTTCCCATCC
>JADZAF010000204.1 GCA_020852755.1 Bryobacterales bacterium
AGGGCGGCGCTGGAGGGGGTCACGGCGACGGTGACGCCCGAAGCCTGGGACGCGACGGCGGCCGCCGCGTTCACCGTGACGGCGCCCGATCCGTTGTTGGTCACGATGACGATTTGCGATTTTCCGGCCATCGGGCCCGGCAGCATGTTGCCGAAGGAAATAGCGGCCGGTTCGGCCAGCAGGGCGGCGCTCACGGCCTTGCCGGCGTCCAGCAACCCCGAGCCCGTAGAGCGAATGTCGACCTGGGCGCCGTCCTGATTCTCCACCTTGACGCTGTCCGCCGCCGTGTTGATGAGGGCGGAGCGCACCTGGGCCGGGCTCCATGCCGGATGGGCCTGCTGAACCAGGGCCGCCGCGCCGGCGGCGATCGGAGCGGCAAAACTGGTGCCGCCGGCCACCGCGTAGCGATTGGCGCTGTACATGCTGCCTTCCGGATCGTAGTCCTGCGTCGCCAGGTACACATTCGCGCCGACCGACAGAACTTCCGGTTTCAGCAGGCCGTCCGGAGTGGGACCGCGCGAGGAGAAATAGCCCAGGTAGTTGGGGGTCGAGGATCGCTCGATTCCGCCCACATCGATGACGACCTGGGGGCGCGGCTGGGAAAGGAGGTAACTCCTGAGGGCCTCGCCATCGGCCAGCGAGATCATCACCACCGGGCCGACGGCGTTATCGGTGGCGGGTGAAATCAGCGGCGAGGAATCGGCCATGTAGAAGACGACCCCCACCGCGCCGGCCGCCTGGGCGTTGGCGGCCTTGTCGGCGAACAGACAGGCGCCGCGCTGGATCAGTGCGAAGGCTCCGGAGAGCGAGCCGGCGGGCAGGGGCGTGCAGGCCAGTCCGTCGTTGCCGATGGGGGGCAGGGTGACGTCCACCAGCGGCGCTGCGTTGGCGCCGATGCGCGAGGGATAGAAGGTCGAACTGCCGGGCAGCGCGGCCAGGTTCTTAAGGCCGGCGGGAGCGCCTTCGGAGGCCACGCTCACGCTTGGAGCAAAGGAGTGCGAGTTGGTGCTGGCGCCGACGGAAATCACCGAGGGGGCGGTGGAAGGGGAGCTGATCGAATTGTAGAAGGGATAGGACGCTCCGGAGTCGCCTTCGTTGCCGGCCGCCGCCGTCACGATCATTCCGGCCTTCACCGCGTTCTCGAAGGCCACGGCCACGGGATCGCTGATCCAGTCTCCGGCCGCCAGGCTTCCCCAGGAGATGTTGACGACGTCCATGCCATCGCTGAGGGCGTCCTCAACGGCCTGGATGAGAACGTCATCGGTGGGCCCGTCGTTGACGCCGGGCGAGCCCGCGATCTTGTAGTTGCCGAGCCAGGCTTTGGGCGCGGCGCCGGTGAAGGTGACGGTGCCGGTGTTGCTCTCGCCGGCGGCCGTGGAGGCCACGGCGGTGCCGTGCCCCATGCGGTCGCGCGGGGAGTAGTCGTCGGGCTGCGACTGGGCCGCAGGGTTGGCCGGATCGGTAACCGCGGCCACAGCCAGCTGCCGGACATAGCTGCGGGCGACGATCACCTTGTTGTTGGTATAGGCGCAGTCCTCCGGATGTCCGGCCGTGCAAAGGGGATAGCCGGGCGGCATGCCGAGATCGGTGTTGGCGAAGGCCGGGTGGGTGGGGTCGATGCCGGAATCGATGATGCCGATCTTGATGCCTTTGCCGGCGTTGAAGGCGCCGCCCAGTGAGGTCCAGGCGCCCGCTGCGTTGATCACCTGGGTGGCGGCGTTCAGGGACGGCTTGAAGCGGCGCATGGGTCTCACCGCCTTCACACCGGGGATGGCGGCGAGTTCGCGCAGACGGCCGGGCGCGGCGTTGACGAACACGGCGTTCAACAGCAGCGATGCGGATCCGGTCACCTCGAAATTGCGGGAACGCAACCCGGCGATCAAGGCCTGCTGGCGGGCCTCGATCTGTTGCCGGTAAGCCGCGGCAGGGGAACCGAGCATGCGGGCCCGGCCGGCGTAGCGGCCCGAGACCGGGGGATCGTCAAGAATCACCGTGTACCGGCCCGGCACGATCTGCGCGAAAAGCGAGATACCGCCGAGGACGAAGAACAGTAAGGAGTAACGCCGAAATCTCTGAGGCATGCCTTCCTCCGATAAGGCCGCGAACCACCAAATCCGCTATCGAGAGCTTCTACTCTATTAAACGACGGCGCGGGCGCCGGAGGGAGTACAGCGAACGCCTCAGAGGGCCGTGTAAAGAATTGTTAAGTGCGCGCGCGGTTGCGCGGATAGCGCCGGGCGGAACGCTACCGAAGCTCTTCCATGATCTCTTCCAGGGCTTTGGGCGACGGGCGGACCTTGGACTCGGGCAGCGTGGCCAACGGCTGGTCGTCCATGTTGAGCATGTCCATCAGGGTCGGCTGGCCGGTAGCGATGTACAGAATGCCGGTCAGCACCTCCTCCTTCTGCGCGGCTTCGTGCAGAGCCTGGATGGCGTTGATCTGGCTGGTGGGATCGTAATCCCGGGCCAGTTTGCGGAGGCGGATGCGGGAACCGTCGTGCATGGCGACCTCGCGCAGCTCGCCCTCGGGGATCTCGACGCTGATATCCAGGAAAGAGGGAACGAAGTCGACTTCATGCAGCGGCTCGTCGTGCTCCTTCATGAAGGCGTAGCTCTTGGTGGAGCCTTCATGGTCGTTGAAGGTCACGCAGGGCGAGATCACGTCGATCACGCTCAACCCGCGATGGGCGATGGCCGCCTTCAGGATCGCCGAAAGCTGCTTCTTGTCTCCGGAGAAGGAGCGGGCCACGAAGGTGGCGCCCCAGCGCAGCGCCAGCGCACAGCAATCGAAGGGCGGCAGGTCGTTCACCACGCCGGTCTTCAGTTTCGAACCCAGGTCGGCAGTGGCCGAAAACTGCCCCTTGGTCAATCCGTAGACGCCGTTGTCCTCGATGATGTAGATGAAGGGCAGATTGCGGCGCAGCAGGTGCATGAACTGGCCCATGCCGATGGAAGCCGTGTCGCCGTCTCCGGTCACCCCGATGCCCAGGATGTGGCGGTTGGCCAGGATTGCGCCAGTAGCCACCGAGGGCATGCGCCCATGCACGCCGTTGAAGCCGTGGGCCTGATTCAGGAAGTAGGCCGGCGATTTCGAGGAGCAGCCGATGCCGGAGAACTTGGCCACCTTCCACGGCTCGATGCCCATCTCGTAAAAGGCTTCCACGATGCGCTCGGAGATGGCGTTGTGGCCGCAGCCGGCGCAGAGCGTGGTCTTGCCGCCCTTATAGGCCTGAACCTCGAGGCCGATGCGGTTCACTTTTTTCGGGGGCAGGGTTGCCGTGGTGCTCATAGTTCCTCCTGGCGGACGATCTCGTCCGTAATGGTGCGGGCGTCGATGGGCAGGCCGCCGTAGTAGCGCACGCTGCGAAGCCTGGCGATCTCCTCGGAGTCGAGCTCCAGACGCATGAGGGCCAGGAGCTGGGCGTCGCGGTTCTGATCGATCACGTATACCCGGTCGTGCCGCCGGATGAACTCGGACAGCTGGTGGTTGAAGGGGTAGGCCTTGAGCCGCATGTAGCTGGTCTCCACACCGTACTCGGAGCGCAGCTGGTCGCGGCTTTCTTCGGTGGCGTAGCGCGAGGTGCCCGCGCAGATCACCCCGATCTGAGCCGCCTCCCGGTACTCCACGCGGGGCGCCGGCACATAGCTGCGCAGGGTATCCAATTTATGCGCCAGGCGGTCCATGTTGTTCATGTAATCGTCCTCGCGCTCGGTGTAGCCGGCCTTCTCGTTGTGGCCGGAACCGCGGGTGAAGTAGGCGGCGGCCGGGTGCGGGGTGGCGGGCAGGGTGCGGTAGCCGACTCCGTCGCCGTCCACGTCCTTGTAACGCGCGAAGCCTCCCAGCCGCTCCAGGTCCTGGGCGGTCAGCACCTTGCCGCGCTGGATGGGCTCGGCGGGGTAGACGAAGGGATCGGACATCCAGTTGTTCATCCCCAGGTCCAGATCGCTGAGGATGAAGACCGGGGTCTGGAACCGCTCGGCCAGATCAAAGGCGTCCTGGGACATGCTGAAGCACTCGCGGGGCGAGGAGGGCATCAGCATGGGGTGCTTGGTGTCGCCGTGAGAGAGCAGGGCCGTACTGAGCAGATCACCCTGCATGGTGCGGGTGGGCAGACCCGTGGAGGGCCCCACACGCTGCACGTCCACGATGACTCCGGGTAGTTCCGCGTAGTACCCCAGGCCGGCGAACTCGGACATCAGGGAAATCCCCGGACCGGAGGTGGCGGTCATGGACCGCGCTCCCGCCCAGCCGGCGCCCAGCACCATGCCGATGGAGGCCAGTTCGTCTTCGGCCTGAACCACCGCGAAGGTGGCCTTCCCGGTTTCGGGATCGATGCGGTAACGCTTCAGGTATCCGATCAGCGCCTCGACCAGGGAGGAAGAGGGCGTGATGGGATACCAGGCCACTACCGTGACCCCGGCGAAGAGGCAGCCCAGCGCCGTGGCGGCATTGCCGTCGATGATGATCTTGCCCGCCGTGGCGTTCATCCGCTCCACCCGGAAGGGGTCTTTCTTGGGCAGGTTCTGGGCGGCGAACTCGAAGCCGGTGCGCGCCGCGTTCCAGTTCAGCTCGGCGGCCTTGGCTTTCCGGGCGCCGAACTGTTTGAAGAGCGCCTTGCGGACCTCCTCCATCTCGATGCCGAGCAACTGCGCCACCACGCCGTCGTAAATCATGTTGCGCACGAGCTTGCGCAGGCGGGCTTCGGGACAGACCGGGACCACCAGCTTGTCGAACGGAACCGGGTAGAAATGCAGGTCCGAGCGCAGGCCGTCAAGCTTTAGCGGCTCGTCGTAGAGGGCCGCGGCGCCGCTTTCCAGCTTCATGACGTCTTCGCGGGCCGTTTCCGGGTTCATAGCCACCCGGAAATCGAGTTCCTTCTTGCGGCCGATGTAGCCGTCCTTGCTGGCCCGGATCGTGAACCAGGTAGGCAGGCCGGCGATGTTGGACGGAAACATGTTCTTTCCGGAGACCGGGATGCCCATTTGAAAGATGGCGCGCATCAGCACGGTATTGGCGGTCTGGCTGCCAGAGCCGTTGACCGTCGCCACCTGGATGCTGAAATCGTTCGTGATTCTCCGGCCCGATCCAAGGCGGGATTCGGCCGTAGAAACCTCAGTGATCGACATCGTCGGGAGACCCTTTTAGGCGGAGAATTTCACTACCCAGAAAATTCCATTATAGGACTTTGGCTGACGCTGATGGGGAGAGGCGCGATCCAGCCCACACAGGGCGACCGTTGGGCGAGGGAACCCGGGGACGGGCCGGACCATCCGTGCACGGAACCGTCTCGTCCGTCCCCGGGTTTCCACGGCTTACCGCACGGTCAGCCGGGCCGGCGGGGTGCAGAAACGCTTGCCGGCGTCGGCCTGCGTGGAAGCACAGACAACGACTTCGGTGGTCATGGCGGGCAGATCCCGCGGGACCGCCACGTTGACCTGGTGGACGCCGGGCAGCCCGGGGGCCGGACCGGCGTAGAGCGGGACCAGGTTGTCCTGGTCGTGGATCTTCACCAGCACCTGCCCGGTTTGGGGGGAGACCAGGCCGGTCAGGAAGATCTGGAGGACGCTCCCCAGTGGAGCGGGCGCGGAGGCGCCGTTCACCGAGTAGTCCTGGTTGAGGACGCCGCTGGAGAAGATGGCGGGGGCCACGGGAGCCAGGGCCACCGTCCTGGCCGTGCTTGCGCGTCCGTCCACCGTCACCACCACCTGGGCTTCCGTCTTCGAACCCAGATCCGGCGGCACCTGGAGGTTGATCTGCTCCGCGCTGGTGTACAGCAGCGGGGCAGCCAGGGCGTCGAAGGTCACGGCCACGCTCTCACCCCTCAGGTTCGACCCCTTGATGGTGGCGAGCGATCCGGGCACCAGGGGACCGGGCAGCAGGCTGGCGGCGTTGGTGATGCTGTCGACGGTCACGGGCGGATCCAGCGCGGGCAGGCCGGCCACTTCAAACCTGACCGGGAAGCTGCGCGAACCCGCCAGCGGGCCCGCGTCGATGGTCAGGGAAGCCTGGTAGGTCCCGGGAGCGAGTTTTTGCGGGAAGGCGTCGATGCGGATGGTGGCGTTGTTGACTCCCGAGGCGGGGTGGACGCTGAGCCAGTTCGAGCCGCCCTGGTAGGCGACCGAGGCGCTCCAGCTCATGACGCCGCCCCCGTCGTTGCGGACCTGCACGTATTGCGGCTGCCATCCGGCCCCGCCCGCGATGGCCTGAAAGCGCAGCGGGGGCGCGTTGACGAACAGCCTGGGGAAATAGCCGGCGTCGCAATCGGCCAGGACCCGGCAGTCCGAGGGCGGCGGAACGGCGACGAAGCGGGGCACCGGCCCGGAAGCGGAGGCCAGGGGCGCGCTGGAAACCGGCGCCAGGGACACTTGCAGGGTGGCTACGGCCGCCTCGCCTCCAGCCGCCTGGGTAATGCCGAGGAAGGTCGGGAACTGGGCGCTCTCCAGCACGCCCGGATTCGCGTCCACGACTTCATAGACCACGAAGCCGGCTCCGTTGGAGAGGGGAACTTCGGCAGCGCTGGAGAAAGCCACGGCGCCGGAGCCGGGCAGACCGGGCGTATAGACCGGGGCGCCGCCCGCTCCGTCCGCACCGGCGCCTTCCACCCGGGCCAGCAACAGCGAACCGGCCGTGGAAGGAGCGTACCGGCCGCCGGACTGCGGCAGGCCGAGGTCGCCGCCGGAGGTCGGAGTCAGCGCGCTGGAACCGGCCACGGCGTCGGGAACGAACAGGCGCGCTCCGGGAGGAAGCCCGGCATAGCGCAGCAGAATTCTCACCCCGGTATCGTCGTACGGAGTCTTCCTGTGGAAGGAATCGGCGAAGCCCTCGGTGACCCGCGTGGAGACGAAGCGGGCGCCTGCGGAGAACAGGCTGGCGAGACTGATGGAGGCGGGCAGCGGGGAGCCCGTGCAGGGAATGCCGGTGGAGGCATAAGTGGCCAGCAGTCCCGTGGTGGTGCGGGCCACCGTGAACTGGCTGCTGGTCAGGGAGAACCCCTGCGGGGCGCTGAAGGATAGAAAGGCCTGGATGGGCTGGTCTGCGCCAGCCTGATTGGCCGCGCCTCGCAGGTTGCCGATGCGCAGGTCCACTCTGCCCGAGGCGGGCAGGGTGAACCCGACGCCGTGGAACGCTACCGAAGTGGCGGAAAGCAGTTGTCCGGGCACGCCGGTGGGGACCGGGCCCGCGCCCGTATCGACGGTCAACTGCGCGTCGGTCGAGCCGGAAGCCGATACCCGGTTGGTGACGTTAACGGAAAGGAAAACCGTGAGGTTTCCCGTAAATTGCGTGCCCGAGCCGCCCGAACAGCTCAGCACGATATCTCCCATTCTTTCCGCGAGGCCCTCGGCATGGACGGCAGCGGGAACAGCGGTGGTGGAACAGACCAGATTGGCCGTTTGGGACCATGCGGTAAAGGAGGAGCAGATCGCCAGGCACAGCACGAGAGGACTTCTTCCCATACTCATAGGTCTCCTGAGGTGAAACACCGATATTCTAGCACCGGGTGATTCTGCCCCAACGAAGCTGTGATAAGCTGTCGGGCCGTGGGAGGAGGTATTGCGATGCGCCTGCGCGGTTTGATTGCCTGCTTGGCCTGGTGCGCGACCCTGGCATGGTGTGCGGCGGATGTGACCGGCAAGTGGAAGGGCGTGATGGGAGAAAGCGGCCGCGACGTGGTCTTCCAGCTCCGAAGCGAGGGCTCCAGGGTGAGCGGAACGATGTCCGGGCCCAACGGCGAGCCGCGCCCCATCACTCAGGGCGAACTGAGCGGCGAGAACATTGCTTTGACGGTCGCTTCGGAGTGGCAGGGCAACCCGGTGAAACTGCTGGTCAAAGGCAAGGTGGCCGGGGGCGAGATGCGGGTCACGGTGGAATCGGAAGGCGGCGACTGGAGCACCGAACTGGTGCTGAAGAAGGAATAGCCGGAGCGCGTCGAGACTGCCGCCCGGGGTAGCGGGCGCAGCGGGGCACGAGGCGCATTGCGCTCTGCCTCGAGCCGGGTATAGCATCGGGTGGTGCACCGTCCCACCGATCGCCCGTTCAGCCGCCGCGGCCTGCTTCTTGCCGCCGGCGGCGTTCTGACGGCGCCCGCCGTTGCCCAGTCCCCGCAAGCCCTGGTCGATTACCACGCCCACATCGACGCCGTCGGCACTCTCGAGGCCCTGCTGGAGATTTCCCGCTCCAAAGGCGTGAAGTTCGGAGTGGTCGAGCACGCGGGCAACCGCGAAAAACACCGCTACCGAGGCCTGCTGGGCAGCGATCAGGACCTGGAGGGTTACATCGCCCGGCTCGAAGGCAAGCCCTGCTTCAAGGGGATCCAGGCCGAGGGACTGGACTGGATGAAGTCCTTCAGCAAGCGGGCGGTGGCCCGCCTGGACTACGTGCTCTCCGACGCCCTCACCTTTCCCGAGAAGGACGGCAGCCTGGTGCGCCTGTGGACTCCCGAGGCCCGCATCGACGACCCGCGGGATTTCATGGAGCGCTACACGGCCTTCAACGTCCAGGTGATCGAGAGCGAGCCCATCGACATTCTGGCGAACCCGTTGTTTCTCCCCGAGGCACTCGAGAAACAGGCCGAGTCGTTGTGGACCCAGGAGCGCATGCAGCGCATCGCGCGGGCGGCGGCGGCCAACCGCGTGGCCATCGAGATCAATTCCCGCTACCGCCTGCCCAGCCCGAAGTTTCTGAAACTGGCCCGCGCCGCCGGGGTGCGGTTCTCCTTCGGCTCCAACGCGCACGGCCCCGCGGTCGGCAGCCTGGACTACGGCCGTGAGATGGTGAAGGAGCTGGGCCTGACCGGGCGCGACCTGTTCTCTCCGGCGCCGGCCGGCAGGAAGCCGGTGCAGGTCCGGGCGCCGCGGTAGGAACCGCGCTACTGTATCACCGGCACCGAGGTGAAGGTCAGGTAGGGGCTGAACCTCAGCCCAAGGCCGGATAATCCGCCCATCGCCGAACTCTGGAAGCGCACGATCCCCCTCTTTCCGCCGGAGAGCGGGACTTCGCGGGGAAGTTCGAACGCGGTGTGGCCATTGCCGGGAATGGTGATGGCTGGGGCGTCCAACTGGGCGCCGCTTTCATCCCAGACGGTGACGGCGATGGTCGCCGACGCGCCGGAGAGGTTCGCGAGGGCCACTCCCATTACGTAGCCTGCCGTGTTGTCAAAGGGCAGCGTGAGCGCGTAGGGGAACTGGGTCTGCAGCGGGACCGTGCCTTCCGAAGCCATACCGCCCTGCTGGGAAGTCCGGAAGATCGCAAAGCCGCCGACCGGGCCGGTGCTCAACACCTCGGCCCACCCCGTTTGCAGCGCGGTGAGGCGGTCTCCCATGGAGATGAGCAGGGTCGCATTCGGGCTGATGGTGGCGGCGATGGAAGACCCGGTGATGTTCTGGGAAACGCCGCGCTGGGTGACGGTGAGCGGAAGGGTCATGGTCCCGCCCAGGCCGTCGCGCAGCACGACCGTCAACGGCACCGGCACGGGCGACGTGTTCACCAGCGTGATGACCGTCGTCCAGCCGGCGCCGGCGGCGAGGTGCGAAAAGGCGCCGGAGCGGCTTTGGGGAAGCTGGGCGCGGCCGATCCGGGTGGTGTTGTCGTACCACAGCGCTCCGTCCGGCCCCACCGCGATCTGGTAGGGCGTGCCGGACGTGGGAAGCACAAACTGGGTGATGGCCCCGGCCGTGGTGATGCGCCCGATCTTGTTGGGCTCGGTGAACCACAGCGCTCCGTCCGGCCCGGTGGCGATTCCCAGCGGCGCGGCGCCGCTGGTCGGCACGGAGTATTCCGTGATGACTCCCGCCGTGGTGATGCGCTCGATCTTGTTGGCCGTTTGCTCGGTGAACCAGAGCGCTCCGTCCGGCCCGGCGGCGATGCCGAACGCTCCGGAGTTGGGGGTGGGGATGTCATATTCGGTGACGGCGCCGGCCGTGGTGATGCGGCCGATCTTGTTGCCCCAATACTCGGTGAACCAGAGCGCTCCGTCCGGCCCGGCGGTGATAAAGTTGGGCCCGCGGTTGGGAGACGGCAGGCTGAACTCGCTGATGGCCCCGGCCGTGGTGATGCGCCCGATCTTGCTGTTGCTTCCGGAGCTTTCCGTGAACCAGAGGGCGCCGTCCGGGCCGGTAGTGATGCCGAACGGGCTGGCGCTGGCGGTGGGAATGGCGAATTCGGTGATGGTCCCGGTCGTGGTGATGCGGCCGATCTTGTTGCCGGTCGCGCTGCCTTCGGTGAACCAAAGCGCCCCGTCGGGCCCGGCGGTGATGGCCCTCGGGCCGGCCTGGGGGTTGGACAGGGCGAACTCGGTGATGGCTCCCGAGGTGGAGATCCGGCCGATCTTGCCGATATTCTCGACGAACCACATGGCCCCGTCCGGGCCCGCGGTGATGGCAGTGGCGCCCGCCACGCCGCTGTACTCCGTGATATCGACGGACTGCGCCGACAGCAGTCCGGAAGCGAGCGTGACAGCCGCGATCAGGAACATGACTCGAGCGAATGGCATGACGACTCCTTGCGGAATCAGGATTTTCCGATCCCGAATCGATTGTACATCCAGTCGGAACATTTCCGGTTGTATTTGTTCGAGGGTCCGGATGGAATTCGGCCCGGAGCTTCGGAAAACCGCCGCGCGACTGTGCCTGCCTTTCGCGTTGCGGCAGAGTGGGAGGCCACGTGGGGCAGCCGGGCCGCCCGCCACACAGCTTTCAGAAACTTCCGGCGGCTGGCCGGCAGCCGGTTCTCAACCGGCTCAGCCTGGCACTGAGTTGCGCAGGTCGGCGCACGATGGGCGGGGATGGACGTTCGGCGCGTCCGCTCAGTCCATTCAGATGGAACCGCGTTTTCGATGCAGGCGGCGATGCGGCTTCCTGTCAAACGAGAGAATGACCGCATTCCCGGGCGGATCCAGGCAGAGGCCGACGATGCCGGCGGCCTTTGCCGCAAACTGTGGATCCGTGCTGATGCAGCAACTGCGACGGCGTTGCAGGAGGGCGCCTTCTGTTCGCAGACGTCTGACTTTGCCCGGCGCGCGGCGGGTCCTGCATTCCGCTCAGGCCAGCGCGGGAGAATCGAATGCGCCGCTTGCTCACCGCGGCAGGGCGTATGCGCCGGGAACGTGCAATCCCGGTCGTGCTCCGACCCTCAGCGGCAGCCGAGACACGAAGCCACGCTTGCAGCATCGTGGTTCCGGCTATCGCCTGAGAACCGGACTCAGTGGTTCGCAAGGAGCCGTTGGCTCCTGCCGAACAAATCCCTCTGTCCCCTTTTATTCCCGAGCGGCGGCCGCCAGGACCTGCGCGGACTGGTCGTGCAGGCGGGCGAGTTCCGGATACCGGGCCGCGATGTCCCGATGCTGCTCCGCCCAGACCACGAATTCGGCCAGCCTCAGGAAAAGCTGCGCGCTGAATTGTTCGAATGGCATCGCCCCTCCTTCCACTTAGATAGAAGCACGCCGGAGGCCACTCGTTTCAGTGATACCGGCCACACTCATACACGGTTTCGAGCATGGCCTGGAAGTTCTCCGGGGGCACGTCGGACATCACATTGTGCACTTGGGCGAAGACCACGCCGCCGCCAGGCATCAGGATGTCCAGGCGCCGACGGACGTGATCTCTTACCTGGTCCGGCGTGGCGTGGGGCAGGACATCGCGGGTATCGCAGCCGCCTCCCCAGAATGTCAGGTCGCGGCCGAATTCGCGCTTGAGCCGCTCGAGCTCCATGTTCCGCGCACTGGTCTGCACCGGATTCAGGATCTCCACTCCCGCTTCGATCAGGTGCGGGATCAGCGGATAGACGCCTCCGCAGCAGTGCAGGAAGATGTGCGCCCCGCTCAGCTGCCGGGCGCGCTCGTAGATGCGTTTGTGGCGGGGGAAGAACAGTTCCCGGTAGCACTGCGGGGACATCTGCGGCCCGCTCTGCATGCCCAGGTCGTCCCCCACCACCAGGATGTCCAGCGCGCCCCGCAGCTTGGGCAGGATGCGCTCCAGCTTGGCCAGGTGAATCTCGGTGAGGCGGTCCAGGAAGGCCGCGTACTTCTTCTTTTCCCCGGCAATGTAGAGGAACGTGTTCTCCATGCCGAACAGGAACTGGCTCCATTCGAGAAGATTGCAGCCGACGGCCAGGGAGACGGCGTAGCCGGTGGTATCGTGCACGCAATGCGCCACCCGGGCGATCTGCTCCAGGCGCTCATCGCTGAGGGGGACATCGAACGGCATGGTGCCGAGGGCGGCCCAGGTGACCAGCCCCATCTTCTCCTCGAGCGGCTCGTAGTTGTCCAGGCCGTCAGAAGCGGAAAGCGGCCAGTAGCACTGATCGATGTAGAGCGCTCCGGACGGCATCTTGCCGATGACGATACCGGTCTTCGAATCGCGGGCCAGCAGGTCGCCGTTGCTCCGCTCCGGCCGGAACCAGCCGGGAGCCAGGGCGGGCGAGCCATCCGGCAGCGTCCAGGGCTGCCACTCGCTGGAGGCGGTGAAGGCGCGGCCCAGGTCGATGACGTCGACGTGAAAGCGCTCCAGGAACCAGTCGTCCGGCAGGGCCAGCTGCTGGATCAGGTCGTAGAGGTAGGTGGGGCGCTCCACTCCCAGATGCCGTTTCAGCTTGTTGTAGGCGATGGCCATGCTGCCGGTGGAGCGCATCGAGCCGTGATCGATAGGGACCCGGTCCGGCTCCTTGTGGGCGACGGCGGCGAGAACGCGCTCGCGCGAGGTCATGGGTTCTTCCTTTCGTCCTGCCCGGCCACTTCGCCGGCCAGGCGGCTGGCCAGCGGGTGGGTCTGGCCGGCGTACTTGTTGCCGGGCTTGTCGCGGTAGGAGACGGCCACCGGGGAGGACAACTGCTCGAAGGTGAAGGAGCAGATGCGCATGCCGGGATAGAGGGCCACGGCCACGCGGCTGAGGTTGCTGAGTTCCAGGGTAGCCTTGCCGATCCAGCCGGGATCGAACAGGCCGGCGGTGCCGTGCACGATCACGCCGATCCGCCCCAGGCTGGAACGTCCCTCCAGGCGGCCCAGAACGTCGCGATCCAGTTCCAGTGTTTCGTGGGTGATCGCCAGGACGAACTCGCGGGGTTGCAGCACGAAGGCCTCGCCGGGCGGAACGGTGACGGTGCGCATCAGGTCCTGGAGGCAGACTTTGCTCTTGAGGTCGATGTACGGGTAGCGGCTGTGCTCAAAGAGGCTGAACTCGCTGCCCAGACGGAAATCCACCGAGCAGCTGCCGAACTGGTCGGGCTCCGGTTCCGGCGTGATGCGGATCCGGCCCTGCTCGATGTAGCGCCTGATATCTACATCCGACAAAACCATAAGGATTGATGATATCAGGTGACAGGCGGAGGCCTTCCGCGGCGAACGAGCCTGCCGGGCCGTCGACCGGGGGTGGCATTCTTCTCGCTGGAGCCGTGAGAGCGGCCGCGGCCGCTTCTGCCGCCGCTACGCCGTCCGGAACCGTTTCCGAGGTCCTGCGTCCCACGCCATGCGGCCGGCCCAGGCGCGCAGACGGCGTCCGATGGTCTCGCCGTGATCCTCTTGCAGGTAGTGGGCTCCCGGGCCCAGTTCCACCGTTTCACAGTTTGCCAGCCGCTGCCCGTACTGGCGAGCCAGAGGCGGCGAGATCAGCGCGCCCGGATCACCGAAGAAGAGCAGCTTCGGATATGTAGACGACAGGAGCGCGCTGTGATCGCGCTCCAGCACCCGGAAGGTGTCTTCGGGTTCTCCTGCGACCGGCAACTCACGGGGCAGCGCCAGGATGGGCTTCCTGGAAGAAGGCTCGGCGAAGGGAGCGCGGTAGGCGTTCATCTCCTCCGGGCTGAGGGTCCGCAGGATGGAACCCGGCAGCACGCGCTCGATGAAAACGTTCTGTTCGAGGATCAGCCGCTCGCCGGTACCCGCGGCACGGAACGCCTGGAACAGCGCGCGGGCTTCCGGACGCTGGTGGAATTCGTCCCAGTCGCGCATGGGTCGAATGAACTCCATGAACGCGAGCCCCCTGACGCGGAGGGGGAAGCGACCGGCGTAGTGAAATGCCAGCGCCGTGCCCCAATCCTGGGCGACCATGAGCACGCTCCGGATGCCCAGCACTTCGAGAAATGCATCGAGGTATCGCACGTGGTCGAAGAAGCGGTAGCCGATCGGCGGTTTGCCCGAGTTTCCGAATCCAATCAGGTCCGGCGCGATACACCGGCAGGTGGATGCCAGGTACGGAATGACCTTGCGCCAGATGAAGGAAGAGGTAGGGTTGCCGTGCAGGAACAGGGCTGCCGGACCGGCGCCTTCCTCTACATACGACATGTGTGAATCGAGAACCTGAACACGCTTCTGTTCGGTCATCCAAGTTCCTTTCTGAGCAGAGTCGCGGCGACGGCGGCCCGGAAAGTATCCAGCGGCTTCCGGCTGCGGTCCACCTTCATCCGCAGCATGGCGCCTTGCCACGAATTCAGCAGGAATTCGGCGATTTGTTCCGGCGCCAGGTCGTTCCTGATTTCACCGGCGGCCTGTGCGTCCCGCACGCAGTTCGCGAAAGCATGGGTCCATTCGGCGAAGATCCGAGCCAGGTGTTCGCGGATCCGTTCGCTTTGCGGCGAGACTTCGGCGGCGAGATTACCCGCCAGGCAGCCGCGGGCATATCCGGCCGCGGCGAGCTTTTCAGTGATGATCTCGAAGTAGCGGTTCAGCCTTTCGGCGGGAGGGGTAGTGGAATCCTGCAATCCGGCCAGCACCAGGCCGCGCACATAGTCAAAGTACCTGTCGAGAACGTTGCCGACGAACTCTTCCTTGGATCGGAAGTGGTTGGTGAAGGAACCTTGCGGCGCCCTGGCAAGGGCGGCGATATCGCGAACCGAAGCCGCTGTGTAGCCGCGGGTCCAGACCAGATCGAATCCGGCGTTGAGGAGGTCTTCGCGGAGCGATTTTCTGCCCACGCCCCATAATACGCACGCCCGTATTGCCTTGGCAAGCCACGCGCGCCAAGAGCCGTGCGGTTCCGCACAGGAAACGGCTCCGGCCGAAACGGCAGGCCCGCTCCTCAGCTCTGCAGGTGCTTTTTCAGGACGTCGAGCGTGCGCTTCCAGGCGAGCTTGGCGGCGGCTTCGTCGTAGCGCGGGGTGGTGTCGTTGTGGAAGCCGTGCTGCGCGCCTTCGTAGACGTACCCCTCGTAGGCGATGCGGTTGGCTTTGAGGGCCTCCTCGTAGGCCGGCCACCCGGCCACCAGCCGGGTGTCCATGGAGCCGTGGTGCACCAGGACGGCGGCCTTGATCTTCGGCACCTCGGCGGCCGGCGGGGCGCCGCCGTAGAAAGCCACGGCCGCCGCCAGGTCGGCGCCCATCCGGACGGCCAGGGTATTGGCGATAGCGCCGCCGAAGCAGAAGCCGACCACGCCGATCTTTCCCGAACAGTCCGGGCGGGCCTTGAGCCAGCGCGCGGCCGCCTCGAAATCGGCCGTCATCTTCTCCCGGTCCACCTTCCGGAAGGCCTGTCCGCCCTTTTCGTCGTCGCCCGGATAGCCGCCCACGCTGGTGAGGCCATCGGGCGCGAAAGCGATGAAGTTCTCCGTGCCCAGGCGGCGCGCCACGTCTTCGATGTAGGGATTGAGGCCGCGATTCTCATGGACCACCAGGACGCCGGGACGCCTTCCCATGTCCTTGGCGGGCCGGACCAGATAGCCGCGAATGCTGCCGTTACCCTCCGGCGAAGGTACGGTGGCGTATTCCGTTCGGATGCGGTTGTCGTCCCTGGGGACCTGCTGGGCCCAGGCGTAATTCGGGCGCAGGCTCTCCCAGATAGCGGCGGCGGTCACGCCGCCGGTGGCGAACTGCTTGGCGCCTTCCAGAAAACCACGCCGGTCCAGTTCGCCGTGCACGTACCGGTCAAACAGGTTCAGAAGCTCCTGGGGGTAGTCGCTTGCCTTCTTCCGGTCCATCCTCTCCTCCTCCCGAGTCTCTTTGTTCATAGCACAACGATCAGTGCTGCGAAACTCCGGCCCCGCGCACCCATCTCAGGATTTCCAGCCCTCGCCCCGAATCTCGCGTCCAGCGGCAGGAGAGGTGGCGGGCAAGTACCGCTCCACCGTTTCAGCCGCCGCATCGGAAGCATCGGCCTGCCGGAAACGCGCGCCCATAGCCTGCGCCCTTTCCTTGAAGGCCGGGCTGTCATAGACGGTTTCGACCAGTGACCGGACCCTTCCCGGAGTCGCGTCGGCCGGGCTGCACACCACTCCCAGTCCGTGATCCGCGGCCCGCGCGGCATTACCAGGCTGGTCCCGCAGGAACGGGAAGAGTACCATCGGCACTCCGCAGGCAATGCACTCCTTTACGGAACTGAAGCCTGCGTGGCCGATCATCACCGATGCTTTCCGAAGGACCTCGATCTGAGGGGCCCAGGGGACCACCACGGTGCTCGGGTCGGCCGAGGCGTACTGTTCCAATGGAGAATGGCTGCCCACCGCGACCACCAACTGGAACCTGGGCCAGCCGGCGAAAGCCTCGATCACCGCGTGAAGGGTCCTGGGGCCGAGGCGGTAGCGCGACACCTGGCTGCCCAGCGCGCAATAGACCAGGGGCCTGTCATCGAGGACCCGGTGCCATGGGAAGTCGCCACCCGCCGGCCGCCGGCTCAGGCAGGGCCCCAGGTAGTGACGCTGCGGCCGGGGCGGCCGGGGGAAATCGAATTCCGGCGTGGACAGGATCAGCTCCGGCAGATCCAGTGCGGGCCGGAAGGTCGCACGCGCATCCAAACGTCCTGCGGGAAAGCCCGGGCCCGAACCACTGCCCACGCGCGCCACAGGGACAGCGGATGCCGGGAGGCGGCTTCGGGTGTGAGGGCGCTGGTCAAGGGCGGCAGGCCGTCCCCGGTTTGAGGGAGGGTGGCGCCGGTCAGGATGGCCGGAACGCCGAATCGCCTGGCCACGAGGGCGATGTGGCCGACCATGTAATCCACGATGGCCAGGTCCGGCTGCACCGACAGCAGCCTCTCCCGTATCTGCTCTCCAAACCAGTACCGGGCTGCAGATCTCGTGCGCGCGCGCTCCTCCCTCAGCCGGCTGAGCAGCGATCCCGGGCCCGGCGCCGCCAGCGCTCCACGGGGAAACTGCTCGTCCAGGATGGGAATGAAGCCAAAGCCCTGCCGGCGGACGAGTGGCTCAAGATCGGCCACCGTCGCATAGTAGATGCGATGTCCCCGGCGAGCCAGCCGGGAGGCGATGCCAAAACTGGCGCAGGCATGTCCCTCCTCGGGAAAGACGAAGAACACGATGTTCGCCATCGGCCTCAGTCCGCCTGGCTCCTACACGGCGTAGTCCCATGCCTGGAACGAGCGGCCCCAGGCATCTGCTATCTTCTCGCGCACGGTTTCCGGCAGGTCTTCGTACCGGTTCCTCCGGTATCCGCCCAGGCTACCGACGAACTCGGCCAACCTCCGTTTCACTGCCTCGAAGCGAGGCAGGTTGAGTTCCCGCTGCCCGGACGGGTATTGCAGACCCCTCCCCCCGGTTCCACGGAGGCGGGTATTCTCCGGCGCTACAGGCTGATGTACGATGCCTACCTGGAGCAGCGGAGCGAAGTCCCGGCGGGACAGCTTTG